>JBCCQK010000041.1:0-27813 GCA_039024375.1 Bacteroidota bacterium
AATTATACGTAATGGAATAAATCCAAGTAGAGAATTTAGATTTACCACTAAATTTAGAAAGATTCAGAAATATCTTCAAAAAGATGTCCTGCGTAGCATCCTGTGCACCTGCTTCGTCTTTTAACAAAGAGATACATTTGCTAAATACCTTAGTCGCATACTTTGAATAAAGCTGGTCAAAATACTTCGAATTCTGAGTATCTAAATAGTGCCGAATGAGCTCTTCATCCGATATTTTCATCTTATTGATTGACTTCTCCAAAGGGATTTAGTTTGTACTGTGTGCGCAAAGGTACTAAACTAGTACAAGTTTTTTTACTCTAATCGAAGGGGTGTGAAGATGTAAACCGCTTGAGGTGTGCCGAAATTTATAGTTTTTAGATGTGGTTTAGACGAAGGGTTTGCGAGTAAAGACACTTTTTTTCAACAAAAACCTTAATTTTTTCTTAAAAAGTGATAGAAGCGACTACTTTTTCCGAAAATTCGTTCTATAGATACTTGATTATCAAATAAATAAAATAAAAATTCTGTGGAATGAAAAATAAAAATTTGATAAAATAATAAGTGAAGATTGTAAAGAGTATTCTTTTTTCTAACCAAAAACGTAAAACTGATAGTAAAAACGCTAGTGTTTGCTCAGCTATGGTCACTGACTATGAACATTGACGACCTGTTTACAGGCTTTCTCTAACATTTCATAAACCCCCTCAAATCCCCCTTCGTAGTAAGGGTCGGGAACACCCCGATTTTGGCCAGGATATACATAATTCAAAATGAGTTTGATTTTTTTCTTCTGCGCTTCGGTTGTAGCTAACCTTAAGATATTTACATAGTTTGAACTATCCATGGCAAGTATCAAATCAAACTCATCCAAGTCCGACGCTCTAAAGGGTCTAGACCGTTGATGGGTCAAATCAATACTGTGTGCTTTAGCCACTTCAATAGACCGACGGTCGGGTAATTCTCCATCGTGCCAACCACTGGTCCCAGCGGAATCTACTTCCCAATTGAGTTGTTGGGCTTCGATTTTTTGTTGCAAAATGCCTTCCGCTAAAGGAGAACGACAGATATTACCTAAACAAACCATTAGTACTTTCATGCTAAATTGGTTAATGAACAAGAGGTCAGAAGTCAGACCACCTGCCCGAATGCCGATTCAGGCGGGCGGGTTTCATTGTCAGAGGTCAACTTTTGACGTTGACAAGTTTCAAATTTGACAACTGTAAGCAGTCTGACAGCAAAGTGGTCTGTCTTATGTAGTAGCGGCTCTGCTGCATTAGTGGTACAAAATAGTAAACCTCCAAGCTTTTACAAACTTGGAGGTTCGATTGGATTAAATTGTTATTTTAATCCTAGTTTTGATTGGCCATCGCTTTTCGTCGAACCCGTCTTTTGGTGGATTCGAGGTAAGCACTTGCCCCAGGCTGCTGCAAATAATTATATAAGATTTCCTTTGCTCTAAATAATTGTGCTTTTACCGTACCTAAGGGGATGTCCAATTCTCTGGCAATTTCGTCGTAACTCAATTCTTCGAAGAATCGGAGTTCAATCATCAAGCGGTACTTTAAATTGAGTTTTTGGAGAATATCTCTCATCAATTTGACTCTTTGTGCCCGAATGAATTTTTCTTCGGGGTCTAGGGAACTCGCTTTCAAGTTGCTAGAGTAATCGTGGTCACCTCCTGGTTCGATTGGGTCATCAATGGAAAGCAGGTGTAATCTTTTTTTGCGAATGTAGTCGATACAGTTATTAATGGCGATTTTAAACAACCACGTACTAAAAGCGTACCGAGGTGTGTAACTTGCTAACTTGTTAAAGGCCTTTCCGAAGGCCTCGAGCGTCAAGTCGTCCGCATCTTCGCGATTGCTTACCATCTTATACATCATGTGGTAAATCGAATTGCGGTAGCGGTCCATTAATTTTGCGTATGCTCTTTGGTCACCGTCAATGGCGCGCAGGACAAGACCATAATCAGCCTTTGCCTGAGGGGATAAATTTGTTGTTGTTACTTCCATACTTGTGTTTTACCTATTAACATTATGGGTACTGAAAAAATTGAAAAAAATAATTTTGGATTGTAGCATCTAATATTGAGACCCATACGAATAGTGGAGTGATTCTGGAATTTGCACAGAATACACTCTTTCAACGAGAACTGTAACACGCTTTCGTATTACATTTAAAGTTATTACAAACTCTATGCTAAAAAGCAAAGCTTGCCTATTTTTTTTGTTGCATAGTGCAGAAGTTAGTGCAAAGATAACAGTCCTTAGCATACTTTGTGTCATTTTTAAGGACTTTTTCCTGTCGGAATTTAGCATTATCTGCCGATAATCCTATGATTTTCAGTAAGTTCTGATATTGCATCAGTTAAAGGCACTAAGACGAGACAGAGAAAATTAAGTATTTCACCTGTTTTTAGCGGTGAAATGACAAATTGAACGCTGTCTGTAGATTGATGTGAAGGCTTTACGTTTTTAACTAAATAATGTATCGTATAAAGCAAATTTCAAGAGCAGACCTCTACAATTTTCGGTTACTAATCGCACGCAAGTTAAGCCGTAATTTGAAGAAGAAAACTGTTATTGCTCTGGAGCAAAAGCAGTACTAACTTTTGCTACTTTAGTTTTTTTTCTATTATCTATCCTCTTATGAATCTGAAAGGTATGGCCTTTTGGAGGAATAAACAAGTTTCCTAAATACGCTTAGGGGGTGAAAATAAGCCGAATGTTACCAAAATTTAATAAGTGGTAGGCTTAGTTGAGAATTCGGGAAACACAAAACTGTTAAATTTTGTAAATCCAAGTGAAACCTTTTTTTGTTACAAAATAGCCAAAGATTTTTGGTGCGCTGATGTTGGGCGGTACAGGGTCGGAATCTTAAACTTTAAAATTAAGTAAAAATTGCTGGACTAAATGATTGAAGGCCGTTCCATCGTTTTGATGAAATGCCACTTCTACGGGTAGTACGAAAATGGGTAGTTTATGCTCTAGTAAATAGTCTCGATGCAATTCCAAGCGCATCGCATCTTTTTCGGTCGTGAGGATTATCTTATTGTTCTCTTCAATTTCTTCAAAGTTCCGTTTTAGATGCGAAATATCGTAATTGGTAAAATAGTGGTGGTCTTCGTATTGGAGGACTCTTACATGATTTACTTCTTCTTCTAAATAGTTGACTAGATAATCCGTACGCGCAATGGCACTAATTAGCAAAATATTTAATTCTTCGTTTAATGGCGCTCGATAAATGGGGTTGAACAGATAGTAAGGCTTCTGATACGTATAATAAGAAAAAAATAATTGTTGGTATTTTCTCGGGGCCAATTCCTCGTTCATTTGCTGTCGGTCTGCGTCACTGAGTTCTCTTGGACATTTGGAAACAATAATAATGTCTGCTCTTTCCGCCGCTGCGGACCACTCGCGAAGTCGTCCCGAAGGCAATAAAAAATCTTTTGTGTAAGGATGCTGATATTCGGTTAGCAGGATATTCAAGCCCGGGTCGATACTGCGATGCTGAAACGCATCGTCTAACAAAACTGCCTGTAAATCGGGTTGCTCTATTAGTAGCTGAGGAACCGCAAAGGTTCTGTTCTCACTAACCGAGACCATGATATCGGGAAATTTTCGACGGAATTGTAACGGTTCGTCCCCTACTTCTTCGGAGTTGTGATTGGGTCGAACTAATAAAAAACCCTTCGTTTTTCGACCGTATCCTCGACTCAAGGTGGCGATGTTAATGTAATCTTTTAATAATCGAATGAGATATTCAATATGAGGGGTCTTACCCGCACCGCCGACTGTCAAGTTACCCACAGAGATAACGGGCAAATTGAAAGCAACGCCTTTGAGCAAATTGTACTTGTAAGCAATATTACGCAGACTTACTCCCAAGCCGTACAACAAGGAAAAGGGCATTAATAAAATCTGAATAAGTCTGTGTTGAATCATTTTGAAAAAACTACCTTTGTATGAGCCAAACTATTTTTACAAACTACTTTAAATAAAAGATAGTTTGTCGAAACGTCGATTTAGGAGGAATGTTTATAGGAAAGCTCTTTATGGAACCATTTCGAGATTGGTGTTTAATGAAAATACAGTTACCTTTGTGCAACTGAAAAATAAATTTACTAGAAGAATTTTGAATTGAACTTTTTTCTATACCTTCTCAAAGCATACAAAAGAAATCCATTTCAAAATTGGTAAACTTATTTTTTCAAAGTTCCTTTGCAACATGAATATAAAAAAACGTACCTACAAAAAGACAAAACGCACGATGCCGTCCTAGCCTCGGGTTAAATTTTTATATTTAGTATATTCATTCGTCAAAAGACCCGAGCTACTTGCAAGTTCGGGTCTTTTGTTGTTTAAGAACAATCTTTTTTAGCCAACCAAACCAAGCGTTTTATAAAATCGGTAACTTTTCAGTTGGAACAGTTACCCCGTAAATCATCTTAAAAAATGCGAGTATTAAAATTTGGCGGAACGTCCGTCGGTAAGCCCGAAAGAATGCACCACATTGCGCAACTGATTGACGATGGTGTAGAGAAAATAGTTGTTTTATCTGCCGTCTCTGGCACCACTAATAGCTTGGTTGAAATACATACGGCTTATCAGACGGAAGGAAAAGCGGCAGCGCATACTTTAATTGATAAATTAGAAGCGCATTATCAACCCTTTATTCAAAATCTGTACGATAGTAATGAATCGCTCAAAAAAGCGAAGGCATTAATTACCGAAAAGTTTGCATTGCTTAGAAATTTCGATGCCGCTAACTTTACCGAGGCGGATGCCAAATTGATTTTGGCACAAGGAGAATTGATTTCTACGCATTTGTTTCTATACTATGTGCAAGAAATTGGATTAAATGCCACGCTGATTCCCGCTTTGGACTTTATGAAAACGACGAATGGTGAACCCAACTTAGCTTTCATCAAGGAAAATTTAACGACAACACTACAAAAAACGGGGAAACATCAAGTATATATTACTCAAGGATATATTTGTATGAATGACGCTAATGAGGTCGATAATTTGAGAAGAGGTGGCTCGGATTATACGGCTACGCTTATTGGTGGGGCGCTGCCCGCAACGGAAATTCAAATTTGGACGGATATTGACGGAATGCACAACACTGACCCAAGAGTCGTAAAAGATACTTTTCC
Source organism: Bacteroidota bacterium (assembly GCA_039024375.1). Classification (GTDB taxonomy): domain Bacteria; phylum Bacteroidota; class Bacteroidia; order Chitinophagales; family Saprospiraceae; genus JAFMDF01. The sequence continues at coordinate 5,162 of JBCCQK010000041.1, forward strand.
CATCCACGAATTATCGTTCAACGAAGCGGCAGAACTAGCTTATTTTGGGGCAAAAATTCTGCATCCTTCCTGTGTATTACCTGCTCAAAAATCTGGCGTTCCTGTGAAATTATTGAACACGATGGAACCCGAAGCCAAAGGAACAGTTATCTCGGAAGTTGTCACGCCGACGCCAAGTCGAGTAAAAGCCATTGCGGCCAAAGACGGTATTACGGCTATCAAAATTCAGTCTTCTAGAATGTTAAACGCCTACGGTTTTCTGAAACGAGTCTTCGAAGTTTTTGAGAATTACAAGACAGCGATTGATATGATAACTACTTCAGAGGTCGCTGTTTCTTTGACCATCGATGATGATAAGCACCTAGACGCTATCGTAAAAGACTTGAAGACTTTTGGTACCGTTGAAATTGATACAAATCAAACGATTATTTGCGTAGCAGGAGAATTTAAGCATACGGAAGCGGGCGTGGCAGCAAAGGTGATTAATACATTAGTTAATGTCCCTATTCGAATGATTTCGTCGGGAGGGAGTCGAAGTAATATTTCTATCTTAGTGAATTCAAAATATAAAAAAGAGGCAATGAACGCATTGAACGAAGGGCTTTTTGCAGATATTTTGAAGCAGAAGCGAGCAATGGTGTAACAAAGTTTTTCATAAAATAGCGACGGCTGGCTTGGACAGTTGACATTAATAAAAATAAAAAGGCTCAAACAAAATCAATTGCTTGAGCCTTTTCTCTATCTAATAATTAATAACCAATAATCAATCAACGAATCATTCTGCCGCTGCTTCCATTGCTTCTTCTTCCATCTCAATACCTAGGATATTAGCCTTAATCTTTTGTTCGATTTCTTCGGCTACTTCTGGATTATCCGCCATGAATTGTTTAGCCGCTTCCCTACCTTGGGCGATTTTTGCGTCGGCATAAGAATACCAAGAACCACTCTTTTTAATAATGTCTTGGTCAACTCCTAAGTCAATGATTTCACCCACTTTGGAGATGCCCTTTCCGTAGGTAATATCAAATTCTGCCTCACGGAAAGGAGGTGCTAATTTATTTTTCTTAACCCGTACTTTTACGTGATTGGCTACAACGTTACCTTCCTTATCTTTAATAGCCGCTCCACTTCTACGAATATCTAAACGGACTGACGCATAGAATTTTAGTGCATTACCACCCGTCGTCGTTTCGGGATTACCGAACATCACGCCAATTTTTTCTCTCAACTGATTGATGAAAATACAACAGGTATTGGCTTTGCCGATAATTGCCGTCAACTTTCGAAGTGCTTGCGACATCAAACGAGCTTGTAAACCCATCTTAGAATCTCCCATTTCACCTTCAATTTCTGCTTTGGGTACTAAAGCTGCGACGGAGTCAACTACAATAATATCAATGGCACCCGAACGAATCAAGTTCTCCGTTATTTCTAGGGCTTGTTCTCCGTTATCAGGTTGAGCTATCAGCAAATTATCTACGTCCACTCCCAATTTCTCGGCGTAAAAGCGGTCAAATGCGTGTTCTGCATCCACAAAAGCGGCAATACCACCCTTCTTCTGCGCTTCGGCAATAGCGTGAATTGCCAGGGTCGTCTTACCCGACGATTCGGGTCCATAAATCTCTACTACCCGACCTTTAGGAAAACCTTGGACACCTAGAGCGATGTCTAAGCCCAAAGAACCCGTAGGAATGGTTTCTACTTGCACCACTTGCTTATCACCAAGACGCATAACGGTACCTTTTCCATAGGTCTTCTCCAATCTATCGACCGTTAGTTGGAGGGCTTTTAATTTATTTTCTTTTTCTTTTGACATTATCAGCAGTATTTTGAACTAGTAAATTAGAGTTATCAATCAATTATTTGTTTTCACTTACACAAAAATAAATGATTTGTTTAGTAATACAAAACTTTTTGTAGTTTTTTTCAAAAAAAATAAACACATATTTGAATTATCATCCAAACTAATCAAAAGTAATCTTTTTTCATAATTATTTAGAACCGAGAGTAGAGAATAGGGATTAGAGACTTAAAATGTTGACAAATGAGCATAATCATCCAAATTTTTGTTGAATTCTCCGAAGTATAAGTCCCTTTTCTCTCAATGAAATGGTCTCTTTTCTCTATTCTGAGTAGATATATTTTTCTTGATTTTCTAACTATCAATGCTAGGCTTCGTCAATTAAAGCTGGCCGCTGTGTGACTTCGTGGTAGCAGCTGACCTCTTCGGCAAAATAATGCAGTGTCATACTCTTGCGAGAATGTTCGGGATTCAAAATAGGGTTTCCACCGTGCAATAAATTGGCGTGCCAAATTAGGATGTCTCCTTTTTTTGCCAAAAACAACTTCTTTTCTAAATGTGTTTGTTGGGTAATTTGTTGAGCAATTGTCTGTTCGTATTTGGGATAAATTTCTTTTCCCAGAAAAATAGCATTTCCGCCGTGTTAGTTTGTTCAGTAGTTTCCCAATCATAGGTCATTCAGTTTTAACAGAAGCAATGAAATACCAATTACTAAAATTAGCGGTAATTTTTGAATTGGCTGTAAGATTGTCAAAATAAAGAAGCCCTCGATATTGGTGCATCGAAGGCTTCTTTTACACTGTAACATTTTTAGAATAACGGATAAAGGATTATCCCTATTGAAGGGGTTTCTTATAAAAATGGTTTGCTAAATAGGGTCGGTGCGATGCACCTTTAGGATAAAAGGACCTATCGAATAAGTTTAATACAAATATAGTAGCCCCGAATGGGGCTTACCGTATCAGATGAAGCGCATCGATAACCTTTGTATCTACTTTTTGCGCTAATTTATTTTTCTCATAAAAGGTGCAGCGCACCGACTACATTTGTCTGTTAACTAGTTTTATAAGAAAACCCTTATCCCTATTGGGAATGGTTGGAAATTATACTATATTACCAAAGAATGTCAACGTTTTTCCATTTTCCCTACTTCTCATTGGGGTCTAGCAACAAAAAAGCGCCTTTTTTGATGACTTGCCGCTCCGACTTTTCTTTTCTATCTTTTTTTGGACGACGGTTTTTACTGCCCTCAGGTCGGTTAGCGTCGATGATAGCCTTTTGTTCTGCTCGCCATTTTTGCTGTTGCGGGGCAATTTCCGCTAACAGCGACTCAATATTCGCTTTGTATTTTTCTACGAGACCTTTTAGCGTTTTTCTGTCTTCGTCCGTTCCTTTGACCTCAGAAGGTCTTTTTTCTTTTTTTCCTTCCATCCGAGCAGCTTTTCTCTCTGCTTTTTTAGTGGCAAAGATTGGGCGCAGTTCCGCAAGCGTTGCTCGGTCTTCCTCGGATATTTGTGTTTCTAGTTTGGCTCTTTGCGCAAGTAGAACGGGGCGAACGTTGGCTGTTCGATAGTTTTCCAAAGCTGTTTTCAATTCTTCCCGATTGGCTTTTCTTTCTTCTTTTTGGTTCGCTCTGATGGTTGCTAATTGGGATTGCTGTTGTTCCGTCAAGATGGTTTCAAAGGCGCTCTTTTGTTCTTCCCGCAAACGCTTCACAGCGGCTCTTTTGTCTTCGGTGGTTTCAAATTCTGTATTTCGTATGGTCTGCATTTTGGTTTTAAACCCATTTTTCAACGCTTCTAATTCTATCTTTTGGTCATCGGATAAGTCTAATTTTTCCAATACCTGTTCTGAAATACCGACGGCTCGCCCTTTGAATCTTGCCTCTCTTTGCGCAAACACCGTTTGTACGGTTAAAGTGATTAAAAATAAAGCCAATGCGGCCACTTTGCTTTTTACTACGTTCATCTTCGTCTTTTTAAATTGGTTAGTTAATGTCAAAAACGGATGTTGATTATTGGACTAAGTAAAAAGGAAGAGGTTTAACGAATAGCTATTTTTTCTAAAAAAAATTTAGAACTTAGTGGCTATTCAAGATATAACTATTGGGTTTAAGAGAGAGATTACTTCAAGGAATTTTTCTTTTAAACCCATCAACTATAGACCCGTATCGGGGAAGTCAGACCACTTCTGTATTAATCTTAAAACGACTTCAACAAATGTTACCTCGAATACTAATTTTAATCATTACGCTCGCTTCCGCTTCTATTTCTCTACAAGCTCAATGTTTACCTGATTTTTTGAAAAATCAAGAAATAACCGATGATTCTCTGGATTATATGATGGAAACATGGACCAGAGGAATGGATGTGTTTTCACCCGAATTTGTTACCTGTATAGATAGTATAGAAAATCTATGTAAACAAAAAATATGGACGGAATGCCTACTTACTGCTTTGGCACAAAGAGAACGTTATTTCTATTGGCATGGAGAATATAAGAAAGGAATTGATATGATTTATCAAATGCTACCCATAATTCCTAAGAGTCGCGATAGTACAAATATTAGAGGTTACACGCTAGGGGCATTAGGGGAAGAACATCTTGAATTAGGCCATTATGATAAGGCAAAATCATTTTTTGAACAAGCTGCAGCTTATCCTGATTATCGCTCAGCAGCGTTCAATGGACTCGGGATGGTTAGTGCAGCACAGGGCAACAATCAGGATGCAATTCGCTATTACCAACAATATCTTGAACAATCAAAATTAGATAGTTCGCAAAGTAATATTGCGCTAGCTAAAGCTAGTTTAGGGGGTATGTTTTTAGAAACAGAAGAACTGGATTCCGCTCGTATTTACATTTCAAGTAGCCTAAAATTATTTCAAGAATTGGAAGACGCTTATAGTGTGGCTTGGGCAGAACTCGCACTGGGAAAATACTATTTGGCCGCCAAGCAACCGCAAAAAGCACTATCTTATTTGACGAAAGGGTTTGAATCCGCTAAGTCGTTTCAATCCACTCAAGACATCGTTAAAGGACATAATTTATTGAGCGAAGCCTACGCCGAGTTAGGCAACTACAAAAGCGCTTATCTGAATCACAAAGCATTTAAAACCCTTGCAGATAGCTTGGTTAATGCAGATAAAACGAGAGAAGTAGCGGAACTAGAAATGAGTTATGAATTTGAGAAAAAACAACAAGCTCAAGAAGCGGAGAACCAACAAAAGTTACAGCAGCAACGCTTTGTAACTTATGGGGTTATCGCAGCATTGCTGGCAGCTTTGTTGTTGGCTTTTGCCTTTTATCGAAACTACCGAAATAAACAAAGTGCCTTAGTACTCTTGGACGAACGCAATCAAATTATTCAAAAAGAGAAAGAAAAGTCTGATAATTTATTACTGAATATTTTACCAAAAGCAACGGCCGAAGAATTAAAAGCAAAGGGGAAAGCTACTCCTCGATATTTTGAAAACACCACCATTTTACTTTCTGATTTTGTCGGTTTTACTCAAATTGCGGAACAACTAACCGCCAATCAATTAGTGGAGGAATTAGACCGAATTTTTCAAGCGTTTGATGATATCACTGCTCGATTCGGTTTAGAAAAAATAAAAACGATTGGTGACGCATACATGTGTGTAGGAGGTTTGCCCATAGCCAAAGAGTCCCACGCTATTGATATGACAAACGCTGCCTTGAACATCATGCAATACATTTCTAATTACCAATCTCCTTACGGCGTAGCGTGGAAATTACGCTTGGGTATTAATTCGGGGAGTGTGACCGCAGGTGTGGTTGGGAAAAAGAAATTCGCTTATGATATTTGGGGAGACGCCGTTAATCTTGCAGCTAGAATGGAAACCAAAGGCGAAGCAGGTAAGGTGAACGTCTCGGAGAGTACTTACCAACTCATCAAGCATCAATTCGAGTGTCAATACAGAGGCAAAGTAAAAGCTAAAAACAAGGGAGAAGTGAATATGTATTTTGTGTTGGGGAAAAATGAAGTAGTTCCTCTAGAAAAAGACCTTTGAGTTGATTTTCTAAATATTTACTCGATGGTTTTGCTAAGTATAATTTCGTACGCCAACTTTGCGGCCACTAAATCCTCCAAAGCGTAACCAACGGATTTGAAACAGGTGACTTCTTGAGAATTTGTCCGACCACTCATCTTTTCCTGACACAACGTAGTAAGGTCTCCCTTAATATCCGTCGAAAGAATAACTCCCGTTTGTAACGGAATAACTAAATCACCACTCTCCTTCATTGCCGCTTCGGTATCAATAAAAAGAGACGCTTTCTGTAGAACTTCATCGTCCGCTTCTCGACAATCGGGTTGGTAAGAACCAACCAAATCAATGTGTTGGCCTTCGGTCAACCACTGACCTTTTAATAGCGGATTTTTGCTAAAAGTAGCGCAGGAAATAATGTCCACTTCAGCTACTATTTCTTCGATAGTTTCGACGGCTCGTACAGTATATTTTGCATTAGCAAATTGCTGCTGAATAGCCATTGCTTTTTCAAAATTGCGTCCCCAAACGAACACTTTGTCAATAGGTCGAACAGTAGCGTGGGCTTTTATCAATGCGGGTGCCATCGCCCCCGTGCCAATCATTAACAAAGACTGACTGTTAGGTTTCGATAAAAAAGTAGCGGCCAAGGCAGACGTAGCGGCAGTGCGGAGAGTAGTTAAGGCTTTTGCATCCATGTAAGCTAAAGGCGTGCCCGTTTTGGTGTCAGCTAAAATATAAATTCCTTGGACGGCGGGCAGGTTTCGTTGACTATTTTGGGGAGTGACGGTCACCATTTTTACCCCTAAATAACCGTCAATTTGCCAAGCCGGCATTAATAATAAGGTGGAATCGCTACCCAAGGATGGATTCGCATAATTATGATGGTGACGGGTTGGAACGATAAAATCTTGTTGGAAGGCTTGTCGTAAAGCAACCACTAGTTTTTCATAACTCAATACTGCTTCGAGTTGTTGACCACTGAAAAAGAGAAGAGCATCATTCATTACCAATGGATTATCCTTAATTATTCCCCAATTACTTTCCCAATTAATGCCTTCACTGGATTATGTCGTTTGACGACAATGACCGTTTTGTTCGTTTGTCGGGCGATTTCTTCTGGTATGCTACCAAATAGAAATTGTGGATAAATGCTTTGTCCCGCGGCGCCAATCATAACGGCGTCGTGTTTTTCCGCTTCGGTGGCGATTCCTTCTACAACGGAAGTATTATGAATCAATTCTTGTTGGATGTCAACTTGCTCTTCGTTAGCCAATCGGTCTAGCGCTTTGGTCAAATTCACTTTGCCCAAGTTTACCTGTTCCGTCTTTGACTCTCCAGAAACAACTTGGCAAACGGTCAAGCTACCTTGATTATTTTTGGCTAGAGCGTAGGCGTACTGTTCGGCACATTTGGCGTGTTCTCCACCCGCCGTTGGCAACAAAATATCTTGAATAGGCTCCTCTCCTACTAACTTGACGAGCATAATATCCGATTTGGCGTGCGTGACCACCGCTTCGGTAATCGTGCCTAATATTTTTTCTTTATTGGTCGAGTAGCCTTTCCAACCCAATACAATTAGATTGCAATAGCGGTCACTAGAAGTTTCTAAGATGGCTCTGGCGACATTGTAACTAATTCGAATAAGCGTATGTGCAGGAACGCCTAAATTATCCGCAATTTTTCTAGCTCGTTTTAAGGCGATTTGTTCCCCCTCTACGAGGTCTTCGTCAAAACTATGGAGTGGCATTTGGTCGGGAACGGTCACTATTTTGACCAGCAACAACTCCCCATTACGTTGCTTGGCTATAGCGGCCGCAATTTGAATAAGACTTTCGGTCGTGTTCGGATTCGCAATGGGAACGAGTACTCTGAATTTTTTCTTATCTACCGTACCTCGACCTTGACTGTGCGCTACGTGGGAAGCCGCCCCTTTGATGGAAGATTCTGCCGTTTGCGTTCCTTTCCAAGCTAAGAAACCTAACATTCCCAGTAATAAACTGCCGATGGCTAAGAAGAGTGGAATTGGATGGCTAAAGATTTGTAAAATCAAATAAGCATTGGCCAAAATTCCCAAAATAGGAATTAACGGTACGAGTGGGACTCGAAAGGGACGCTCAATATTGGGGAATTTTTTTCGGTGGATAATAAGCGCAATGTTGACTAGAATAAGGGCGAGTAACAACACCGTATTGGCAAAGTAGGAGAGGTCTTCTAAAGGCAAAATTAGGGAGAAAACCAAAATAGCACCACTGACTAGAAATACCGAAACAATGGGTGTTTTTGTTCTTTTATTAATGGTTCCAACTTCTTCGGGTAAATGCCCCAGTTGACTCATTGACAGTATCACTCTCGACCCCGCCATAATAGATGCATTTGACGCCGAAATCATTGAAAAAATGGCACCCGCAATAATGACATACCCACCAAAATAGCCCAAAAATTTCTTAGCTGCTTCGCCCATCGCTGCTTCCGTATATTCGGTCAAGCCAGCAAATAAAACCACTAAGACAACGGCCGTATAGAGTGCTGTAACAACTCCCATTGAAATAAAGATAGCCCGAGGAATATTTTTTACGGGGTCTTTGACTTCGCCCGCAGCGGCGGCGATGGCCGAAAAGCCAAAAAAAGTGATAAAAACGAGTGCCGCCGTTGACCCAATCGCTACAATATCGGTACTAAAACGATTGATAACTTCATCCATTTCTATAAAAGGAACACCACCTGCAATAAACCAAATGAGCAGTAAAACCTTCGCAGCGGTAACGACCACTTGAAATTTGCCACTTTCTTCCGTCCCCTTAATATTCAGTAACGTCAACGCAATCAAACAAACAATTCCAAATAGAGATTCAATAGGAAGATGCTGAATAAATTCGTTGAAATAAGTAGATAGACTAGCAATGTAGAAAGCACAAGAAGAGGTGTAGCCTAGGAAAAGCGCCCAACCGACAAAGTAAGCTAGGGGTGCAGGATAAGTCTTTCGAGCGTATAAGTACCCCTCGCCCGAACGAGGATAGATAGAAACGAACTCGCAGTAAACGAGCGCTGTAAAAGTAGCAGCAATTCCCGCTAATAAAAAAGATAAGATAGCTGCGGAACCGACGTTTCGAATAGCTAGTCCCGAAAGGGTAAAAATACCCGCCGCAATCATGGTTCCAACGCCAATAGAAAGTGCTGTCGTTAACCCTAAATCGCGACTCAATTCTGTTTCCACTTCTTGCTGTCCGCCTTGTTGATTTTTCATGTTTGGAATACTTTTACTTTACTGACCGCAATTTAAAAGTTTTTTGCTAAATCAGTAAAGTTTGCGCCGCATTCCAACAGTACTAATGGTTTGAGTCATAAATGATTGACCGTTTGCACAGATGATGAAAACTTAAAATTTAGCATTTTGACCAACTAGTCACTAATCAACTAATTACGAGTCACTACACTAGGTCATTTGTATAAACTGTTGAATCAAGGCAACCAAAGTTACGGGGGCGTCTTCTTGGCAAAAATGACCCACATTTTCCAACTTTACGATAGGGCCTTTAGGAAATAAGCGCCTAAAATCGTCCATCACCATAGCAGGCGGCATCGCTTTGTCCGCCATACCTTCGGCTAACATAGCGGGCTTTGCTCGAAGTTTTTCCAAATTACCCGTTTTAATGCCTTCCACTACGTAATCTCGAATCCTTCCGTAGGCGGCATCAAGTGGAAATTCAATGGCGGCCACACATTCCTCGGGTGTTGCAAAGGGCATCGAATACGCCCGAATCCACTGTTCATCCACCACTCCCGTATTGTGAAAGTACAATTTTTTCATGTTGCTCAGAACGTTGTCTCCTAGCCTACTCATTGTTTCGTGGTAAAAACCTTCCTTCTTAGCTTTTAATACCCATTGAAACCAAGAAGATTCCTGCAAACTCGGCGGTTTAGGATTAGCGGGTGGAATTTCTTTACACGCAAATCCGTACCCCATCATGGTATTCATCATACAAATTCGTTTGACTTTATCGGGATGCCGTAGGGTGTAAGCCCCGGTCATCGGGCCGCCCCAATCTTGACAAACAAAGGTAATATCTTCTAGCTTCAAATAATCAATCAAAGCTGCTAGATTCTCCACGTGGTCTTGAAAAGTATAGGGCACTCCTTGTGGCGTTTCGCTTTTCCCGTAGCCTTTGTGGTCAGGAACGATGACTCGGTGTGTTTTAGATAAAAATGGGATAAAATTTCGGTATAAATAGCCCCAAGTAGGTTGACCGTGTAGGCAGATAATTACGTCGCCTTCTCCCTCATCCACATAGTGCATTTTAAATCCTCGCCCTTCGAAAAAGTTAGGTTGGAAAGGAAAGGTGCCGCCGAATGTTTCGTTTGCTGGAATCATGGTTTTATGATTGATGGATGATAAATGATGGGTAATGGGTTCTTAAAAGTAGGTAGTAGAAATAGAATTTTGTCAATAATTAATCAACAGATTATCAATTATTCAACGGCCACTTTCTGATTTTTCATGTACGATAAATAGCCAATAATTTGGTTCAATTCCTCGTCCTTTAGATTAGCAACGGGCGGCATCTTGCTATTGTACCGATAACTATAAGGATTTTTCACAAAAGCCTTAATGTCACTGACGGCCCAGTACTCCGTTATATTTTTGGGAACGTTCATTTCGGGCCCCATAATGCCCCCTACTTGATTGACAGAGTGACATTTCATACACTTATTTTTGTACAACTCGAATCCCGCTAAGTGGTACTTGTCATTGGGAGTAGCAGCAGCGTAGGCAGCATCGGATGCTTTAAATTGTAGGTAAGCCAAGCCGTAGGGCCAAGTAAATCCTTTGGACGCTTGGGGTTGGTTTGGCCAAATCAAATAAAAAGGATTCCATTTTCCCTGCAGAGTGTCCACCCACATTTTTCCTTCGGGAGCCTCTAAATCTTTAATGGCTAAATAGGGCTCGTGTTGCAAGACTTTGTTAAGCGGCATCCCAGGATTGTAACCATCTTTACACAAAAAGATGATTTCGGTATTAGTTGTATCCAACTGTTGGCTTTCGACCAATTGTTGTAGATACGGTTTTAAAGCAAAGGCTTCGTACGTTTTGGCTTTTTGAAAAACGGGGTCGTATAGAACATCTATCATGGTCGGTTGCCCGAAAGCATTTTCCGCTCTCAAATTCCTCAGATTGACTTCTAACAAAGGTTCGTCATCTGCTGGCCCATCGGTTTCGGCAGTTAGCTCTACTTCACCAGTCGTTTCAGGATTCGATGGCTGGCAAGCAGTACAGAATAATACAATTGAAAAAAATAAGTAAAAAGTTCTATACATGATTTAATCGAAGATTTTTATTACAGAAAAATTCGTCAAAGATACACTCGAAAAAGTTCTTTGTACGCTGTCTTAGGTCTGACCTCTCGTTTATTGTTTTGATGACTAAATATAGCCTATTCTTCACAAAAACATCACAAAGTATTGACTTTCTTTAATTTAAGAAGACGATAACCTTTTTTTGTCCTAGGTCGAACAATGGACAATCTTTCTTTAGTAGAGAAATAACTTTTCAAACGACTGATGCGTTTTATCGTTGTATTCAATCTTTTTTATTTACAGAATCAATTTTAAACGAAAAGTAAAAATTATGAAAAATTTAGCAAAATATATCTGCTTGTTATCGCTATTCTTGGCGGTTGCCTGCAGTAATCCCGATACGACCAAGGAAAGTAAAGTGGCTGCCGCTACCACATTACCTACTGAACCAATTGCCAAAGAGAGAATGGCTACTACTGACGCAGAAACAACGATGGAAGCAACAGTTAAGGAAGAAGAGAAAATAGAAAAGGAACCAATGGCCAAAAAGGTAATAGAAAAGGAAGTCGTACCACAAAAAGCATCAGAAAAGAAGTTGCCTACGGAGAAAAAAATGACGACCAAGAAAGAGACGCTTTCTCAACAACCAATTACTACTGCACCTAGAAAAGAGAAGCCGCTCAATACGAAAAAAGAAGCCGTTGACTTAGAACAAGTCACGGAAAAAGAAGAAACCATCATTAAGGAAAAAGAACCTGCGAAAAGGGATGCTACCGTTACAACGCCGAAAGCAAATGTACCAACGACTACCCCCAAAACGATGGAACCTAAAGCGGAGGTAGTACCTATTAAACCCGCCGCTTTTTCTCACGATGCTTGGAATACTTTAGCACAAAAGCACATCAGTTCTACTGGAAAAGTGAACTATAAAGGTTTCCAATCAGACATTGCCGCTTTTGATGCTTACCTAAAATCATTAGCCGATAATCCTGTACAAGATAGTTGGTCTCGCAGTAAAAAAATGGCTTACTGGATTAATGCCTATAATGCCTTTACCATTAAATTAATCGTGGATAATTACCCCGTGAAGAGCATTACAGACTTGGATGGCGGGAAGCCCTGGGACAAAAAATGGATAAAATTGGGTGGAAAAACCTATTCTTTGAATAATATCGAACACGATATTTTAAGACCGCAATTTAAAGACGCTCGGATTCATTTTGCCGTCAACTGTGCCGCCAAATCTTGCCCTCCCGTTTGGAATAAAGCGTGGACGGCGCAAAATTTGGAAGGACAATTAACCCGCTCGGCAAAGTCATTTATTAATAATGAAAAGTATAATGACATCAATAGTGGCAAGGTAGCAATTTCCAAAATTTTTGATTGGTACAAAGAAGATTTCGGCAACATCACGGATTATTTGAATAAGTACGCTACTACAAAAATAAATGATAACACTTCGGTCAATTATAAAGCGTACAATTGGGCGTTGAATGAGTAGGTCAAAAAATAAGGACTATCGAACCTAACCAGTGAACCTAAGAAAATATTTTGACCGTAAAAACAGATTAAATGCTTGTTGGCTAAACAATAAGTCCCATTTTTATCGTTTTTAAGTGCATATAATTAGTCCTTTTAAATACTAAAGAATGAATTGGAGAAAATTTCTAAAGATTAGCTTAGTGGCCGTTGTAGGTTTTTGTAGCGTAGCGGCAGTGACAAAAGACCACGATAAATTATTCGAAATTTCTAAAAACATAGAAATATTCACCAATCTTTATCAAGAAATCAACACGCATTACGTCGATGATTTGAATCCATCCAAGATGATGCGGATTGGTATTGACGCTATGCTAGGAGCTTTAGACCCTTACACCAACTATATTTCTGAATCTGAAATAGAAGGGTATCGGTACATTACCGAAGGAAAATATAAGGGCATTGGCGCCGATTTTATCAAAATTGGTGACGAGGTGACCGTTTCGGCACCTTTGGAAAATAGTCCCGCCAGTAAAGCGGGGTTGAAAGCGGGGGATGTGCTGATTGCCGTTGACGGCAAAGAAGTAGCGGGCAAACGTTCTTCGGACGTAAGTCGGTTTTTGAAAGGCTTTCCGGGAACAGAAGTAGAATTGACCATTAAACGGCCGGGCACCTCAGAAAAGCAAAAATTGGTATTAACAAGAGACGAAGTGCGGGTGGAAAACGTACCTTATTCTGGCATGCTGAACGAAGAGGTAGGGTATTTAGCACTTACGACCTTCACTCGAAACGCAGGTAGAAATGTAGCCGATGCGGTCAAAAAATTGAAAGAAAATAATCCCAAAATGAAGGGTGTCGTTTTCGACTTACGGGGCAATGGTGGTGGCCTTTTGGCGGAGGCCGTCAACGTTTCCAACGTATTTGTCAACAAAGGAGAATTAGTCGTAACGACGAAAGGAAAAGTGATTGATTGGGATCGAAGCTATAAAACGCTCAATCGCCCCGTCGATACGGATATGCCATTGGTCGTTTTGATTGACAAAGGGTCGGCCTCCGCTTCGGAAATCGTTTCGGGCGTCATTCAAGATTTAGACCGCGGTGTTTTGGTCGGACAGCGTTCTTTCGGAAAAGGATTAGTGCAGAATACGCAGGACGTTGGTTATAATTCTAAAGTAAAAATGACCATTGCCAAATACTATATTCCCAGTGGTCGATGTATTCAAGGGGTCGAATACGCTGACGGAACACCCGTCAATATTCCCGATTCTTTGCGGACGCCATTTAAGACCAGAAACGGTCGAAAAGTACTCGACGGTGGAGGTGTTAAACCCGATTTATACTTAGACAAAACGGAGAGCGAACGTATTTTGAATAGTCTAAATCGGAAGCATCTAATCTTTGATTATGTGACGCAATATTGTCTAGCGAACGAAACCATCGCCGACGTTAAAGATTTTAGATTTACGGAGTTTGATGCTTTCGTTGATTACTTGGAAAAGAAAAATTTTGCCTACGATACGGAAAGCGAAAAAATTCTTGGTCAATTAAAAGAAAAGGCATCGTCCGAGAAATACGACGACTTATTAAAAGGAGAATTTACGACTATCGAGCAAAAAATTCGGGAAGCTAAAAAGAACGATTTGTACGAATTTAAAGATGAAATCATTAACCAAATTGAAAAGGAAATTGCAGCGCGCTATTACTACGAAAAGGGAAAAATTCAAATTGGATTGCGGAATGATTCGGAAGTAAAGGAAGCAATTGCGCTCATTGATGATACCAAAAAGTACAACCAATTGCTCAAGAAGTAGTGGATTAGCGTAAGGCAATCAATCTATTTAGCCAACCTTTAAAAATAAGCAAAAGGAAAAAGTGCTTTCAGAAATATAGCTGAAAGCACTTTTTTTTTGTCCTAACTGTATTATCTTTGCCCGAATTTTGCCTAACCAGGTACTCTTTTTCCTAATTTTTTCAAAATCTGGTATCCATGCCCAAGGATAATTCGATAAAGTCGATACTCATTATTGGAAGCGGTCCGATAATTATTGGACAAGCCTGCGAGTTTGATTATTCCGGAACTCAAGCCTCGCGTTCTTTGCGTGAAGAAGGGATTGAAGTAACGCTCATTAACTCCAACCCGGCCACCATTATGACCGACCCCGTAACGGCCGACCACGTTTACCTTTTACCACTAACAGTGGAAAGTTTAGAAAAAATCTTACAAGAGCGCCAAATTGACGCTGTTTTGCCAACTATGGGTGGTCAAACAGCTTTAAACTTGGCCATCGAAGCGGGAAAACAAGGATTGTGGGAAAAGTATAACACTCGCTTGATTGGAGTTGACTTGGACGCTATCGAACTAGCAGAGAACCGAGAAGCGTTCCGAAAGCTAATGATTGAAATTGGGTTGAGTGTCGCCCCTTCTTACATCGCCAACTCCTTTTTGGAGGGCAAGGAAGCCGCACAAAAAATTGGTTTCCCATTAGTGATTCGCCCATCTTATACTTTAGGTGGATTTGGTGGTGGATTTGTGCACAAAAAAGAAGATTTCGACGAGTATCTACGTAGAGGATTAGATGCTTCTCCTACCCACGAAGTACTGGTAGAAAAAGCGGTTTTGGGCTGGAAAGAATACGAACTAGAATTATTACGGGACCAAGACGATAACGTTGTTATTATATGTGTTGTAGAGAATTTTGACCCGATGGGGATTCACACAGGAGATAGTATCACCGTCGCCCCCGCCATGACCCTTTCGGACACGGCCTACCAACGAATGCGAAACGAAGCGATTCACGCCATGCGGTCCTTGGGTAACTTTGCGGGTGGATGTAACATTCAGTTTTCTATCGACCCCAAGACGGAAGACCTCATCGTTATCGAAATTAATCCACGGGTTTCGCGGTCTTCGGCTTTGGCCAGTAAAGCAACGGGTTATCCGATTGCCAAAGTAGCGGCCAAGTTGGCCATTGGCTACACATTGGATGAACTAAAGAATCAAATTACGGGTACGACTTCTGCTTATTTTGAGCCGACATTGGACTACGTAATCGTTAAGATGCCTCGATGGAACTTTGAGAAATTTCAAGGCGCTGAAGATAAGTTAGGCCTACAAATGAAATCCGTTGGGGAAGTCATGGCTATCGGGCGAAACTTCTTAGAAGCCTTGCAAAAAGCCTGTCAGTCGCAAGAAAACAACCGAACGGGGTTGGGCGCTGATAAGAAAGAGTGGATTCGGACGGAAGATATTTTACAACGTTTAGAACAAGCGAGCGATGACCGAATTTTTAGAGTCAAAGATGCGCTGCGTTTGGGCGTTCCCGAAAAAACGGTGCACAAATTGACCAAGATTGACCCTTGGTACATCAAGCAAATCAAGCGATTGGTCAAGTACGACGAGCAAATTGCTCGATTCAATTTGCCCGAAGATATTCCCGCCGATTTCTTCCGAGAGATTAAGGAAGTAGGCTATTCTGATGCACAAATTGCTTGGCTATTGCGGATTGACGACGAAGATTTGGTGACTAAGGCAAGAAAGAAATTAGGCATTCGACGGACCTATAAAATGGTCGATACTTGTGCCGCTGAGTTCGAAGCACAGACGCCTTACTTCTACTCCACTTTTGACAAAGAAAACGAGAGTATTCCATCCGACCGTAAGAAAATTATCGTTTTGGGTTCTGGTCCGAACCGAATCGGTCAGGGAATTGAGTTTGACTACTGCTGTGTCCACGGCTTGTTAGCCATCAAAGAAGCGGGCTACGAAGCGATTATGATAAACTGTAATCCCGAAACCGTTTCTACCGATTTTGATATTGCCGATAAATTATACTTCGAACCCGTTTATTGGGAACACATCGAAGAAATCATCGAGTTGGAAAAACCCGAAGGGATTATCGTCCAATTGGGTGGTCAAACGGCATTAAAATTAGCCCAGAAGTTTCACGAAAAAGGCATTAAAATTATCGGTTCTAGCTTCGAATCGCTGGATTTGGCCGAAGACCGAGGAGCTTTCTCGGATATGCTAAAGGAACTAGATATTCCTTATCCAAAATATGGCGTAGCGGACGATACGGACGAGGCTTTAGAAATTGCTAATCGGGTTACTTACCCCGTTTTGGTGCGACCTTCCTACGTTTTGGGTGGTCAGCGAATGAGAATTGTTATCAACGACGACGAATTGGAACGACAGGTCTTGAGCATTTTCAAGCACATGCCCGACAATAAGGTACTGATTGACCAATTTTTGGAAAGAGCCAAGGAAGCAGAAATTGATGCTATTTGCGACGGAGAAGATGTCCACATCATGGGCATCATGGAACACGTCGAACCAGCGGGGATTCACTCGGGCGATAGTTCGGCGGTGTTGCCTCCGTATAGTCTATCGGATGACGTGATTGACCAAATGAAACGCTACACGAAGAAATTAGCGTTTGCACTGAAAATCCAAGGGCTAATTAATATTCAATTTGCCATCAAAGACGAAAAAGTATATGTCATCGAGGCGAATCCAAGAGGCTCCAGAACGACGCCTTTTATCGCCAAAGCGTACCAGTATCCTTACTTAAAAATGGCGACGCAGGTAATGATGGGTACGCATAAAATCAAGGATTTTGAGGTTGAAAAGAAGTTGAAAGGGTACGCTATTAAAGTCCCCGTTTTCTCTTTCAATAAGTTCCCGAACGTGGACAAAACGCTCGGGCCAGAAATGAAATCTACGGGAGAGGCGATTCGTTTTATTGACGATTTGCAAGACCCTTTCTTTAGAGAATTAGACCGTAATCGGTCTCGGTTTTTGTACCGATAATATATGTCTTATTGATACTTGGTTTTTGACGCTGAAAGACGCTGTTTGAAGTTATGACTTTTTATGTTTTCCTTTCTCGTTAGAAAAATAAAAGCTAAGTGTTGGGACATGATTAGCTCTAGTTTTTTTGACAGGACTCGCCCACTGTACGGTCGAGCAGGTTTCAAGATGAACAGGATAAAAGTCCAAGAGCGACTTCTAAACTGTGAACCGCATAGTGGGTGGAATCGCAGGCTTTAAAATCTTGACAATCATGTAAATGGATTTAGGGTATTACTTACTTTGTTGAAACGTAAAGCCCATATGGCAGAGGAGACCAACATCAGTCAATTAGAGCATTTTGGATTAGATAGCTGTCGAGATAAGGGGATTAAAGGCTTCAAGTGCTACGTTGCCTATAGCGTATTAGCTTATAACTTGATAAAATGGGTCGCTTGTTGGTGGCGATGCGGCGAAAACGGGGGTAACTAGCCTAGATGGGGTAAAAAGTTGAAAAATGGCTGATTTTACGGAATGGGGGCGTCCAAAATCGTCACTATACTACCCTTTAGAAGTAATCATTTTCCTTCCAAAATAAATGACAGCCAAAATAATAGTATAGGTAATAGTTGCTAGCATATAAAGACAAAAATAGGCGGTTGCTTTGGTTTATTCATTAATAACGAGTTAATTATGTATTAATTTCAAGTCAGCTACATTATCTCTTACCTTTGCTCAATTTTGGCTTTTTTATTTGCATCGTTTATGACCTTACCAAGTAATTTCGAAGAATTGCGTGATTTTTTAAACACAAAAGCTACGGACTACAACACCCCCGACTTTATTGAAAATGACCCTATCTCGATTCCTCATCAGTTCACCCAATTACAAAACATTGAAATTATGGGTTTTTGGTCGTCGATGCTCGCTTGGGGGCAACGAAAAACGATTATTAATAAGTCCAATGAACTAATTGAATTGATGGACGGTGCTCCTTACGATTTCATCAAAAATCACCAAGAAAAGGACAGAAAAAGATTTTTAAGTTTTAAACACCGCACCTTTCAACTGACCGACACCCTCTATTTCTTAGAATTTTTCCAACAATATTATCAAAACAACAACTCTCTAGAACTCGCTTTTTCTCAATTTATTAACCCAAAATCAGAACATATCGGCCCCGCTTTAAAAGGCTTTCACGAACTGTTTTTTGCCCTTCCCGATTCTCCCAAACGAACCCGCAAGCACGTGGCGACGCCCGTTCGAAAATCGACCTGCAAACGACTCAATATGTTTCTGCGCTGGATGGTTAGGCAAGATAAGAAGGGCGTTGATTTTGGTTTATGGCATAACATTCGACCTGCCCAATTACTGATGCCTCTAGATGTACACGTCGATAAAGTGGCGAGGAAGTTACATTTATTAGATAGGAAGCAGACCGACTGGCAAACGGTTTTAGAATTGACGGGGAAATTGCGACAATTTGATGCGCAAGACCCCGTCAAATATGATTTTGCTTTATTTGGGTTAGGCGTATTGAAGGAGCTGTGAATTACTCCACTTTAAACATATCGTCACTAACCCCCGAATTGACCTTAATCTCCGTCACTTTCAAATCCAATGGAATCGGGGCAGCTCCGACTAACTTTCTACTAAAAGGAAACAGAATCCCATTCACTTCTTGGTAGTCACTCAAATCGGTAGAGACGTTTTGCAACTGTCCGTTTGGTCCTTTAACCGAGCTTGATTCTTTAATTTTCAAATTTGTTTTGGTATCAAAAAATAAGGTCTGCTTTTGACCGCTCGGAGAAGTTGTTTCAATGACAAAAGCGTTGGCGCCATTTACATTTTCCGTACCGACCAATTTGGCTTCGTAGCCCAATTTGTCGAATTGCATTTCCGTAAATAGAATCGCTTGTTCCTTGGCGGACGCCACTTGTTCGGGTGGCATAGGCATCGACTGCGTGCCCATCATTACTTTTCCTTTATCACCATTTAGAATAGATTCTTGCTTACCCATTGGCGAGGACGAAGACTGATAGACCATACCAGGCGATTTCTGCACAATGCTCATCGCAATTTTCTGGCCCATTACGTCCGCTTCCATGCTCATGGACAAATCTTTAACGGCCATTAGCTTATCTTTTCCACCGATAGCGGCAATGTATTTATCCAATACTTGCTGTGCGGTCATGTCAGCCGTCATGGCACTTTCTTCGATAACGAGTCGATTACCGTAAGCATCATAATAATTAATGTTACCATCAGCAGCAAATTGGGTCAAACTTTCCGCCACTTCACTTTTGTTGCCGACGACTAGAATATGCGCATTTTGCGGGGTAATGTATTTTTTCGCCATGGCTTGAATATCGTCGGCAGTGACGGCACTTAGCTTTTCCAAGTAAGTAGCGTAGTAATCGTCGGGCAAGTTATAACGTGCTGTGTTTAGTGCAAAACGAGCAACCGTCTGTGGATTTTCCAACGACAGCGCAAAACTTCCTGTCATGTAGTTTTTCACTAATGTTAGTTCCTCTTCGGATACCTTTTCGTCTCGAATTCGATTGAGTTCATTCAAAAATTCAGTGATAGCAGGTGCGGTTACCTCGTTTCTAACGGGCGCCGATGCCGTAAAAGCACCAATGTATTCGTCATAACTTAGAGACGACCGAGCACCGTAGGTGTAACCCTTGTCTTCTCGAATATTTTGATTAATTCTACTGCCAAAAAAGCCACCTAACAAAACATTCATAACTCTAGCTTTGATGACATCATCTGTTCCAGGCTTCAAATCTACGGGATAAGTAATATTGATGATGGACTGTACCGCACCGCTTTTACTTACAAAGTCCACTTGTGGTTTTGCAGGTTTCTGCGGCATCGGAAAGGTCTTTTTGGGGACAGGCTTACTTATCCAATTGCCAAAATATTTTTCGACCAAAGGCTTTGCTTCGGCGGCTGTAATATCACCTACTACAATTACGTAACTAGCATTAGGCTTCATGTACTCGTTGTAGAATTTTTTGGTTTGCTCCAATGTAATGTTTGATACGGTTTCCTCTGTTTGAATTTCACCGTAAGGATGGTCTTTTCCATATTTTAAAATACTGGACACGTTACGTGCAATAGCATTGGGGTCCTCCTTACCTTGTGCTAAAAAGGATAGCGTCTGCTTTTTAATTTTCTCAAATTCTGCTTCGGGAAACGAGGGCTTAAGGAGTACATCAGAGGCAATTTTCATCAACTCTTCCGTGTGTTTTCTCAAAGAAGCAGCGTATAAACCACTACTAGAAGTATTCAAAGAAGCACCCATAAAATCTACCGCTTCGTCAATTTCTGCTTTACTTTTTGTGATAGTTCCCGTACTTAACAATTGGCCCGCAATATCAGCCGTTCCAGCGTATTCGCCTTCCATAAAAGGAGGGAAATCGACAAATACCTGAAAAGAGACTTTTGGTAACTTGTGATTTTCGACTACGAATACTTTCAAGCCATTGCTCAGGGTAAAGTTATCTGCTGAACCGACTTCAATTTTAGGGGCAGGACCCGGTTCGGGCGCTGTTTTTCGAAAATCGTTGATGTCAGCAACGACCTCTTCTTTCATCGTTTCCGCTTTCCCTGCGGTACTTTCCATTTTATCCTCACCCGTAGCCACGGTTTCTCCTACTTTAGGAGAACACTGCGCAAAGAATATTCCGCTCGTGATTAATGCAAAAAATATTTTTTTCATCGTAAAATATTATTGAACAAGCGACTTGTATCGCTTAATTAAATTTAAAGATTAAAAGCCACGTTTACTAAACTTCAAAAGTTTAGTAAACGTAAAATTTGTAGGCTGACAACAAAGCGGTCTGACTTCTCACACCTACGGCTGCGCCTGCTTGGGTAAATAAATTAAATTAACCCGACTATCTGGTTTGAAATACTGCTTCGCTACTCGCCGAATGTCTTCCTTTGTTACGGCTAAGTAGCGGTCTATTTCAGTGTTAATCAAGTTGGCATCGCCGTAAAAGATATGATAATCTGCTAAACTTTCCGCAATACCGTAAACGGTTGCGTTGGAAGAAATGAAGTCATTTTCAATTTGATTTTTTAACTTCTGAAACTCTTTGTCCGAAATCAGTTCATTTTGAACTTTAGCTATCTCTGCGTCAATAGCGTTAACCAACTCCTCTCCATCTACGCCCATATTAGCAATGGAATAGACGATATTGACGCCGGGGTCTTCCCCTTGAACGGGAAAACTACCTGCCTGTACCGCTTTTTGTTTTTCATCTACCAATGCTCGGTAAAGCCTAGAGCTTTGTCCTTTCGATAACAACTGAGCTAGCATACTTACTGCGTAATGGTCGTCCGTTCCCTGTGCGGGCGCTCGGTAGGTTTGGATAACGGCGGGCAATTGTATGTTATCAAAAACGGTATCTCGGATTTCTCCGTCTATCGGGCCATCTACAATATCGGGTCGATAGATGGGCTTCGTTCCTTTCGGAATGGTGCTAAAATACTTGTCCACCATTTTTTTAGTGGTTTCAATATCCAAATCACCCGCAATGGATAAAACAGCGTTATTGGGTACGTAGAAATCCTTGTAAAACTGTTTATAATCTTCTTCTTGAGCAGCATTTAAATGTTCCATTGAGCCAATGGGCGTCCACTGATAAGGGTGTTCTGTGTAAGCTCTAGCCATGGACTCGGGGTAAAAAGTTGCGTAAGGTTGATTTTCGTAACGTTGTCGCTTTTCTTCCTTAACTACTTCCCGTTGTGTTTCTATGCCTTTTTGGTCCACTTTAGCATGCAGTAATCGTTCGGATTCCATCCAAAGGCCTAATTCCAGTTGATTAGAGGGAAGTAATTCGTAATAAAAGGTCTTGTCTTGGGATGTGTAGGCATTGTTTCTACCTCCCGCACCATTGATATATTTGTCAAATTGTCCTCGGTCAATATTTTCTGACCCTTCAAATAAAAGGTGTTCAAAAAAGTGGGCAAATCCCGTTCGGTCGGGTTTTTCATTTTTTGAACCAACGTGGTACATTATCGATACAGCTACGATGGGCGTAGAGTTATCTTGGTGTAGAATAACGTGAAGACCATTGTCCAAATCGTATTCTACGAAGTCAATTTTGTTCATTTGAGCGTGTAGCGACACTATCCCAAATAAAAGCAATAAGCAAGCGAAGCTTTTAATTTTCATAAATAAGAGATATTTAGTGAGTAGAGATTTTGAGAAATAAAGAACATTCGTCAAAAATTGTTCAGTGGACGAATCCAATTCACTAAATTGCGA
>JBCCQK010000042.1:0-27685 GCA_039024375.1 Bacteroidota bacterium
ACATAATCTTCTTCTTATTTCTTTTTCAAATAACGGCCAATGCCCAAACCGTTGGTACCCAAGGCGAAGTCCGCTGGCGCATCTGGAACAACACGCCCTACGTCACGGAGACGATAGAAGATTTTACGAGTATCGAACGCTACCCGAACGGTCCCGATTACGTCCGAACGCTCAATTCTTTGTCCACGCCTTACAACTATCGCGACTTCTACGGTTCGCATATCCGTGGTTTTTTGCAAAGCACAACGGGTGGGCGAGTGGTCTTCAACGTTAACGCAGCCGACCGGTATCAACTTCGGATTAGCACCGATGCTACGGCGGCTAATTTGGTGGATATTAACGCCGATACGTCGGAAGTTGCTTCCTTAGATACGCTCGTGATGGTACCGAACCAGCACTACTATTTTGAAATCAATCACGTAGAATTTTGGTGGGAAGATTATTTGACCGTCGAATGGAAAGGGGATTTTTTGTTCGGTGGAATAGGAGCAACGGATTGGATAACGGTTGGTGGGGATTATATTTTCGATACCAATGATACGCCTTGTCCCGTATCTGGGACGGCCTGTGATGATGGGAATCCAAATACGCAAAACGACCGAACGGACGGTAATTGCCACTGTGTGGGCACGCCGACTACTACGAATACGTGCATCGGGGAAAAAGGAGCGATGCGGGGCTACGTTTATAACAATCTCTCGGGAAACGCCCTCACTCCCTTGGATAATGCGATTAGTAATGGGACGAACCCCGACAGCATTTACGAATTTGAAGACGACCACTTTTGGCGGTTCAACCGAGCGGACCAAGGGGATTGGAACAGCTACGGAGTTTATTATCGAGGCTATTTGCAAGTGCCCGTTTCGGGCTACTACGATTTTAATATTACGGGAACTCGGGCGAATGTTTTTTACCTTAGTTCGGACGAAAACCCCGCTAATAAGGCTGCTTACGAAATGCGTACGCTCTGGTGGACGCCCGTTTATGGCCATGATACTTTCGACGACAGAACGCCATCGCAGACCGTGACACAAATCTATTTGGATTCGACTCGGTACTATTACGTGGAAGTTCGGCACAAGGGCGACGGCGGCTGGGAACGCTTCAATTTATTTTGGAAAACGCCCTATCAGAGTCGAGACGAATGGGTGTTTATTCCCAATCAACATTTCTACGAATATACCTGTGATGCGGTTTGTGTAGCGAGTGGCGTCGGTTGCGACGACGGTGACCCTTATACCACCAATGACGTTTGGGATGGTAACTGTAGTTGTGCGGGAACGCCCTGCGTGGCGCCCAATTGCGACGACCCTACTACGTCTTACGTCCCCGCTGACGAGTGCGAAACGACCAACGAGATTGACAATCGAGCCGACGATGCGTGGCTATCCTGTGCGCCGTTGAGCGATGCGCCCAATTCGATACGTAATGGGCAGCACTGGATTCAGTACGATTTTGGGAAAGCCTATGATTTGGGGACGACGCAAGTTTGGAATTATAATGCTCAAGGAGCGACCAACATGGGATTTCAACAAGTCACGGTGGATTACTCCACGGACGGCATCAATTGGCAAGAATTGGGTACCTATAATTGGGCGTTGGCGACGGGCGCTGCCGATTACGCAGGTTTTGTGGGGCCCGATTTCTCCAATGTCACGGCCCGTTACGTCTTGATTAGTTCTCAAGACGACCCGAACTCCTGTAGAGGATTTAGTAAGATTGCGTTCAATGCGGTCGAATGTCCCGACATTCAATTTATCACGCCGACCATTGACGAAAGTATTTTATCCACCACGTCTATTTCGAACGTCAGCGTGGCCGCCACGGGCGGAGAAGCGACCGTCAACTCAGTAGCGCTATACTTAAACGATATGTGGATTGCCGACGATAACGCCGCTCCGTTCACGTGGTCCGATTTACCTGCTTTGCAAAATTTGGCCAACGGGGATTACCAATTAGCCGCCGTTGCGCTCGACGCCAACGGTACGGAATGCGAACTCGCTACCGTCATTCACGCTCTCGCCTTAGAAGATTTTCCTTGCCAATCCGATTCGATTTACCTAGATACTACCGAGGCAATGGCCTATCGAACCGAACGGGCCATTACCTCCACGGGACTGGTAGATAATAGCACGACGACTAATTACGTTGCGGAACAAAGCATCACCTTGATGCCCGGTTTTCACGCTATGGCAGGTAGTAGTTTTACGGCGCGTATTGCGGCTTGCACAACACCATCTGCTAGTATTGCTGCTGTTACCAGGGAAAACAACTCTTCTAACAATTTACTTTCGGGACACGAGGTCAAACTTTTCCCTAACCCCGTAGTGGATAATTTTACCGTAGAAATCGATGCCTTTGAGTCGAATGTAGCGTCCATTCAAATTTATGATGTGCTGGGAAAAGTACTAAGGCAACCAACCACGAATCAAACTATCCGAAAAGGGACGCAACAGATTAGCGTTTCGGCAAGTGGACTAGCGGCGGGATTGTATTATTGTCAGATACGAATTGGGGCGGCGACGTTTACACGGTCGTTTGTAGTGGGGGAGTAGTAAGGCATTAAAATGGGTATTTACATAAAAAAAATCACCGCTTTTCAATAATTTGTCATAGATTTAGCCGAAAGAATAGTTCTCCTCAAAAAATTAAGAATCAGTATGCAATTTTGCATAGACTATTTTCGGTGGTATTTGTTCCTGTTGATTTACCTACTTTCTAGCCAAAATAGTTTTTGTCAAGATTGGAAATTCATTCCAAACAAAGATAACCTATTCCACAACCATCCTACGGGCTTTTTGGAGGATTCTCTTGGCTTCATGTGGATGGGCACGAATCGAGGCTTGACCTGTTTTGATGGTTCCCATTTCTTTTCACCCTTTCCTACCAGCAATTTTCCAAACACCGGTGTCATTAGTTCACTAGCTACCAATCAACAAGGACAAATAAGATTTCGAAGCAATACGGAGCAATTCGTCTTAAAAAAATCTACTGGAACAGAAACGTATCACTTAGAAAAAGATACGATTCCATTTTTCAAAATAGATAAATTGGGGAGACAATGGAAGCTGTTGCAGCCCGAAAATGATTTGTACCTCAGAAACCAAGCAGATGATTGGACCTATATCGGGGTTGATTCCCTGTGGCTTTCTTTGGATATAGATAAAAAAGGGAATGTATGGCTAGTGGAAAGCAAAGGTGGAAAAAATACCATCTATCGAATCGGAAAAGATACTACCCAATACCAAGTAATTCCATCAGCTCACCAGAAATTTCCTCCTTTACGAAGATACTTTACCTTCATCAATACACCCGATGACCACATTTATTACTACAATGGAGCGACGGATGAGTTGTTTAAATTGAATCAGCAAGCCGCCTTATTTGAAAAAGTAGTTCCCGCAAATGATGCCATTAGAAGACCCTTGGATATTATTCAAAAAAAACTGAACCAACATCTACAGCAAGAAAATGTTCCGCTGAAAATTACGGCACACTACTTTGACAGCAAGGGTAATTTTTGGGTAGGAACCGAGTACGGAATTTTTATTTTTTCTACGGAAAAACGCTTTTCTTTTGATAGAATCCTCGAAAAATCGAGCGTCAGATGTGTCACCAAATCTATGGACGGTGACCTTTGGATAGGTTCTTACGATGGTTTGTATAATGTAAAAAGTGGCCAAAACCCTTCTTTGGTAAGCCCCGAATTTTTTTATTCTTTCTACCGAGAAGATTCAACAAGTATCTGGGGATGCACCGAGGGAGGGAGTTTGAGGAAGATGGATAAAACCACTCAAAAAATAGCGGCCGTATTCCCTTTAACGAATGACAAATTTATGAGGGTCCTGCATCGAGATGAAAAGGGTGTGGAATGGCTAGGGGGCTACGGTTTTTTGGAAAAAGGTAGCTATGCGAATGATGGAAAGCCACTAGCTTACGATAGGATAGCAGATGAGTCCCTTGAAAATATTTATGCGCTCGCTACCAGCAAAAAAGATGGACTTTGGGTGGGTTGTATGAATGGTCTTTTCTTAGTGAATCAACGTGAGGAAGTGCTGAAAAACAAACATCTACCCAGTTTTTATTCGTCCGAGACCATTCTCTGTTTGGAACCTTCCATAGATAGAAATACCTTGTGGGTAGGGAGCAAATTTGCGGGCTTATTCTTGATAAACAACGAAAGCGGGAAAGTACTAAAACATTACGGTACGCACAATTCATTACCCGACAACACCATCGCTTCCATCGTTAACGTGGAAGACTCCTTACTTTTTTTAGGAACGAATAAAGGACTTTGTAAGCTAGATATAGCCGCTGAAGTCGTGACCACTTACATGGAGCGCAATTCGAGCTTTTCCAACGAATACAATCACGGTGCTTCGTTCAGAGATGAAGCGGGCAACCTTTATTTTGGAACCATTAACGGTATGGTCTATTTTCATCCAGACTCTTTGCAGGAATCGCCATTCGAACAAAAATTGTATTTCACAACTTTTGAAAAAATTATTCCCGAGTCGAATGAAATGGGGCTGGCGTCTTCCATTTGGGATACTAAAAAGAGGTTAGAAGTTTTTCCTAGCGAAAATATTTTTACGATTAGCTTTTCATCGGATAACCTATTTGCCAATCGCAAAAGTAATATCTACTATCAAATGGAAAATTTGAATGCCAATTGGGTTAAAACGACTAGTAATCAGGTAACGTACAATAATCTCGAACCAGGGGATTATACGTTCAAAGTAAAGTTGGAAAGTTTGGACGCAAAAGACCAAGTTATTGGGGTGCCCGTGAAGGTATATCCCCAATTTTACCAGACCCTTTGGTTTAAAGGCTCGATAATTTTAGGCGTTTTTGGGATAATCTCTTTCATTTACCGATTTAGGATACAACAACTAAAAAAAGAGCAGCACATTAGAGAAAATATTTCCAGAAACATCCACGATGACCTAGGCGGGAGTTTGACGTATCTGCATATTCAAGCAAAGAAATTATACAAATCAGAAGCAGCTAGTACTAAAAATATAGCGCACAAATTATTGCAGCACAGTAAACTAAGTTTAGAGAGCTTAACTAATTTACTGTGGGTGCTGGATGCGAGCAATGATACGCTGGAGGAAACCGTTGAATTTTTACGGCGATACATCCAAAACTTTTTTAGTCAAGAGGCGGTAGATTGTATTTTAGATATCCAAGTTAATCAGCCCTTGAAAAAATTGAAACCGGAGAAAAAGCAACATCTTTTCTTAATCTTAAAAGAAGCCTGTACGAATATTCTGAAGCATACGCATCCCTCAACGATTCATTTTTATTGCTTTGACCGAAATAATCAATTAAATTTCGGTTTGACTAACGAGTACGCTAAAAAGAAAGTCAATAGAAGTAGCGGAAATGGACTGAAGAACATCACTACTAGAGTACAAGATTTGAAGGGGCTCCTCCAAATAGCAGATGAAGCAAAAAAATTTTCAATAGATGTAAAAATTCCCTTGTAGTGATAAAAGTAGCTTTTATCGAAGATAACGAACTTTTGCTAAACGAATACGAAGCAACCCTTCAAGTGAGTAAGGAGATAGAATGCGTGTTAGCGGTGGATGGGATAGAAAGTTTTATACAGACCTACGACTCCGAAGCCATCGACCTCATTTTCTTAGACTTGATGTTGGTAGGGATGGACGGCTTAAACGGGATTCCCAAATTACAGAAATTGGTTCCCCAAGCTAGTATTATTATCCTTTCTCTCTACATCACCAATAAGTTGATTGCGAAGGCCTTGAAAGCGGGGGCTAGTGGTTACTTGGCCAAAGGAATGGAAGGGGAAGAGTTGATAAATGGTATAAAAAAGATGTATGACAATAAAGACCTATTTTCTCCCGATATGCGTGATAAAATGCTGAAGTTTTTTAATCCACTGTAATTTTACATTTTCCCTATGCCTTCCATTTCCTCCATTCATGTACTATTAATCGAAAATGATTTTCAAGATTGTTTCCTTCTAAAAAATTTGCTAAAAAGCGTTGGCGTTCGTAAAATTTTAGTGGTAAATCTGCACGATAGCGACTCCGTATTCGACCAATTCAACTACGACCTTATCATTATGGGCGTTGATGCCAAAAATGTTGAAAAGAACGTGGCCTTCGCTACCCGCCTGCTTTCCGTGCGATGGAAGCCTTTAATCGTACTTTCCGAAGATTTCAACGAGCAGCTATTTGAGAAAATCAAATCCCTGCATCCCTACTCGTTCATGAGCAAGGATTTAAGTATATTAAAAATCAAGCAAGCTATTGAACTAGCTATCGTGCAGAACTCACTGAGTCAAGGTACTTCGTCAGAAGAGGTGCAGCAAGAAAAAGACGACATCATCTTCGCCCAAGTAGGGAACATCGTCAAAAAAATTAAACTGGCGGATATTTGGTGGATTCAGTCGGAAGGGAAATATACCGCCATTAAAGCCGCTAGTGGTCGGGTCTTGATGGATATGTCGTTGAGGAACCTGGCCAAAAAGCTCCGTCAAAAAGGGTTCGTTCGGACCCACAAGAGTTACATTGTTAACCTAAAGCACGTTGAATACGCCGATAAGTCGGGCTCCACTGTATTCATAAAAGGCGAAAACATTCCTGTCGGCAGAAGTTTTAAGTCCAACTTTTTCAGAATGGTCAAAAAAATCTGAAAGCTATATTTTGGGTTGCATAGTGTTTATTTTGAAGCTTTTTGCAAGGAAAGTGGTTCCAACACTCGAAGTGCTGGAACCACTAGTATCACACAGAGTGTTAAATATTGCCAGTTTGGGGTATTATTTGAAGATTTGCGTGGTGGCAACCGCCCGATGTAAAATATACGTTTATTCGAGTCGGATTATGCTCTAATAACTCCTAATTTTCTTTATTAAAAAAAAATAGACGGTTTATTTTCTATTTTTATAGCCTTTGTGACAAGGAAACTAACAGATTTAGGATACAAACACCAAAGTGTCTGGGCTGTGTTTGGTTAAGTTAAGACATTTCACTAGTCGAAGCACATCGGTTTATCCTCAGTAAACGGTTGATAAATGAATAAAGAAAGGAGTACGCTACTGCTAGTAGTAGGTAGGGATTCGTCTTTTCAAGGAGTACTACAAATCTACCTTAAAAACATCGGTTTTCGTAACTTGCTAGTGGCTAAGGACTACGAAACGGCCTTGAACCTGTTCCGAGAAAATCAACCTGATTTGGCACTCATTGAAATTGATTTCGATAATAGTGGTATCAATTTAGCGAAATCCTTCAACTCGATTGTTCCCATTCCCATCGTGTTTATCACCGCCAACTACAACGCTAAAGTTTATGAACTCGCTAAGAAAGTGAACCCGATAGCCTTTATCAATAAAGAAATCTCCGAATTGAAATTGAAGCAAGTCATTGAATTGGGCTTGATTCACAGTAGTAAAAATGCGCTATTGCCAAATCCTCCAACTGCTCCTTCGACGCCCATCCACGAAGAAATTTTTGTTAAAATAGGCAATGTATTAAAGAAATTTTTGTTGTCTGACATTGACTGGTTTGGGGTCGATGGTAAGTACGCCTACGCCCAATCAGGCGGCAAAAAATTCCCGTTGAGTCTTTCCTTAAAAGACTTAGAAGAGAAACTAGGGCAAAAAGAATTTTTCCGAATCCACCAAAGTTACATGGTCAATATCAAAAAGATACAGTCCGTTAATACGGTGAAAAATATCATTGTCATCAAAGGAGAAGAACTGCCGATAGGTAGAAGTTTTAAAAAGAATCTGTTGAACCGAATCCAGTATTTTTAGTAGGAAGTGTTTATTTAATGTCTTTGCCAAATGAATGATGAATGATAAGTGATGAATGATATTAACTAGGTAGAAAATTGAAAATATTCGTCTTGCGAGATACAAAAATTATCCCCAAATAAATTTGGGATTTCGTTACACTCAACAATTATCACTCATCAACCATCCCATACGGGCAAGCTATTTATTGTGGTTATCGACCACATTACTATTAACCTACCGTTTTTTATCTTTTCGGCCATTTGCCAAATTACTCTTCCATTGGGTATAATTTTTCTCAAAAACGACCACTAATTCCCATTCAAAAGCATCTAGTCCATAAAGGCACAAATTTAGCTATCCTATTGGTAGATAAGGCCTCTCCATTGGTATCAAACGGGTACCAAAAGCATTTTAAGTTGGGGATGACGAAATAAATAACCTACACATCTGACGGTCTCTTTTCCCTTTTTAGCTTCGTTAAATTTTTGCAACGTAGCGACGGCTATGCTGAAAAAATTTGCCTTGCTAAAAGAAAAAATAGCCTCGTCATTTTGCGTAGTTTATTTAATTCCTCATCCCTTAGGATAAATTTTCCCTTATGGCACTTTCTACCATCCACATAAAAACTAAGAGGCAAATCTATTTACTTCAACTATTTGACCTACAATACTTTTTTTTTACCGAGCACGCAATTATGGTGAAGTTGACCAATGGCGAAAGTATCCATTTGGACGGCTCCTTGGTTGAAAAATATAAAAATTTTACACACCCTCATTTCTTTAAAATCCATCCTAGCTACTTAGTAAACATTAAATCAATCGGTCATTTGATAAAAGAAAATAGCAAGTGGTCGGTTGTGATGGTGGACGGTGAAAGATTGCCACTGGACGATGCCCATTGGAAGATTTTCCAAAAGCGGTTCTTAATTTTGTGAGGGTATTCTAATTGTTTTGGTCGTCCGTATCTTGTTTAGGAACGGTGAAAAAATAAATTTACATTTTCAAAATTTTAACTTATTGATTGTCAGTACTTTTAGATTTTAGATTTGTAATTTTAAATTTTACATTTTCCTTAGCCGCTTCCGCACCCGTAATCACAAAATTGGCCAAAAAGCTAGGGTTGTCTGGATGATTCAAAATAGTATTAATTAAGAGTTTGGCGCGGTCATTATTCGGCCCTTGATAAATTACTTGACCGTCCAAGTCGAAGTCCATCGTGTTGTAGCCAACGGTAATGTAGTTGGTCAAATTATTGATGTTTTTCTCATCTAAAACAACTTTCAGAAACATCGCAAAAGGGTCATTATTCGGGCCTTGATAGACAGTTTTTCCATCTCCGTTGAGGTCGCCCGCCCACTGAGCGCTTCGGTTGCCTACTTTTATCGTTGGTTCATTTCCGTTAATTGGCGTGAAAATATCCCTAAAATCAATGCTAGGGATGGAGTTAACGGCAAAAACGTAAGGCCTTAGCGTACTTAGTGCGATATGATTTCGATGCCGCACCGCAATAGAATAATTTCCGTAGGCGACGTTGGTAAAAACGATGATGGAGTCGCCCGTGGCGGAAATGATGTTGCCGTTTCTTTGTAGGAGGGCGGCGCTAGTTGCCACGATTTTATCGCTGTCTAATTCGTCTCTCAGTTCAATAAATACCCAATCGACAATGGCGCTTTTGCCCATAACCTGGAGTAGAGTAGTGTCCAAAGTTTCCCCTCCTCCGGAACCGTAATGTTGAAATTTGGGCAGTTCGGTGTAAGGCTCACGAGTGGGGATTAAATTTCTTCTCCTCAAATCATCTCTCATCAGCCCTTCTTCTTGGCTGGCAACGAGTGCCCCTTGAAGATAGGTTTGGAGTTGGACGCCGATGCCTTCACAGCTAACTCGTTGTACGTATTGGGTAGGGTTTCCGCATTGGTCAATAGCCGACCACTTTCTATCAATAATCTGCTCTAGGCCGTTAAATCTGGCGAACTCTGAGTAAGTTAACTCTATGGAGTTGTCACAGTTATCAATGGCTACGAGGTCTGTTCCGATGGTCAAATCATCCGCCCCCGTTTGGCAGTAATCGGGATACAAGGGAATACTGCCTTCAATTACTACGTAAGAAATAGGGGTGGTTGAAAGAGATGGATTGAAAGCGGCCCAGTCCGTTATTCGAACCTCAAAACTACTGTCTTGCACCTCGTGTACCCTAATGACCGTTGGCGTATTTTCTGAACTGTTGTCGCTACTGGCGAGAATGATGGGATTGTAATATTTATGTTTCAATCGAATTTTGCTCGACCCATTGCTGATAATCACTCGCCCCGTTTCGCCGATGATTTCTTCTCGGTCGTTCTTTACATCGCCAATATTTTCTAT
Organism: Bacteroidota bacterium; assembly: GCA_039024375.1. GTDB lineage: Bacteria > Bacteroidota > Bacteroidia > Chitinophagales > Saprospiraceae > JAFMDF01. The sequence goes on from JBCCQK010000042.1 coordinate 10,129, forward strand.
GCCTAGATAAGCGATTTTCTTTGGTGGATAGACCATTTCTCTGTCCGTTGAGTTCTCTTTTTGCAACGTTAAAATAGCTCCTGATTCAGTCAAATTTTTGTATTGCGGCAGTACTAGGTCTAATTCGTCGGTAGTTTGTGATTGTAAGAATAACAGCGGTGGGGCAGCGAAGTCGATGGGAAAAGTAAGCGTTTTCTCTTGATTATTTAATTCGACAAAATCGGCAACGAAACTATAGTCTTCCACCTGTACGCCCGTTTCCATAGCTATCCACGCCACTTGTTCGTGAAGATGTTTCCTATCGCCAATCGCTACTTCTTGCAATCGTAATTCAAATTGGAAGGGGGATACGTTTCTCATTTGCACAATGGCGGGCGTCGCTTCATTGTCCGAAACAATTTGACAAAATATTAAAGGAGTGGCCTGAAAATCAATGGGCAGAGAAACCGTTTTCCATCTATCGCTAGTCATACGAGCAATACCCGCTACCAGTTTTTTCCCATTGGGAAGGGTATAAATTCTGTGAATATTGGGAGCTTCTTGGTCTATTATCTCAATTGTTTGAGTGTGCGTATTGGTATTTCCGCAGTTGTCGGTTGCTTCCCAAGTTCTAGCTATGGCGTACTCGAAGAGACCACAACCGTCTTCTGTTTGTGTATTGATTTCTCGAACATTGATACCAATCGCAGGACAATTATCGAAGGTCGAAATCGAGCCTAGATTGGGCAATTGTTCATCGCAGGTTAGGGTAATATCTGTTGGTAAGTTCGTTAGAGTAGGAGGAGTCTTATCTTGAAATTCTAGCGTAACGGTCGCCGTATCGCATCTATCGGCAATTAAGTCACATACTCGATATTCAAATTGGTCGATGACGCAATTGAAAGAAAAGGGTTCGTAGTTGAAGTCTCCATTGGATGCCATTACTAATCCGCCAAACTGGGTCTGGGTCAAACGTTCGTAGCTATACAAATTACTCGTTACGGAATCATTACTGGCTACGTTGTTTTCAATACCACCGCCCGGGCAACTAGAAAACACATCGTCTCTAGCTAAAATACTCAACCGAGCAAACGGAAAAAAGGCAAAGTCTAATCCAAAGATGTCTTCGTTAACCACCACTTTTTGGAAAATAGAAAACCTAGCGTTCGCAATTTTAGCGGCGGGGGTATCGTCCACCTGAGTTGTAAAAAAATATTTATCATCCGTAATTTCACCTTTGGTCAAATCAACGATATAGACGCTCGCTGGTAGAAAGGAGAACGCATAAGCCCCATCGTCATTGCTTAACATACCGCCCAACTTATCGCCCGCTTCGGTAAAAAGATTGACCACCATTCTGGATAACATTTCTTCGTTTCCCGTTCCACAGTTTCCATCCTTGGTGCCATCATCAATGCAGATGTTGCCCGAAATGCTTAGTTCTCCGTTCAATCTAAGGCCAAAATCTAGGCGCTCTATACAGTTGAGTTCCGTGCACCAAGGATTACTGGCGGGTGCAACGATTCCTTCGGTTAGCATAAAGTTAGTCGTATCCAGTGGAATGCCGTCCGCATCGTAGGTAGGGACGTAAATCGTTTGGTCGTAGTGCAAGACTAACTGCCAACTTCCATTCGGAATAGTATTAAAAACATAAATGCCATTGGCATCGGTGTAGGCCGTATCGAGAACCGTATTCGGGGGATAAAGAATGCCGTCAATTAGCAGTGGCGTCACGGTAATGATACAAATTGGCATATTGGCAATACTCACCTCTAGCGAATCTCTTAGGCCGTTGGCGTTGAGGTCCAACCACACTTCGTTTTCTATAACAGTACTTTTACTTAACCCAAAGTTATTATCGGTATCTACCCCGTTATTGGTTAGAAAGACAGCCGTTTCTACATTATCCGTTGTGTAGTAGTAATTGGGTGGAATCGTGGACGTATCTGTGGCCATCACGACGTGGGTAATGACACTGCCGAACAACGAATCATTGAGTAAAAAGTTGAACTCGCCCGTACTGTCTGTCAGAACGTACGCCAAAGGCGTATCGGTGGTGTCCAATAGGCCGTTTTGATTAATGTCCTCAAAAATTTGTACGCCAATACCAGCTAAGTTATCGGTTGTATCATTTGCTATCCCATCTTGGTTGCTATCCTCAAAGACCAATCCACGAATTATTTTATGAGGATTCTTGCAGATGGTGACGGAGAGTCCCAAGGCGGTATCAAAGCAATCCCCAGAAATAGCGGTGATGTTGTTGCCAATGGCCTTTCCTTGTACGCTGGTGAATTTACGGTACAAGAGAATGTAGATAAAATAGCTGCCTTCCGAAACGTTGGCAAAGCTAGTGTCAGTACTTATCTGTAGGATAATGTTATTAGTATCCGTTAGGATAAATTCGGTAGTGAAATTGGTCGTATCGTTGGGATTTTCGTAGCTAAAAAGTAGAGTACCTTCGTAGTCGTCGCAGTTGACGTTAGCCGCTACGGAGAAAGGGGAAAAATGGCTGGCAGTTACCGTGGTGCTAGTGCTTGCCCAGATGAGTAACAGAAGGAAAGATAGGTAGTTTGATTTTAGATATATTGAAAATAGGTTAGACATAAATTTTTCATCTTTGGAACGAGGGGCCAGTACTGCTTCCACCTAAAGTTTATCTCCTCATCGTTCAATTATAACAGTAGGAGAGTGCGTAAGTACTCGATGCAGGTCGGGAGACCTGCGGATATTGGTATCAATCCCGCTCAGTAAAGCGGGATTGATACATCGAGAGTCGATATTTCAAGTCTCCAGACTTGAAATGACTATCGGCTCGTCTCCGACGAGCATTTATTGAGATGCACTCATAGATATTGCATGCCCTATTTCAAGAAGCTGGACCTACACCTTATTTCAGCGTTCTTTATACTTGTATTCATTATAATAGATGAAAAATTATGCTTTGAAAGAAACAAAAAATGTGCCATTGACTGGTACGGAAATCACCGCTTTACTTCTGAGTTACAGTTGTCGATGTCATTTGTATAATAATGATTTAGCAATACGGTTAGTACTAGGAAAATAAAAGTTAAAGAGACCATTAGTAATAATTGTTGGATGGATTAGAAAATAGGGGAATGAGTAAGGGGTAGGTTGTATCGTTAATTTTGGCTGATTAACGGTTAGAAAGCGATGCTTTGTCCGCATCCTTTTCTTTTATGCTTCTGAAAAGCAGGAGATACTGGCAAAGTATCGCCTGCTTAATAGCCCGCAACTTGGGTTACTTAGTGACTTTTGATTGCACTTTTAAAGCTTTTGGATTTTTTTGGTAACCGTGCCTTGTTCTGTGTATAATTTCAGCCAATAGACACCAGCTTGTAATGTTTGGAGGTTGAGGTGTTGGAAATCCACCTTTGCTAACGGCTGACGCCATTCGATTTGTCCAAGGGTATTGATGATTTCGGCGAACTCCAAGTTTTTCATAGGAGCCTCCACGAGCAACAATCCATTATTGGGATTAGGGTATACTTCCACTTGATTAGGGGTGGGATAATGGTCGTTCGTATTAACTTTCAAAGCTCTATCAATGAATAGCTTTAATGTGTCCGCTGCTACGGGAATGGGTGTCAACTCGTCATCTAGAACGATAATGCTATCAATGGTGAAAGTGACGGTATCAATGACCAACAAATCAATAACGTCAGTCTCCAAAATGAACGACACTTTACCAATGGAACCAAAACCACTGACGGGTACTCTATCCGTCTTGGTGTAAGCTACTTCTAGTCTTACCTGGTCCAAATCTCTACGCTGTGCGGCGATGGAAATATCTTCTCCACCGTCTAGGAAGGTAGCATTATCAAAAGTAAACGCCGTATTATTTAGACCAATGATTGCGGGGTCCACGTTGATGAAAAACGTAAAACCCGACATATTTTCTACGGGTATTTCTAAGTCTCCCAAGCCAATCTCTAAATCAAATAATTGGTCAACGGGAGCAACGGCTGGCGGATTGATGAATCGACAGGCTGGGTTGACACCCTGCATGCCCGATAAGGGAACATCTGGTTCGAAAAGCACATCGTCGTGACTAAGGCCGATATGCGCCTTAATGATATCGGCGTCCAATTCGTTCACTATTCCATCCCCATTACAGTCGGCATACAGGTAGTTGAGGCCATTGGGAAAATTGCCCGCCCAGTCTTGCGGTAGGCTTTGGGCATTCCAAGTACTATCCTCTGCTGCTCTAGGCGGGCCCGTTTCCCCAAAGGCATATCCTAAGTACAATAAATCAACTTTGTTAACAACCCCATTATTATTGACATCGCCCGGCCAAATGGATTGCGTCAATCCAATTTGATTCAGTATAATCGTTATAAAAATGATTAAGAATGAGGTTCGGCTTTGCATTGTAAATAATTGGTATTTAAAGAAATAGTTACTATTAGATAATCAGATTGAAAATTGATATTAAAAAGAGGTCAGAAGTCAGATTCGTTGGGTGTAAAAATTTGAATATCAGTAATTTAACTTTAAGTTATCTGACTTCTGACAGTCTATGAAATAGACGGTCTGACTTTTGAATTCTAATCTTTTTATCACTTTTTTATCTGACACTCTAATTCAACTAATCCCTAAAAGACGCTTCAAAATTAGCCACCTAATCAAAGGCGTTCAACTACATTTTTGGATACTTTACGCCTAAAAGAGGGTCAACTGTTTTTATGTAATTCTTTGATTTATCGGTACGTAATTTGCTTAAATAGTTCATTAGTAGCTGAATGGACGATTTTTATATTAAAAAAAGAGTTTATGTGATTGATTGAAAATACGCCAAATTAGCACCTTTTTATGACTAATAGTAAATTAATTACGCTGTTAAAAACCTTCGATAAATTAGAATGGAGAAGGCTAGGAGAATTTCTAGCGTCTCCCTTCTTTAATAAAAATCAAGAGTTACTCAACTTCTACGGGTATCTTAAAAAAATTACACCCGACTTTTCCGAGAAAAAATTGACGAAAGAACGAGTGTTCAAAAAGATTTATCCCAACCAACCCTTTCAAGCTAGGATGATAGAGGATTTGATGTACAGCCTACTCAAACAATCAGAAAATTTCTTGCGCCTTTTGCAATTAGAACAAAACGAATACGTGAGTAATCTATTAATACTGGATGGCTTGATAGAGCGAAAGTTGGAGAAACATTATCGAATATACAAAAAAGAATCGGCAAAAATCCTAGAAAGCAATGTTGGTTCTAGCAGTGATCGGTTGCTTTTTCAGTATCAACTGGCCAATCTCGCCACTAAACATTTTAACGCACAAAATCAAAGAGTGAACAATCCTAACCAGCAACTATCATTGGATTTATTAGACCAATTCTATTTTTTCAATAAATTGAAAGCCAGTTGCGAGATGTTGGTTAATAAAGATATTGTGGCAGAAGATTTTAGACTTGATTTTACCCAAGAAGTAGCCACTTATTTAGCTGAAAAAAAGGAACCACTGGAACCAATTATTCACTTATATCTGATTGCTTATCAAATTGGGACGGATGAAAAGTCAGACGATTATTTTACCCAACTGGTCAAATTATTGGACGAGTACGATTTAACGATTCCCGCTTCCGAAAAGAAGACGTTGTACCTATTTGCTATCAATTACTGCGTGTTGCAAATGAAGCAAAACAATCAAGTAGAATGGTACGTCAACCAATGCCTAGATTTATACCTCAAAGGCATTCAACAAAAATTTCTGTACCAAAATGGCTATCTATCGCCGTGGACGTTTAAAAATGTGGTGAAACTTGGTTTTAATCTCAAGAAATACGATTGGACGGCGAATTTCATTGACCAACACCACACCCAATTGAGAGAAGAATTTCAATCGGACGCTTATCATTACAACTTAGCCGATTTGAATTATCGAAGAGCAAATTACGAAGCGGCTCAGATACATCTCATGCAAGTCAAATTTTCCGACATTTTCTACAATTTGGGGGCCAAGACAATGCTGATAAAGTTATACTTCGAAACGGGAGAGGAAGAGGCGCTACTATCCATGATTGCTTCTTTTACCATTTACTTGAAGCGTAATAAACAAATTGCGAACAACTTCCGTGAGACCTATTTGAATTTCACTTCTTTACTTTTCCAACTTTTAAAGGCCAAAGCCCATAAGTTACCGCTTGTAATGGAAAAAATAAGTCAAGCAGAACCCTTGACCGACCGTCGATGGCTGTTGAAAGTGGGCGAGACCCTGCAAAAGGCGCAGCGGCGATGATTCGTTTGTATGTCCAATGATTTGAGTGTGCTACAATTTAGTGTAACTTTATTTTGTAATGCACTCAATACAAATTTACCCAAATAGCTACTAGTTATACTGTTGAATCTGCCAGTTTATCTTTCTTATTAATTTCCTACTTACTAAAACATTACTTTTGAGTAAAAAATATATTGTTATTTTTTAAGCCGCTAGTTTTTCAATTGGATGGTAGTGGCTAAGTAACCCAAGTTGTGGACTATTAAGTAGGCGATACTTTGCCAGTATCTCCTGCTTTTCAAGAGCATAAAAGAAAAAGATACTGACAAAGTATCGCTTTCTAGCCGTTATCCGCAACTTAAACTAGATAGTAAGTTTGTCATTAAGCACACCTATCTTCACGACTTTTGACACTTATAGTTTTCGCAGTAACCCAATATACTTGACGAGAAGAGGCTGTTGTCAAATGGCCTTTTTTTTATGCTTCTTTGTAATTAATTAGGATGATGAATTTTTACCACAAAGCACACAAAGTTCATAGGGTTTTTCGAGCGCAGCTTGTTCATTTTCAAATTTAAGAGCGCAAATTGACCAAAATATCATCCATTCATCATCCATCGTAGTCGGTGACCACATCAGCTAAAAGCAGACAATTTGGCTAAGCAACTGCTTCCTAAAACTTCTGCCGATGGGCAGTTCCACTTTCTTGATGGTCACAAAATTATCAATCAAATTGATGGATTCTATCTTTTTTACATCCACCATATAGCTCTGATGAATCCTGATGAAATCGTCGTGATTTAGCTTGCCTTCTAAATCTTTAAGGGAGAGACTCAATGGATAATTTCTATTGTCCGTCTTGACGTACGCATATTTACCATCCACGCCGAACCAGTCTATTTCCTTTAAGTGAATTCTCTTGAGGATATTACCAATCTTTACAAAAATCTCTTCTTGATTTTTCTTGGTTTTCTTTTGAATCAACGCTTTCCCAAGTTCGAAATTAGAGGCCTGCATGGTCATAATTTTAATTCACTTTTAGTAGGTCAAGAAATGCGATGGGGAACTTCCAAGAAGTTAATGTGTATTTAATTTCCTCGTTGGGAGGTCTATTAATTAGAGGGAGTTGTTTTGCCTGCTTTTTTATTATTGAGTGTGCTACAAATATATAGGTAGAAACGGTTGTAAACAATTACATTTTCGAAGGATTTACAGCGTAAAATAGTAATTTTTATACATTTAGTTAGGACTTTAAAAATGCGTAGCACTATGTAAAATATTGATAGATAAGTGATTGAATGTAACAAAAATAAATGATGTAAATACAAATAAATACAATTATAACATGCTGTTTTGGAGAATAATGCAGGCTACTAGACAGTAATTAGGAACTATTTTTACCGTTAGAGTCTTTATTGACTCATTTGGTCAAATATTCTCTAAATAATGCGGGTTTTACCTTAAAAATAAAGGAATGTTCCAAATGAGGGCGCTCGGCCAATTTAAGGAACGAATTTTGAAGCCTTTGTCAATGTGAGAATGATTAAAACGAGTAAATCAATGAGCAGCAAGGCAGTTCCACGCTAACAAACTTATCCCCCCTCTTGAAAAAGATGCTTTTTAAGCAAAATATTACTGCACATGCTTACCCCTTCTGTTGCCTTTTTTGTGAAAGGTAAGTCATCCCTCTTTACACGTAACGCCGCCTAATGTAATTAAACCTTTTATCCAAGTATTCTGAGAAGTACATGGATAAGATACACACTAAACTGTCAAAGATAGATTCTAAACTAGTGTAGTGATTGATGAGTAGTCAAGGTAAGTGCTCAATCGGTAGCATAGTCTTGTGGACTATCCTGTCAGCAAGTCTTAAGACTTATGTGCTATTCTGCAAAAGCCTAAAGGCCTTTTAGTTTGGACTGTGCTATTGTAAACGCTTGTTGGGAACTCACTTGGAAGCGGTCAATTGCTTACCACTCGAACCACTAGTAATAGCTTTTACTATTCGGATGATTGGGCGTTTTGCCCAACTGATATCTGCAATACGATACATTTTAAGAAATCTCTCTTTGACAAATTTGGGGGCTACCCGAGAGGGTAGCTTTTCTTAGATTTGGTGATTCACGAATTGGTTATCAAATATTAGTAAATCGGTTCTATCATATTTACCATTTATTACTAATGAGAGATTCAATATATTTAATCATAACGACCTTTCTTTTAACCTCCTTGTTGAGTACTACCGCTCTTCGAGATGATTCTGCTTACTTTCCAAAAAATAGTAGTTCCCAAAATAGTCTAATAAATAATTGTAGTCATGCAACTAGTGCATCTGGAGTCGTCACAAATGGCCCCACCTCCAATGCTACAGGAAGTGCCCATGGAATGATTAAACAAAAGAGATTCACCAAATACTATCATCGGTATTTACTAAGTTTGCTTTGCCTTAGTTGGCTGGGCAACTATAACCAATCTGCTAATAATATTGCTCCTCCCCATCTTAATAATCTATTATTTACTTCAGAAGAGCTTCGAGGTAATGGACAAAATCACCAACTGCTAAATTGCTCAGGTAATGCGGATGCGGTGATAAGTGCGTCGGGGGTAGGGAACAGTGCTAATGCACTTGGTGCACCGAACAGTAACTATGCGGAATTATACCAGCAATCGGATGTACTGGTGCTAGATTTAACCGACGTAATTACGGCGGGAGAAAGTTATGACATTACTTGGCGCCGAAAATCATCTTACAGCGCTGGACCGGTGGCAGATTTAGTCATTGAAGAATCTTCGGACAATAGTACTTGGACGGAAAATGCAACTAGACCAGCGACTGCCTCGCAAAGTTTTATCACCACTACCTTGACGGCAGGCGTCGATACACGCTATTTACGCATCCAAATCGAGACCGATTCAAACGATGATGCGGACATAGATGCCATTAGTTACAGCGGAGTAGCTTGTAATGGTGGCTCGGGTGGCGGCGGTGGTTCTCAAACTTGTGGGAATGCTACGGCTGCCCAGGGAAATACCAGAAATGGAGCGACGAGTAATGCGACGGGAGATGCCAACGGTTCGACCACAGAAATTGGAGCTACTTCTGACTACTTAGTGCTAACCCTAGGAGACGAATTACCTATTGGCACAGATTATACCATTCATATCTCTGGTCGAGGAGGCGCAGCGACGGCAGACATTTTTGAAGCCCCGGACGGAACGAGTTTACCGAGTAGTCAATCTAATAATCCTTCGGGCTTTACCCAGAACGGAACAGCCTCTTCGGGCGGTGGTGGCGCCTTGGCGCAGGTGACCAAGACGACCAATGTCACCACGAAATATTTGTACATGGATAGAGGCTCTGGAGATATAGAAATTGATGCGGTGACCTACTGCACCGCCGACCCCTGTCAAGGGATAAATCCCACGATTACGCCTTACGTGCGAGTCAATTCGGGGAGTTGGGTAAACAATAGTACCCTGTCCCTCTGCGAGGGTGGTACTTTCCAGATTGGCACTCAGGTCAATATCCAAAACGATATTGTACTCACCCTACCCGATAATTCTACGGATAATACCACCGACGGTAATTCCTTTTTCACTTTCACCAATGCTTCAGCTAGTGATGCAGGAACGTATACCCTTACTTATACCGACGGAAATGGCTGTTCAGCTACCCAAGATTATACCGTAACCGTTACTGCCGCACCGACCGTCAATGTGGGTGCCGTATCTCCTACTTGCACAGGGTCAACGGTCAATTCAGACGGCTATGTACAGCTTTCATCCGTCTCTAGTGGAGACCGTTACCACTGGAATACAGGCAGTACCTTCAATACGGCTGGAAAATCGTATGCTAACGCTACAACCCTATCGGGTTCTTATCCATTAACGATTGCTTCGAGTCAATCTAATCCAACCATTTCTCAAGATTATACCATGCGGGTGTACAACGGCTCGGATGACTGCTACACCGATGCCACCGTAACGATGTATCAGCGCACCTGTGCGGCAGCTTGTAGCGGGGATTTAGGCGGAAAAGTATTCCACGACTTTGATAATGACGGCACCCAAGATACCAACGAAGGGGGACAGGCCAATATTCAAATAAACGTATACGAATGCGATAGCAGTACCCCAACGGCCACCACACTATCAGATGCCAATGGCGATTGGTCGGTAGACGATTCGGGGATTACTTATCCTGTTCGGGTAGAATTTTCATTGGGTTTGACACCTTGGTTAGAATCTAGTATAGTAGGGACAACTAATCGCTCGGATGTTCAAATCATCAGTTCCTCAAGTTGTACGGTAAGTTTTGGCGTGCTCGACCCTTCCTTATACTGTGAAAATAACCCAAGATTAGCGATTTCCTGTCAAGTTAATGGAGACCCTTCCTTTAGTGGAGCAAGTAGAGCGGGCGACGTGGATGCCTTAGTATCCCTAGATTATAGCGATGGAAATAATAAAGTAAAAGACGCCACCGCGGGAGAAATAGGCAGCGTATGGGGCTTGGCGTACAGCAAAACAAGAGAAGAACTGTATTCTGCCGCCTTCTTAAAACGACACGTAGGAATGGGGACGAGTGGATTAGGCGCAATTTACACCACCGAATACAGCCAATTAGGCACCCCTTCCAGTCTATTAATTGACTTAGCAGCCTGTGCAAGCATAGGGACAATTTCCTCTAATTCCGCACGAGGCCTACCCGAAATTATTTGGGGTTTATCGGGACTATCCTTTGATGCGGATGCTTACGGAAAAGTAGCCAAAGTAGGACTGGGAGACATTGACTTATCTTCCGATTACAATACACTCTACGTCACTAACCTAAATGAGCGCAACATTATCGTAGTTGACCTGACCACTTACAATAGTACGGGGACAAAACCGGGCTGTGCGCAAACTTCCACCCTATCCGTACCTCACCCAAGCTGTACCAATGGGGTGAGCCGCTTATTCGGTTTGAAAGTATATAACGGAAAACTCTACGTCGGTTTAGTGTGTACGGCCGAAAACGGAGGAACGAGTGCGGACCTGCAAGGAACGGTCTTGTCCTACGATTTGACCAATACTAACTGGGCAACAGAACTCAGCTTTCCATTAAACTATACTAAAGGACAATCTCAACTGGCATTTAGTGGCTGTACCCAATTCAATCCTTGGTCGGACGACGATTCGGATAAAGACGGATACTTCTGTAATATATTTGGAGGCCGATTAGTGGATTGTATTTGCTATCCTACACCCGTCCTTTCGGATATAGAGTTTGATAGTAAAGACGGTAGTATGATAATCGGTATCATGGATAGAGGCGGACATCAGTGGGGTTCCATCAATGAAAATACCTCATCGGGCGATGATAATCGGCTTTACGACTATAGAATCGGAGGGGATGTGCTAAGAGCGCACAATAACAACGGCACCTTCGTCTTAGAATCAGGAGGAACGACGATGAATGGAGGAGGTTGTGGCGCAAATGGACAAGGACCAGGGGGAGGAGAATACTACTGCGGTGACGAGCAGTTTGATAGTGGCGGTAATACCGTAAGTCACGAAGAAACCTCTATGGGCGCTTTGCTACACCTACCCAATTCGGGATTAATCACTGTGGTGAGTATGAATCCCAATAACGGTACTGGAGCAGGGAACTTCAATTCGGGGGGAATCCACTGGATGAATAATACTACAGGAGCTGTAGCTAGAGGAGTAGAACTCTATGGTGGGACAAACTCTTCCAATGGATTCTTTGGAAAAAGTAATGGTCTGGGAGACATGGAGTTACTATGCTCCGAAAATACGATAAACGTAGGCAATAAAGTATGGATAGATACCGACCAAGACGGCACACAGGATGCTTGTGAATCCGCACTAAGTGGTTTAGTAGTTCGATTATACACCAATCCTTCCAGTGGTAATGCCCAGTTGGTATCCAGCTACACCACCAATAGTGGTGGTGGCTACACCTTTACCAATTTACAAAAGGGTACAGCCTATTATATCGTCTTCAATGGAGACGGCTATAACGCAACTACAAATGAAGTAACCATAGGCAGCACAACTTACGAATTCACGACTGCAAATAGTGGAGAGGGCAATAATCCAGACTTAAACGACTCGGATGTAACGGAAATCAATATAGCAGGACTAGGCAATGTGCCCGCTATATCATTTACGACCAGTGAATCGAATTACACCTTTGATGCGGGACTAATACCTGCTTGTACGCCCGTGACTCCCGTGTGTGAATACAATATCAACAGCGGAGGCTGGATTGCCAACGACTGTACGGTAGAAGTCTGTGAAGGCGATTTTCTACAGCTAGCAGTCAATCCTAATAGCTTAACTTATGCTTGGTCAGGACCGAATGGTTTCAGTGGCGTAGGTGGCAGTGGCGGACAAGTAACGATTTCTAATAACATAACGACGGCGGAAGCAGGTACTTATACGGTTACCATTACTAATGGGAATGGGTGTACCAGTACCCAAGATATGACCGTGACCGTGACTCCTAAACCAACATTTACTGCTTCAGCGGAACAACCTACATGTACAGGTGCTTCAGTAAACAATAACGGTTACTTACAATTAACTTCCGTCACCAATGGCGTGGGTTATCACTGGTCAGTAGGCAGTACGTTTGATGATAATGGAGGCGCTAATAATTCACTCAATGCGACTTCTCTGAGTGGCGCATCCTATCCACTTCAAATTGCTACGGGCTTAGCCAGTCCAACTACGACCCAAGACTATACCATTCGGGTGTATAACGGGACAGATGTATGCTACACGGATGTGACCGTGACCCTATCTACAGGGACAATCATGGAAGTAAGCGTGCCTGAAGATTCAATCTACTACTGCCCAGGCGCAGAAGTTTCTATACCCGTTGTAGCAGAAGCGACCACAGGAGAAGTTTCTTGGCAATGGTATAATAATGCTTCACTCGTAAGTCATTATGATATTTCACCTGTAACAGATACGCTTCCCTTTAAGCCATTGGTAGAATTACATGCCTATAATTTACCGACAGGTCAATTAGAAACATGGGAAAATGCAGGGTCATTAGGCGGTACGTTCAACCGAGGAGGCAATCCAGAAGTCAGTACTGTCGGTGGTATCAAGTCGGTCACCTTTGACGGCGATGATGACTTCATCTCCGATTTTAATGTGCCCAGCGGCATTACAGGTAATGAGTCTTTTACCGTTGCGACTTATATTTATAATCCTTCGATAGGAGACCAAGAAACTTATTTAAGTACAAGTAGGCGAGGAGGAGGTTGTGGTACGAATGGTCAATTTAATTATGGTTCGAATATAACTTGGGGCGCATTAGGTCACTGGTGCACAGGAAATGATATGGGCTTTGACGGCGGTGTACCAACGGCAGGCGCGTGGCAGCACATTGCAGTGACTTACGCAGGCGGCAGTAATGCTCCAGAGCGCGTTTATGTAAACGGCGTATTGAATGCCACAGAAAACAAGACCCTAAATCTTCATGCTAATGAACTCTTCCATATTGCTAGTGCTAGAGCTAGTAGCGCAGGGGGTTCGACTTTATACTTCTCAGGCTCAATAGCAAGTATGCTGGTTTTTGATGAAGAGTTGGATGCTACCCAAATTCAAGCGATATATACCCACCAGACCAATGCAGCCTCAGTAAGTGTAACAACCCGCCAACCGATTGTAAACCTCAGTGCTGAGAACTTATCTTTGGGACAACTGAGCACTTGGTCAAATAATGGAACACTAGGAGGAACGTTTAGTGGCAATGGTGACCCCGAAGTAAGTACAATCGGTGGGATGAAAGCCGTCACCTTTGACGGAAACGATGATTTTATTTCTGATTTTACTGCGCCAAGTGGCATCACAGGCAATGAATCCTTTACGATTTCTACTTATATCTATAACCCTAGCTTTCAAACCCAAGAAAACTATGCGAGCTGGAGTAGGCGAGGAGGTCCTTGCGGAACTAATGCTCAGTTCATTTATAGTGAAAATACAAGTTGGGGAGCGGTAGGCCATTGGTGTGGTTCGACGGATATGGGCTATGACGGTGGCATACCACCAGCAGGCGCATGGCAACACATCGCAGTAACCTATACAGGTGGGACGAATGGAGAAGAACGGGTTTATGTAAACGGCGTCTTAAATGCCACAGAAAATAAGACTTTAAGTATCCATGCTAACGAATTACTTCATGTGGGCAGTGCTCGGTCTAGTACGGGAACATCAGAATTCTACTTATCAGGCTCAATTGCCAGTCTTCAAATCTACGATGAAGCCCTAAAAGCATCGGAAATACAAGCCCTGCATGGTACTCAGGGTAGTCCTTCTCAATTAAGCTTTATTCCAGCTTATATCGTCCCTACCACTAGTCAAGAAGGTGTCTATCAACTCATCGTTACTAATGGCAATGGTTGCACAGATGAAACGACGGTCAATTTACTACACGATGAGCCAATAGTATCAGCTTCTACTATACAATCCACCTGTACGGGGACTACTTCAAACGATAACGGTGCTTTACAATTGACTTCTGTTACTAATGGCGACGCTTATCATTGGTCAATAGGCAGTACTTTTAATGATAATGGCGGAACTGATACCTACACTAATGCCACAAGTTTAAGCGGTGCGAGCTACCCTTTACAAATCGCTACTGGACTAGCTAATCCTTCGGGTACTCAAGATTATACTATTAGAATATATAATGGGAATAATGACTGCTACACGGATGTAGTAGTGACCCTGAACGAGCAGTCTTGTACAGGATGTATAGGTGGAAGCACAGTCACCACAATATTTGATGCAGATTTTGAAAATACAAGTGGAGATAATAATTGGACATTTAATACTGGTGCGACAGATGGAAACTGGTTAATTGGTACACCAACACCTTATTTGACTAACGGCACTCAAATGGAGATAGCAGCTTATGAAGGCACTCAAAATCTGCTAACGGGGAGTATAGACAACCAAGATGTGGACGGTGGTCCTACTAGTGCAATTTCACCAAATTTCATTCTATCTTCAAATGCCATCGCTATTGATGTATCATTTCAGTACTATTTCGCACACTACACCAATGGTGGAGCAGAAGATTACCTAACAATACAGCTCAGAAGGGCTTCTGACAACAGTACTTTACAAACACTCGTTAGCGAAACGGGAGCAGCTACTAGCAGAGATGCTGCGTGGACAGCACTAAATGCTAGCTTATTAAGTCATGCTGGAGAAACCGTTTACTTATATGTTGAAGCGGCAGACCCAGGTACAGGTGGAAAGGTAGAGGCAGCTATTGATGCCATTCAAATTGATGCGACCACTAATACAGCTACGGCTGACGTTACGGTGACTCAACCCACCTGTACAGGTAGTATAGCCAATAGTAATGGTATACTACAATTAAACTCTACTAGTAATGCAGATGCTTACCATTGGTCTGTTGGCAGCACGTTCAATGATAATGGCGGGGTAGATACTTACGCCAATGCGACCAGCTTGAGTGGGGCATCTTATCCGTTATCAATCGCTACTGGACTTTCTAATCCTACTGGTTCTCAAGATTATACCATTAGACTTTATAATGGCTCAAATGCCTGCTATACGGAGGTGGTGGTGACGATGAATGAGCAGACTTGTAGCTCTTGTACAGGTAATGCGGATGGCGTAGAACCAGCAACATCGGGAGTAGATTACAGCACGGGTAATTCTTCCGCCGTGCTTGGCGCGCCAGACAATAATTATGCAGAATTATATGCGCTTGCAGATGTTCTAGTACTTGATTTGTCAGACATCATCCAAGCAGGAGAGACTTACAGTATTACTTGGCGAAGAAAGACATCTTATTCGCCAGGTCCCGCTGCCGATATGATAATAGAAGAATCAGCAGATGGTATCAATTGGACTACGAATTCTTCCCAACCTTCTACAACTCAACAGACCTTTATTACAACGAATGTGGTTGCAGAAGTAGCGACTCGCTATTTACGCATTACTATGGAAACGAATAGTAATGATGATTTTGATTTAGATGCCATTTCCTATACAAATGTCGATTGTGGCTCATGTGCTAACCCCACTGTTGCTGCTGGTTCAGTGCAGCCCACTTGCACAGGGACTACTGCGAATAGTGATGGATATTTACAGCTAACTTATGTAGCGAATGGCGACCGCTATCATTGGTCAACAGGAAGTACCTTTAATGACAATAGTGGGGCAGCTATTTATACTAATGCGACTAATCTCAGCGGAGCTAGCTATCCCTTACAAATAGCTACTGGCTTATCCAACCCAACAGGTTCTCAAGATTATACCGTTCGGGTGTACAATGGCTCGAATGATTGCTATACTGACTTGGTAGTAACGATGAATGAGCGAGATTGTAGTTCAACTTCCTCTTCTTGTACTAATCCCACCGTTTCTGCCAATGCCACCCAAGCTACTTGTACAGGTAGTACAGCTAATGATGACGGTGTATTACGACTTAGTTCAGTGAGTAGCGGTGACCGTTACCACTGGTCAACAGGAAATACCTTTAATGATAATGGTGGGGCAGATACCTATGCGAATGCAACTTCATTAAGCGGAGCTTCTTATCCCTTACAAATAGCAACTGGTTTATCAAATCCCACAGGCTCACAAGATTACACGATTCGAGTGTATAATGGGGCGAACAGTTGTTATACTGATATTGTAGCGACCCTAAACGAGCAAAACTGCTCTTTTGATTGTGCTTGTACAGAATACATTTATCTAAATGAACCTGATGCAGAGGCGGTTCACAAAGTAGAAATTCTACCCAATGGAACGCTTAGCGAAGTATTTGGAGGAGCAAATAATGATAAATTCTGGTATCCAGGAGATAATGCTTCAGAGCTTTCTTCTCCTCATGGGTTTGCCGTAGATGTAAATGGCTATCTGTATATTGGAGAGACGCAAGAATCAGTTTCTAATATCAGGCGCTTGACCTGTGACGGGGAAATAAGACCCACTTCGGAGTTTGCAATTGCCAATACGGGTTGGAAGCAAAATACCTTCAGCATAGGAAATACCCTGTATAATAACTCTAATCTAGGACCTACCAAATGGGATCTCTGCACGGGACAACAACTCGGGCAACTATGCCTAGGTGATATGCTCGGCAATACCATGGCTGTTAATCAAGATAATGTATTTAGAGATGGTGAAGTTAGGACTTGGGGCTTGACTTATAATGAAGTAACTAATACAATTTATGTTACCTCTAGGCTTTTTGTTGACTTATATAGTGGCGGTAACAAAAAGCTCATTGATGAAAAGGAAAAACGTCATAACGTATGGGCTTTTACACCCGAAC
>JBCCQK010000043.1:0-27586 GCA_039024375.1 Bacteroidota bacterium
GCATCTTCAAACCAATATTTTCAAAGTTTTCAACTTTTATCAGTCGATTACATATTATAAAAATGACTTTTCGTTCGCCCTATTATTTGTTATTCGTCCCCCTTAATAAACCTTATTCGCCTTATTAACCCAATTAGTCCTATCCCTCTGTCGATGTTTGAAGATTGCATCTTCAAACCAATATTTTCAAAGTTTTCAACTTTTATCAGTCGATTACATATTATAAAAATGACTTTTCGTTCGCCCTATTATTTGTTATTCGTCCCCCTTAATAAACCTTATTCACCTTATTAACCCAATTAGTCCTATCCCCCCATTCCCTTATCACCCTATTCTCTTATCACCTCATCGCCTTACAAAAAAGGCTTGTCCTTCAACAACTCAAACAGCCCCATCCCCCGTTCGTACAATTGCCGAACGGAACTAGGTCTGAGTCGATGATTTTCTTTGTACAAAATGAGGTAGTAGTTAATGCCTTCCATGTGCCACCCCCGTTCTCGACTAAAAAAATGGAGAATCTCATCGGTCATTTTAAAGCGAATATATTCCTCGTCTTCCCCCTGCAACAGGTAATTACCCGAAAACTTGGGAAAACGCTCAAAGTCAATGTCTTGCTTCCCAAAATAACTGGCAATTTTATGAAAAAACGTTTCGGGTTTCATCACAAATTGGGGAAGACCCAAATCTTTGGATTTCATCAAAAAAACTGTTTGGGCGACCGTCCGCCGATTCTTTGCCGTCCCCGTTTCGAATTGATAGTCGAATATTTTGATATTGTTCTCCATCCATTCGTCTTGTTTTTCCATCAAGTGGTAAGACACTCGATTTTTCCCTTTTCGAAACAGTTCAAAATCGGCCACTTCTCTAGTTACGCTGTATTCTTGAAACACCGTAAAATCCATGCCCAATCGGTGAGCAACGGCCCGCAATTGACCTTCTCTCGAAGGATTGCGATTAGTCGTTTGGTTGCGATTTCGTTGGCGTCGGAAGGAAGTAAATTTTTGCTTAGACATAGGCGCTTTTCCGTTTTTGATTAGGCCACAAAGTACGGGTATTTTTTGGGAAAGTGCATATTGGAGTGGTGGATTCGTTTTTTTAGCCTTGTTGTGTTCCAAATCCTCTAATTATCATCCTCGCTTATGCTAGCTAGTATGTTCATTATAGTATAGAAGAAAACTACTGCAAAAAATCCTACCAAAAGTTCAGCGAATACAATATGAAGGATTATCATTGCTACAATTTGTTAAGTCAAAATTTAGCAAATGAAAAGATAGGTCAAGCTTTAAGGAAATTACGAGAAACTGAAGGACTACACTTGCGGCAAGTAGAGGGTGAATTGTCTATTGACCCAACTATACTGAGTAAAATAGAGTGAAACGGACGGATACCAACAAAGAATTAGGTGCGGACATTGACTAAATACTTTCAAGAACAGGAAAATGAATCTTACTAAAAATACTCGAAATGATAAAGCTGGATTGCTTCAATACTTCAGAAATAGGTCAAACGAATTTCTTGCAAAAGTAAATAGTGATTTTGGGAATACGGAATACAAAAAGAAAGCAAAAAAGCTTAATAACTTGCTTGTAAAAGCTCGAACAACGCTTATCGAAATCATTGAACAAAAAGCAAGGAATGAAAATTGGTCTAACCAAGAAATTCTTGAATGTGTGCTAATGGTAACTTACTGCAATTACGTTGTCATGCTTGAAGTAAGGCATTCAGTATGGTCTTATCAATACATGGCGTTTTCTCGAAGAATTGGAGAACTTTGGGAACCATTTTGAAAGTTAGCTTTTGAGTATCCAATCAATGATTTAGAATTGTTCGTTCCGCCACTTTTCTCAGATGTGAAGAAAATGCTCGCAGATGAAATTGAGGAATACATTAATGGACTTGCCTTAACAGACGAAGAGAAAGAACAGTTAATCAAGTATTACAATAAAGTTTGGAGTTTAGTCATGTCAGGAGAAATTCAACTGGAACTTGACTTGCACTTCATCTTTGAAGAGAAAAAATATGTAGTTGACTTTAAGAGTGGATTTGGTTCTAATGAAAAAGGGAACACCAATCGATTGTTATTAGTTGCCAGCGTTTATCAAAACCTTGAAGATGATTATGAACCATTGATTTTCGTTAGGGCAGCAGAGAATAATAACTACTTCAACACATTGAAGAACTCTGGAATTTGGAGTGCATTTTCAGGAGAAGATACTTATGTAGAATTACATAGGTACTCAGGCTACGACATTCGTAATTGGATAAACGAAAATATAAACTGGACGGAAGATTTGAACGATAACTTTGTAACACATTTGCAAGAAAACGAATTACTTCAATATCTAACTTGGTAATACTATGATAACAGAAAACCGAATATATCAGGCATACTACACAAAATCAGAACCGATTGTAGGTTATATGATTAAGCTCCTTAGCTTAAAAGGAAATGAAAAAGTTTTTGAACCATGTGCAGGCGACGGAGTATTCATTGACTCTATTGTTAATAAATATAGTAAAGTTAATATTGACGCTTTTGAATTAAACAAGGAATCTTTCCAAAATCTATTAACAAAGTACTCAAGTTTTGAGAACATTAAAGTTAAACAGACTGATACACTAACAGACATAGATTTGGAATTGCTATGTTCAATGGGAGGTAAATATGATGCTGTAATTGCTAACCCTCCTTATGGTGCATGGAGAGACACATCAGAAAGGAAAAAGCTTAAAAAATTATATAATGGCTTCTATGCTAAAGAAAGCTACTCATTGTTTCTCTACAGAAGTATTGAGGCATTAAAAAATAAAGGTAAGTTGGTGTTTATTATACCTGGCACTTATCTGAATTTACACATGCACAACGACATAAGAAAGTATATTCTTACGAGAACTAAAATAAAAGAAATTGCACTTTTTCCTTCCTCTTATTTCCCTGGGGTCAATTTTGGATATGCAAATTTATCAATCATCGCATTGGAAAAATGTAATAGCCAATCTGAATGTCTCGAAAATAAGTTTGACATCATCAAAGACTTTAAATCGGTTGAAGATTTGAGCAATAGACAGCAAAAGCATATAAAGAGAATTTCTTTCAATCAGAGCGAAGTATATTCAAATAATGATTATGCATTTATGGCTTCTGGAAATAAACAGTTATCAGGACTAATACGTAACGCGGAATTAACTATTGGAGATTTATGTAATTGTGTTACGGGATTTTATTCAGGAAACGACAAAGATTTCTTAAAAGTTAGGAGTAAAGAAATCCGTAATTCAAAAAGATATGAAATAGTCAATTTAGATAAAGTTGAGTTTGAGTGTAGTCCAGAATTAGTAAATGGAAATCCCAATGGTAAAACCTATGTTCCCATTGTAAAAGGAGGAAATACTAAATACTACAAACCTGATAATTGGTTCATGAAGTGGTCTAAAGAAGATGTCCAATTCTATAAGACCAATAAAAAAGCAAGATACCAAAACTCGTCTTTTTACTTTAGAAAAGGCATAGCTGTTCCAATGGTTAGTTCTTCCTCAATAACAGGAGCTTTAATTGAGAATAGACTTTTTGACCAATCAATAGTTGGAATCTTTCCTAAAGATGAAAGTCTAATTTATTATCTACTTGCGTTTTTCAATTCTCCAACTTGCAACCAGCTAATAAGAACAATAAATCCATCTACCAATAACTCATCAAATTATATCAAAAAAATACCAGCGATTTTACCAAATGATGATGTTTTGAAAGACATCAACAAAAACACTCAAAGCATCTTAAAAAAGATGAAGGAAATTGGAGATTTCGATTCTGTTTACGAAGAAGAAAACAATAGATTGATAAAAGAACTTTATGGATTTTGAAAAACAAAAGAAGTAGCAAATAAAGACCTCCAAGTACTAGAAAGAATCTGATAGGTAAAAAACTACTATTAATTTCTTCACTAGCCATTCCCACCTCCCCCACCCAACAAAACCCCACACAAAATCCCCGTCGCTACCGCCGCATACAACGACTCTGCCCCGCCGTTCCCAGCTTTCGGAATCGAAACAAGATGAGTAGCTTGCTGGACAATACTTTCCGAAATGCCTTTCCCTTCGTTACCAATCACCAAGACACCTTTAGCTGATGCTGTTGTTGAAAAAACAGACTCGCCTTCTAAAACGGCAGCCAAAATGGGTAAGTCTGGAACTTTTTCCACCAACTGGTCAAAACTCATCGAGACGACTTTAACTCGCAAAAAAGCCCCCATGGAGGCTTGGATAACTTTTGGATTGTACTGTTCCACCGATTCGGGAGAACAAAAAACGTATGGAATCCCAAACCAATCGGCGATGCGTAGAATGCTCCCCATATTTCCAGGGTTTTGTAACTCATCGAGGTAAAGCGTTAAACTATGGTTAATGGTAGAAAGGTCTAACGTTTGGGCGGGCTGTTTGCAAACTAGGAGTACTTGATTAGGCGTTTTTAAACCAGAAATTCGGTCCAGTTCCTTAGGGGAAACTTCGTGTGTAATGGTCTGGAAAGAAGTTAGTATAGGTTGATTTTGGTCTATCCAAGCCCCTAATGCGTAGATACTTTCTACCTCAAAAGGAGCATGACGCAAGATTTCGGCGGTCATTTTAGTGCCTTCCACTATAAAATTATTATACATTTGCCGAAACTTCTTTTGCTGAAGAGACTGAATGTATTTAATGGTATTTCTACTGAGCATCGTTCATTTTTTCTGAAGCTGGACGGTGTTTTATTCTTCTCTTTTTAGGCTAAAAAACGCCTCTTTTTTTAATGAGCGACGAAAATAACATACTTTGGATAAAACGTGGACAATGGCTAAGTCTTTTCTTAGTCAGCTGGCTGTTATTCTCTTGCAACACCAGAAAATATTTAAAAAAAGACGAGGCATTTTTAGAAAAAAATCGCATTGAGTTTCAATCCGCTAAGAAAATAAAGAAACGAAAGAAACTGGAATCGGATTTACTTTCGGTCGTCAAACAGAAACCAAACACCAAGTTTTTATTCGTTAATCGACGTTGGTTTTATTACAAATCTTCCCAAAAACAACGCTCAAAAGACCAAAAATCTCGGCGCATCATTGCCGAATTTCCCAGTATTTACGACGAAGCGATTACGGAAGAAACCGCCAAATCAATGGAGTATTTGCTGGCGAGAAAAGGTTATTTCAACGCAAAAGTGGACTACGACACCCGCATTAAACGCCGAGAAGCCGAAGTAACGTATCGCGTTCAACCCAATGAATTGTTTACCGTTGATACCATTCAATTTGTCAGTAAGGACGCTAATATTCAGCAGATTCTAACGGAGATAAGCACCAAAACGGTTTTCCAACCTGGCAGTCCCGTATCCAACCAACTCTACGAAGCGGAAAAACAGCGCATTCGGAGTCATCTTCGCAACGTCGGTTATCGAAATTTTTACGTTAATTACTTTGACCAACTAGCTACCCAAACGGACTCCGCCGAAACTTCCGCGCTCCAACTACAACTTGAGATTTTCCCACTGACCGATACCTCTCTCCATAAAACTTATCGAGTAGGTTCAATAACGGTTTATCCATTCTATAATCCACAGGACGGTAATGTTCCCCTGAATGATACGCTAGTGGGCGATATTCTAATTCGACAGCCCATCAACGCGCCGTCTAAAGTTCGACCAGACCTCATTACCCAACGTATCTTTTTGCACGAGGGCGAACTGTACAGCCAACGGAACTACGACAAGACCATCAAAAATTTGGGTGAATTAGGCATTTTTAAATTTGCCAATATCAACGAAAAGGTCAACGATGATTCGACCTATACGATTGACTTTACCATTTATTTACCCGCCAACGAACGGCGAAGTATTGGTGGAAATTTGGAATATCGAAATACTTCCTTTAGCACACTTTCGAGTGACAACTTAAACGGTATCGAAACTTCCTTTTCCTACCAAGACAAAAATGCGCTAGGTGGCTCTGAACTATTCAATGCGAATCTAGGTTTTGGGATTCAGTTTGGCAGTGATGGTACCGAAAATTTGATTAATACCTTCGACATTAACCCACAGTTCGATTTGAGTATTCCCAAATTTCGCGACCTATTCGGCTTCGTCCATTTGATGAATAATATTGGTGTCTTTGGCGACCCGTTCTACGAGTCTTTGCTAGAAAATGCGAATACTCGCTTGTCTTTGGGACTTAATTGGAGTCAACGAAGAGGTTTTTGGGGCTATTTCAGTACGGACGTTTCGTTGGGATACGAGGTTCGGAATAATCCCAATCGACTCTATTTTATCAAACAGTTGGGCATCAACATCTTCCAACCAACCATTGGTCCCGACGGCATTGAAATCTTTGCCGAAAATCCATTTTTAGAACGAACCTTCAATCGAAATCAGCTATTCACGGGAATTTTAATTCGAGAGTTTAGCCTGGACTTTGCGGGTCGAGGCAACAACAATAATTCCAGTTGGCGACTGCTGTTTAACTCCGAAGTGTCGGGTACAGAAGCACTCCTAGTGCACGGCATTGCCAACCAATTTCGGACTGAAAAGAAGAATGACCTACGCATTTCTGAATTGGAATTTGCCCAATTCGGGCGCTTTGACTTAGACGGACGTTTTTTCAATTATCTCAGTCCAACCCGTTCATTCGCCTTTCGCTTAAATGCGGGCATTGCCTTTCCTTTCGGAACATCGACAGATGTACCTTACGTTAAGCAGTTCTTTGCGGGTGGTCCCAACAGCATCCGAGCTTGGCGCGTACGAGAATTGGGCCCCGGAAGTTATCGAGACCCTACCACTTTCCCCGAATATCGAGAGAATTTAACCCCCTTTTACCAAACGGGGGATTTCAAATTTGTCTTCAGTGCCGAGTATCGCTACCTGCTTTTCCGTTTCTACGGTTTTGATTGGTTCGGTTCCATTTTCTTAGATGGCGGCAACGTGTGGACATTAACAGAAGACCCCAATCGCCCAGGTTCAGGTTTGACAACTCGCTTTTGGCGAGAAATCGCCCTAGGTACGGGGACAGGCATTAGTATTGACTTTTCCTATTTTATTCTTCGGCTAGACCTTGGTTACAAGTTGCGTAACCCCTACCCTAATCCTTTGGGCAGTTACTGGGCAGGACAAGAGTTTCGAGAGCTAGGATTTAGGGGTATCAACTATAATTTAGGGGTCGGTCGAGCGTTCTAAAAAATGGAAAAATAAAGTTTTCCGCTTCCCCACAATTAACGGCAATATACTTTCCTAATTCCAACACATCTTTTATATTTGCACGGCGCAACTTAGTGTAAAAAGTACACTTAATATTCGAATACAAAGTTACTGGCAACTAGTCTCTAGTGATTAGAGTTCTAAGTGATTGACAGTTTAGCTAGATGACAAAGACTTGAAATTTAGTACTTTGCAGAACTAGTCACTAATTAACTAATTACGAGTCACTACACTAGTAACAAGTCACTAATCACTAACAAATGACCATCATTGCCGATTCGGGTTCTACGAAAACAGATTGGGTACTACTTAACCGAGATAAAGGTATGGAGTCGTTTTCGACTAATGGTCTCAATCCAGTTTTGCTAGACAAAGCGGCAATTATTTCGGAAATAGGGGCTACTTTTTCGAAAGGTTCGTTATCGTCAAAAGTAAATGCGGTCCACTTCTACGGGGCTGGCTGTTTTGACGAACCGCATTGTACCATTGTTGAGTCTGCACTGCAAGTGATATTCCCCAACGCTAGCTTCTGGATAAATAATGATTTACTAGCAGCCGCAAGAGCCATATGCGGAACTTCGGAAGGTATTGCTTGTATATTGGGAACGGGGGCTAATAGTTGCTTTTTCGATGGTCAAAAAATAGTCGATAACGTCCCCCCTTTGGGATATATCTTAGGCGATGAGGGTAGCGGTACTTATTTGGGTAAACAGTTGCTAAGGCATTACTTTTACCGAGAATTGCCGCCCGAACTGGAGCGAAGACTACTAGCTGATTTTTCTATTAGTAAAAAAAAAGTGATTGAAGCCGTTTATCGTCAGCCCAATGGAAACCGATATTTGGCCAATTTTGCCAAGTGGATAATTGAACAAAAAAAACATCCATTTGTACAGCAATTACTATTAAATGCGTTAGACGATTTCATAAAGAGACAAGTCTTAAAATACGACCGAGTTCGGGAAGTACCGATACATTTTATTGGCTCTATCGCTTTTTTTTTACAAAAAGAAGTAAAGATAGTAATAGAAAAAAATGGCTTGCTACTAGGAAAAATCAATCGACGTCCGATGGAAGGATTAATAAAATTTCATTTGCAATCATCCGATTTTATTGAAAAGTTGTAAACATGAGTAAAGAAAAATTACCAGATATTAAGCGAATTGCCGTTTTCACTTCGGGAGGAGATGCCCCTGGGATGAACGCCGCCATTCGAGCCGTTGTAAGAACCGCCGCCTACCACGATTTGCACATTTACGGCATTCGACGCGGCTACGAAGGCATGATAACGGGAGATATTATTCGGTTAGAAACGAAGATGGTTGGAAACATTATCCATCGAGGTGGAACAATGTTGAAGACCGCTCGCAGCATGGAATTTATGACCCCTGAAGGTCGCAGTACGGCTTACGAAAACTTAATGGCGCACGATATTGATGCCTTAGTGGCCATCGGCGGTAATGGAACTTTTACGGGGGCTAAGGTTTTCCAAGAAGAGTTTGGTATTCCAATTATTGGCGTGCCTGGTACGATTGATAATGACCTCTATGGAACAGACAATACCATCGGTTTCGATACGGCCGTTAATACCGCCATCGAAGCAATGGACAGAATTAGAGATACTGCCGATTCTCACAATCGAATTTTCTTCGTAGAAGTAATGGGCCGGCACGCTGGCTTTATTGCACTCAATGCGGGTATTGGCTGTGGTTCGGCCAAGATTTTTTGTCCCGAAACGGAAACTTCCATTGATAGCTTAGTAACTAGTTTGAAAAAAGGAGAACGACGCAAAAAGCTGTTTAGTCTGGTCATCGTGGCCGAGGGTAACAAGAACGGGGGCGCTCAAGAAATTGCCAATATTATTAAGGAAAAATACCCCCATTACGACACCAAAGTTTCCATTATTGGCCACTTGCAAAGAGGTGGTTCGCCCAATGCCGCCGACCGTGTGTTAGCCAGTCAAATGGGCTACTACGCCGTTGAAGGTTTGCTGGCAGGAAAATCAGCAGTGATGGCGGGCATCGTCAACAATAAAGTGAAATACACGCCATTCAAAACGGCCATTCAGAAAGAAAAGAATTTGGATAATGAGATGGTGAAAATGGCAGAGATTTTAGCGACGTAGTTGCTGGTATCTGGATGCTGGGTACTGGATGCTGGATGCTGGATGCTAATTATGAAAGCCTAGCATCTAGTAACGAGTATCTAGTATCTAGTAACGAACATCCCATTCAAATCCCCTTTTTTACAACTAGCCGCTTCTTTTTTTCCTTTCATTTATTAGTATCCGAAAGCCCACCTAAATTTGCTTATATTGTCGGAATAATATCTAATCTATTTCCGCATGACAAAAGCTACTTCGCCTACTACTCCACTCGCTCCGCTGCCCGTTTCTAGAGGCCACTGGCTCTTGCAGAATATTCCTAGCATGGCCAAAAATATCTTAACGCACTTTTACGACCGAGAGCAGGAACTAGGAACGACTTACCTCAATCCCGCCGTCTTCAATAAAATAATCGCTACTTCGGAGCCCGACTTTATGCGCTACGTGCTGCAAACCAATCATCGAAATTACGAAAAAGGAAAAGCCTACGATGTATTAAAGTTAGTCTTAGGAAACGGGCTGGTGACCAGCAATGGCAAATTTTGGCAAAAACAACGTCGATTAGCTCAGCCCGCTTTTCATAAAAAGAACTTAGAGGATTTGTTTAATGCTATGGGCAGTACGGCGGAAGCTTATTTTCAAACATTAGAAAATAAGCGACATCAAGAAATTGACATTGCCCGAGAGATGATGGCCGTCACGGCTCAAATTGCCCTCAAAGCCCTGTTTTCCGATAATACCGAAGAAGACCTAAACGCCGTTTATGATAGCATGACCGAAGCACAACGCTATGTGACCGACATTCTTAATAATCCAATGAAACGGCTTTATTTTCCATTTACGGGGCGAAAAAGCCAGTTTCAGAAAGATATGAAAGTTTTGAACGAAGTCGTTTTGAAGGCAATCGCCAAACGTCGAAAAAGTACGCAAAAATATCCCGATTTATTACAGATGATGATGGATGCCACCTACGAGGATTCGAACGACCAAATGGACGACCAACAACTGATGGACGAGATGATTACTATTTTTAGCGCAGGTCACGAAACGTCGGCCAATGCCTTAGCGTGGACCCTACATTTGTTGGCGCAACATCCCGAAATTGTGGCTAAAATGCGAAAAGAAATTGCGCAAATAGTCGGCGATAGATTACCCAATTTCCAAGAACTTCGTCAGTTGACCTACGTTCGTCAAGTTATCGACGAAGGAATGCGCCTCTTTCCGCCCGTTTGGGCCGTGAGTCGGACGGCTATCGAAGACGACGAATATCGAGGCGTGAAAATAAAGGCAGACTCCATTGTTTTTTGTTTGATTTATAATGCCCACCGTCGAGAGGATTTATTTGAAAATGCGACCCAGTTTAACCCCAACCGATTCACACTTGAAAAGGTAAAGAGTTGGCCCAAAATGAGTTATTTACCCTTCGGCGGCGGCCCTAGATTGTGCATTGGTAACCTTTTCGCCATCATGGAAATGCAATTATTGTTGGTCGGGCTGCTCCAACGCTTTGATTTTGAGTTGGTGAAGAACCAAAATATTGATTTGGAGGCGTTGGTTACTTTGCGGCCACGGTATGGAATTAAGATGATTCTACGATAGTTTTTAATACCGCTCAAACCAAGCCAACACGTGTGCCACTTTCGTAATCAACTGACTCGGTCGATTCGCAATAAAGTGATACGCACCCGGCACTTCCACCAAAGCCGTTTCAATTTTCCGTAATTTCAGTGCGTGGTACAATTGCTTGGCCTCCGAAAGCGGTGTCCGCAAATCGGACGTGCCGACCATGACCAACGTCGGCGTTTCGATGTTTCCAACTAACGATAAAGGCGAGAACTTCCAATATTCCATTGGGTTTTCCCAAGGTTGTCCGGGGTAACGCGTATTGGCGTAGCCGTAGTAATTGTCGGCAACGAGCGTTTTGCTAATCCAATTCATCACGGGTTTAACCACCGCCGCCGCCCGAAAGCGATTGTTCTTACCAATCATCCAAGCGGTCATAATGCCGCCCGCACTTCCGCCTGTGACGTACAAACTGTCGGGCGCAACGTAGCCTTTTTTGATAACGGCATCCACTCCGTCCATCACGTCGTTATAATCTTCTCCAGGATAATTATGGTATAATAAATTGGCAAATTCCTCTCCGTAACTTGTACTTCCTCTCGGATTGGGATAGAAAACAACGTAGCCCGCTGTTGCGTACAACTGGATTTCGGGAGAAAATCGGTCACCATAGTTGGAGACGGGGCCACCGTGATTTTCAACCAGCAAAGGATATTTTTTAGTAGCATCAAAAAAAGGCGGCTTGACAATCCATCCCTGCATTCGCCGATTATCGACGGTTGAATTGTACCAAATTTCTTCTACTTTTCCGAGGGTTCGTTCGCCCAAAATATCGTCGTTTAGCGACATGACTTTAGTGGCTGGCTGACCGATTTTTTTTACAATCGTTAATTCTGCAGGATAGTCGGGCGTCGTTTCGTTGAACGCAAAAACGCCATTTTTAGACACCGAAAAAGAACCGCCCCCGTAAGGCCGTCCAATGCCCGTTCCCCCCAAATTATCGGCAATGCGGGTCACTTTACCGTTCAAGTCCGTATGCGCCAGTTTTGTATTTCCGTATTCGTCGAACATAAAGTAAAGCCCTTTGCCTTGGGAATCCCAAACGGGACTGCTAATGCTTTGGTCTAAGGCCACTTTGATTTGTCGTTTATTATTTCCCTCCTCATCCATTACGTATAATAAAGTGTTTTGATAAGTCTGCATTCGGTCGTCGAAGCCCAAGTAGGCAATTTTCTGGCCATCGGGTGACAACGTTAGGCTTCGGTCGGGACCTTTTCGGTTCGTCAAAGTCGTCACCGTGCCGTCCGATAAAGCAACTCGATAAATTTCGGAGTTGCGAAAATCGTATTCCCAATCCTCACTGCGATTACTAGAAAAATAGAGACATTGCCCATCCTTGCTCCATACAGGCGCCGACCGATGTTGGTAATTGCCCGTTGTCACTTGCTTGGGTGTTCCACCTTCGGCAGGAATCACGAATAAGTGGGAAAAACCGGGGCGCATGTATCCTGCTCCGTCCGCTTCGTGCTTCAATCGAGTGGTGATTCGGGGTTGGTCAGCCCATTTGGCTCCTTTGGGGCGTTTGGGTGGACGAACGAGTGACAATTCACTGCTCCCCACAAACATAGAAAAAGCGATTTGCCGTCCATTGGGCGACCAAGCTAATCCTCTCGGCGAAGCGGGCAATTGAGAAATACGCGCCACTTTTCCCGTAGCTACCCAATAGATAAATAGCTCCGAACCTTGGTCAGTAGAAGCAGTAAAGGCAATTCTTTGCCCATCGGGCGACCAAGTGGGATTCGACTCATTGACATCTAAATGCGACACTTTTTGGTGGTCCGACCCGTCTGCATTAACTATCCATAAACGGGATTGTCGTCGGTCTTTCATAATGTCCATGCCTCTTCGGACGTACACGATTTTTTCACCATCGGGAGAAATCTTGGGTTGCTGCACCCATTCTAGTTCAAAAACGTCGAGGTCCGAAAAAGCAGGTTTTTGTTGACTAAAGCCAAGTTGAGTAGCACAAAAAAAGGTAAAGAACGCAAGTAGATAAGGTCGGTTCATGTCGGTTAATTTTATCAGAAAAAAGTTAAATTAGTGGTTTCCATCTGTTTTTACAAGCAAATTTGTGTGGTTAGATTTCTACTACCTTAAATTTGTAAGTAACTAACCTTCTTTAATATGGTAAAATAGACTTAACTAATCAAGTCTTATGGTTTTAGGATAATTAGCTATCCTCAAGAAAACCACCCTTCTTTATCAAAAAATATATGCAGCAATTGAAAAAAGTAGCTTTTTTATTCGCGCTTTCCATCCTCACTTTATGGACAGCTTGCCAAAAAGAGTCTGGTCAGAAAGCGGACAATGCACTCGCCGCCGTACCAATAAACACCACAGTCGTAACCGCTTTTGACGTACCGACCTTAATGGAAAAAGCCAACTTCGAAGCGATTCAATCCATGGATTTCTATCGTTTTTTCAAAGAAAAAGCGCAAACAGAAAGTGACTTACTGGCCGCTGTTATGACGAACCCTGAAAATTCGGGAGTTGATTTGACCCAAAATGCCTATTTATCGGTAGAGCTAAATCCAGATAATCCCGAAGAAATTTACATGGGGGTGATTTTTAATTTGGCAAGTGCAGAGGACTTTTCAAATTTTGCGCATTCGCTGCCCGATGCCCGCATTAGTACAGAGAATGGCTATCAAGTTGCCGATTTAACCGAGTCTCTGCAAGTAGCATGGAACGATAAAGTAGCAGTGGTAGCAATGGGCGAAGGTATTTACGAGACGGAAGGCGTGGTCGATGCTTTTTTTGCACCAAATGAAGCCAATAATTTGGCCCAAAATAAAAATTTACAGAAGGTACTAGCACAATCACATGACGTTACGGCTTGGCTCACGTCTAACGCCTTAGCGCAAAGTAGCAACGCCAAATTGTTACTCTCGTTGGCTAAAATTCCACCCGAAGCGCTTAACGATAATTTTATTCACGGGTCTGTTGATTTCGAACAAGGAAAAGTGCAAGCTCAACTGGATTTTTTATTTCAAGAAGCTTTGGTCGAAGATTTACGATTGTTGTTTAAGGGACAAAGCGAGACGGACTTTTCACCGTATATTGACCAACAAAACTTGAACATTTATTTATCTGCTGCCTTAGATTTTGACGGGTTACGGCAAGCCTTGGTCAAGCGGTCACAGATAAAAATGTTTGCCGATTTTGCATTGAAAAGTTACGGTTTGAGTATTCAAAAATTGAAAGACGCTTTGGACGGAGACGTGGTCTTTACGACTTATACAGGTAACATCAACAATCGCCAAGAAGCGTTGGTTGGTTTTAAACTCAATCAAAAAACAGCTTTCCTTTCGCTATTAGAAATGGCCGAAGAGAAAGAATACGTTACTAAAACAGGAAAAGGTCGCTATTTAATTAACCCTAATTTCAGTAACGCTATTTCTAATATTGTTCCCTTTGACATTGGCACTTCCTTCGATAATCAATTGATTATCAAAGAAGATATAGCATTTATTTCGGGGAATATCAGCCGTTTGGATGCTATCGAAATGGGTGATATTTCCCCCACTGACCGAGTTTCGCAAGATGTTTTAGAACTAACGGAAGCAAATACACTGGCCCTATTCGCTGATTTTAACTCACTAAAAAGATTAGGCATTCCCTGGACACCCGCTATGGACAAGTTAATGTGGAATATCAATGGAAAGGGAAGTAATTTTGAATTAACCATGCGACAAGAGGAGGTCAACAGTTTACAAGCAATTTTTGAAGCGGTAAACGACGAGTTTCTTAAAGATAAAGCACAAAAGCAGCCCGTTTCACAGGAGAAGAGTTAGTACTGAAATTCAAAATGTAAAACGTAAAATTAAAAATCTAAAAGTAAGGGTAATCAGAAAAATTAGGAAATAAAAAGCACTTTCGAAGTACGTTTCGAAAGTGCTTTTTATCGTAAAAGTATTTTTGAAGGTTCAAGTCGTAAATGCTCGGCAGTTTCGTCAAGTGATAAGTACTTCTAAATTGGCACTTCGCCCAACTAGTCACTAATCACCAGTCACTACTTTAACTATAGTTATACGGCAAAATTTTAGAGTCTTTCACCGTTGAAAGCGTCATTAACGTCTTCAAACGCTCGATTTCTTCAATTTGCGATAACGTTTTGAATAATAGCTTTTCGTAGGTAGGAATATCCTTACAAACAATTTTTATCAGAAAATCTGCTTCTCCTGTTATGATGTAGCACTCCGTAATCTCCTCGATAGATTTTATTTTATCCAAAAAGTTGTTAAGCGCATTTTCCTTTTGCCATGCTAAAGAAACCAATACAAAAGTCTTGACACTCAAGCCAATAGCCTGTGGCGAAACCTGTGCGTGATAGCTTTCAACTACGCCCGATTGCTCTAGTTTTTTCACTCTTTCCAAGGTCGGTGCGGGGGAAAGTCCAATTTTCTTAGACAAATCCAAGTTAGTAATCTTGCTGTTTTCTTGTAGAATCTTTAGAATTTTTAAGTCGATTTTATCTAGTTTATCCGACATGGTTGTTGTTTTTTGTCGTTAAAAGTTTCATTTTTTTTTGAAATCGGACGCAATTTAGTTTAAAAACAGGAAAGGGCAAATAAAACTAAAATTAAATTTCAAAAAACCTTAAATAATTTCTTTTTTTTGTAAAAAAGAGAAAGTTTTACTAATAAAATTTGGAGAAAATAAAATTAAAGTTTTTGACGTTAAACTAGGTGAGCAACTTTTTTGGCAAAAATAGGACAAAACTAGAACTCCTAAGGACTTTTTATTGATAAATTGACGTTAATTGTTTAAATTGTAGATGAACATATTTTATTAACCAAAACTAAACTTTAAATCCCATGTTAATTTTAAGTTTTTTAGTAGTTATCCTATGCTTTTTTGGGTACGACGTAGTCAAAGGAGCCGTTGAAATGAAGGCAAAGTAGGACTTGCCTAACTCCCATATCTAAAATTTAAGAAACTAGAGCGTCTTGTCTTTCGGCAAGGCGCTTTTTATTTTGGGTAATCCGTCGAATTCTACTAACTTCGCCTTCTAAATCACACAGGGCTATTACGTTCTCTTTTGCAACCCCGCTTGAGTACTTGCAGATAGGTTTTCAAGCATCATTTTTTTCAGAGAATCTGGAGTTTTGCACTATATTTCCCCCTTCGAAGGGGGCTAGGGGAATGTTAAGCAGCAATTTCGCACGAACCATCTCCCTACCCCCTTCAAAAGTAGGGCTGTTAAGTTCTGTTTTGCAAATTTTCAGGGATTTATTTTTTTACCCAAAATCTAGAGTTTTGCACTGTATTTTCCCCCTTCGAAGGGGGCTAGGGGGATGTTAGGCAGCAATTTCGCACGAAACATCCCCCTACCCCCCTTCAAAAGGGGGAATTACATCGTGCCATCTCCGAACATTGGGAAAAATTTTAACATTTTCCCGCTTGTAAAATAGAACTTAACAGCCCTGCCTTCAAAAGGGGGAATTACACCGTGCCACCTCCCAGTACTGAGAGAAATCTTAACATTCTACCTCTTGTGAAACAGAACACAAAAGCCCTATCTAAACCAATCCAAAGAAGTCGTGCAATCTACCTCTAACAATTACTGGACTTTAATCTGGCAGCGTTTCCAACGACATCGGGGCGCTAAATGGTCTTTTCGAGCCTTCATTCTACTGCTGTGGATAGCCATTTTAAACCCTTTTGTAGCGGGAGATGTGCCAATTTACGCCCAAATTGACGGCAAAAGTAGTTTCCCCATTTTCCAACAGTATCTTATCGACCTTGGTTTAAAATCCAAAACGGGAAACTTCTTAGATGGCAGCTACTGGCACGAAGTGGAATACGAACAGGTTATTCTCCCCATCATCCCCTACTCTGCGTCCTATCGGGACGTAAAAAACATTCATTTCAAAAGTCCTTTTGACCAACAGCGCATGGACGAAGGCCAATCTTGGCATTGGTTAGGAACGGACAAACTGGGTCGAGACGTAGCCGCCGCGATTATTCAAGGCGTTCGAGTGGCCTTGAAAGTGGGCTTATTTTCGATGCTGATTGCCACCATTTTGGGTTTGTTCTTAGGGGGTCTGGCAGGCTATTTTGGAGATGACCGACTGCAACTGCCCATCTCGACGCTAATTCTAAACGGAATTGGGCTTTTTTTTGCCATTCATTTTGCGTTCATCAGCCGTTCGTATGCACTCAGTTTAGACGATGGCAGCTACGAAGGATTCAAAAGTGCAGGTATTTTCATAGCCGTCATGCTGGTCGCTAACTTAGTCGCTACTCTATTGACCAAACTTCCTTTTTTACGAAAAACAATGACCGTTCCCGTTGACTTGTTTATTATGCGACTTATTGAAGTGCTGAGTTCTATTCCTGGCCTTCTGTTAATTATCGCTTTTGCCGCCATTTTTTCAACGAAAACCATCTGGCCCATTATTCTAATCATTGGATTCTTGAAGTGGACCAGTGTCGCTCGTTTTTTTCGTTCGGAGTTGTTAAAAGTTAGGAATTTATCCTTCATGCAAGCAGCGCAGGTATTAGGGTTCAGCGATTGGCGGATGCTGTTCAAGCACGCTCTACCCAACGCCATTGGTCCCGTAATTATCATCGTTGCTTTTGGCATTGCCCAAGCTATCTTGGTCGAAGCCTCTCTTTCTTTTTTAGGCATCGGCGTGCAAGAAGGTACCCAAATCACTTGGGGAACACTGCTGCGAGAACGTAGCGGGGCGGAAAATTGGTGGATGGCCGTTTTTCCCGGTTTGGCTATCTTTGTAACTATCCTTATTTTTAATTTAATTGGGGAAGGACTAAAAGATGCGATTGATGCGAAGTAGTATTCTTGTAGCTTAGGTATCCTGCCTGAAAAAATCATGTTGATAATATATCTGAACTTTCCCGTCATTTAATTTTACCCCTCACTGTTATGCAGAAAAACCTATGACTTTTTGGATAAGTAAGTTGGTTTTGCTTTTTTGTGCTTTAGCTACGATTAACAGATTAACAGTCTGAGGTTAAGTCTTACACAAAATGAAAAACATCATTCTCTTCTTTTTACTATTTCAACTTGGTTGCGCCAACATGGAAACCAATAATTATCAATTCCAACCTTTGGAATGTAACCCCGAAGAAATGCCTAAATGGGATGGTAATAAAGTGACATTTTTAGATGATGCAGGTAACCCTGTGAAAGATACCATCATAGGTAGAGTAGAAAAAAGAAGAACCGTTTTCAAACCCTGTCGAGAAATAATTTACCAAGCAGAATTTAAAACAGCAGCGGGTAATTTAATTTCAAAAAGTCGCATTAAAATGATGGCATTAGGGAGACGCTGGCAATTTCAACCAGAAAAACAGGACGAGATTTCCATTCAATACGAATTTACGCAAGCGGATTTTGACCGTAATCAACAACATCAACTCAACCGAGGAATGTTAACAGACAAATGGACAGGAACGGCCAAAGAAGGTATCATCGAAAACGTGGAAGAAGTGTGGATGCATCCCTTTCGGTCCAATCAGTATAATTTCACGGAAGTAGCCCCTTTTCCACAAGTCAAGTTTCCTTTACGAATTGGTAAATCATGGACAAGTAGCCTAAACATCCAAGAAGGTTGGGGTGATTGGGCTAACACCCGTAAGTACTCGGAATACGAGGTTACAAATAAAGAGAATTTACGAATACCTTTTGGTCCAATCAGTGATTGCTGGAAAATCAAATCCAAATCTAGATTTGAATTAGGCGAATCTACTTTTGAATATTGGTTCAATGAGGAACTTGGATTTGTACAAATGAACTATAAAAATTACGGACAACAAACCCTTGACATAGTATTAATAGAAGTAACAGAAAAATAGCATGGAACCACAAGAATTCACCAACCTCAACGACCAAGAACTGCTTAAAGTCGCTAAGGAAATGAAACCCACAAAAATCTACGACTCTTTTATTGTTGGTCTGTTGGTAGGCGTTGCGATTTATAGTTCCGTCAAAAATGGGTTGGGGCTATTGACTTTTGTACCATTGGTGTACG
This sequence comes from Bacteroidota bacterium, assembly GCA_039024375.1. GTDB lineage: Bacteria > Bacteroidota > Bacteroidia > Chitinophagales > Saprospiraceae > JAFMDF01. Next base: position 18,935 of record JBCCQK010000043.1, read on the forward strand.
TACCGATAGCGGGTAAAAACAATGCCAAGCGAGCAAAAATAGCAGCATTGCTAAAAGAACGAAATCTATCTATTGAGAGCAGAGAATAAAGAGCAACAGATGAAAAGATGATAATAATCCGTAGCTAATTCTAATCCGTAGCTTATAATTCTTTAGCTACGGATTAGAATTAGCTGCGGATTATCACAAAACGCTATATCAATTTTAAATCTGATTGTCTATGTAGAGTCTCTACGCTCGTTTACAAAAATACACCGATTATGAAAAGCGGCTATGTCGATAATAACGATACAAAAATCTACTACCAAGTCAGAGGAGAAGGTGCACCTTTAGTGTTATTAATGGGCTTTGGAGCCGACGGAAACGTGTGGGAAAAACACGTAGCGGTGTATGAGCAACATTTTCAATGTGTTATTTTAGACAATCGAGGAGTCGGGCTATCCGACCAACCTAAGGGCCCTTACACTACTAAAATGATGGCGGCCGATACGATTGCGGTGATGGATGCTTTAAATATCGAGCAAGCAAAAGTAGCGGGCATTTCGATGGGTGGAGCAATTGCGCAGGAATTAGCCTTGAATTACCCCGACCGAGTATCGCAATTGGTACTGATTAGCACTTGGCCTATTTTTAATAATTATGCTAAGACGGTGTACGAAAATTTGAAGAAGTTGCGGGTCACTTCCCAACCCGAGGATTTCATGGAATTGCTCCAATTGTGGATTTTTGCACCGCCCTATTACGAGGAAAATATGGCCGATTTGCGAGAGGGTCAACAGGGAGCGGCGGATAATCCAAAGCCCCAAACCCAGAATGGATTTGAAGGACAACTGGACGCCTGTATTCACCACGATACCGTCGATAGGTTACACCAGATAAATGTCCCTACAATGGTTACTATCGGCAGTATGGACATTTTTACGCCTCCACCTTTTTCGGATATTTTACACGAAAAGATTAAAGATTCTGTGTTGATTACATTCCCAACGGGCGGTCATGTTCACCATTGGGAAGATTTGGAACGATTCAATCGAGTAACAACGGATTTTTTGCTAAGCCACCAAAACCCCATCCTATGAGTGTCGTCATCGGCGTTGATTACGGAACCGATTCGGTTCGTTCTGTTTTAATAAATACCAAAAGTGGAAAAGAAGTAGGCAGTGCGGTCTTTTATTATCCCCGTTGGAAAAAAGGACTGTACAGCGACCCGTCGAAAAATCAGTTTCGGCAGCATCCATTAGACTACATAGAAGGCCTAGAAAAATCCATTAAAAAAGCACTAAAAGCCGCTCCAAAAGGAACCGCTAAAAAGGTAAAAGGGATTGCCGTTGATACGACGGGGTCAACGCCCGTTGCGGTCGATAAATCGGGAACGCCGTTGGCGATGAAGCCCGAATTTGCCGAGAATCCCAACGCCATGTTTATTCTTTGGAAAGACCATACGGGAATTCAAGAAGCGGAAGAGATTAACGATTTATGCGCCAAATGGGAAGTAGATTACACCAAATACGAAGGGGGCATTTATTCCTCCGAATGGTTTTGGGCGAAGATTTTGCGGACGCTTCGAGTGGATAAAAAAGTGCGAAAAGCGGCCTATTCTTGGGTAGAGCACTGCGATTGGATTCCGTTTTTACTGACGGGTGGAACAGATGTTCACCAAATGAAACGCAGTCGCTGTGCGGCGGGCCATAAAGCGTTTTGGCACGAAGATTTTGACGGGTTACCTAGTAACGATTTTTTGGTCACACTCGACCCGCTACTGGACGGCTTAGGTAGAAAATTATTTCGAGAAACTTATACTTCAGATGTTCCAGCGGGCAAACTTTCCTCAGCTTGGGCCAAACGACTAGGTTTGACTACTGACGTAATGGTAGCCGTCGGCGCATTTGACGCTCACATGGGTGCCGTCGGTGGTGAAATCGAACCTTATTATTTAAGCAAGGTAATGGGAACTTCGACTTGCGATATGCTAGTCGCTCCGATGGAAGAAGTGGGCGATAAATTGGTTAAAGGTATCTGTGGCCAAGTAAATGGTTCCATCATTCCGGGAATGTTAGGTCTAGAAGCGGGCCAGTCCGCTTTTGGAGACGTTTATGCTTGGCTTAAAAAATTGTTATCGTGGACTTTAGAAGAAGTAGTCGGAAAAAGTAAATTATTGGATAAAAAACTAAAAAAACAACTAATCGAAGAAGCTGCCAATCGCATGATTCCACAATTGACCAAAGCAGCTCAAAAATTAAGTCCTACCGAAACGGGCATCGTCGCCTTAGATTGGCTCAATGGTCGAAGAACGCCCGATGCGAATCAAGCCCTAAAAGGCGCTATTTTCGGTTTGAATTTGGGAAGTGATGCGCCTAAAATATTCCGAGCCATGGTCGAAGCCACTTGCTTCGGTGCCAGAGCCATCGTTGAGCGATTTCAACGAGAAGGCATTCCCATCAAAGGGGTTATCGGTTTGGGCGGCGTAGCTAAAAAATCACCGTTCGTGATGCAAACAATGGCCGACGTTTTGAATCGTCCTATCAAAATTGCCAAATCGGAGCAGACCTGTGCTTTAGGTGCGGCCATGTTTGCCGCCGTTGCAGCAGATGTATTTAAAGACATCCCAACAGCCATGAAAAAAATGGGGGCTGGTTTTGACAAAACGTATATTCCCGATAAAAGGCGAGCAAAAGTTTACGATAAAATTTATGCCGACTATTTGAAGTTAGGTAATTTGATAACCTCAAAAAATTCCCTACATTAGCCTTCACAAACTACACACGATGGCTAAACGAACACCCAAAAAAACAGACGAATCGGTCAAAGAAGGCAATCTATACGATAAAATCTTCAAAGAAAACGCCGAAGAACTGTTTCGACCACTCATTGAAGAAAAGCTCAATGTCCGCTTTACTTCTTTCAAGCCCATGAAGGAAAAGATGCAAACGACCGTTGAGCGGGAAATGGATTTTTTCTACGAAGTGCTAACCGAAGCGGGCGAAGCGTTCATCTTGCATCTGGAATTTCAAACCGAAGATGATACAGAGATGCTATACCGCTTTAGTGAGTACCACGGTATGGCCTTGCGTCGAAAACGTCAACCTATCAAGCATTTGGTTATTTTCTTAGGAAAAGGAATATCCAAAATGGAAACAGAACTGCCCAAATCGCAAGTTTTTACAGGCTTTGAAGTAATCAACATATTCAAACTGAATACAGAGGAATTATTAACTTCTCAAGTGCCAAGTTACGTTATAGCTGCGATTCTAACGGATATTACAACCGACAAAGTTGAAAGTATTCTACGGATGATATTATTACGTTTAAAACAAGTTTGCAAAAACAAGAGCGAATTATCTCGCTACCAAAAGCAGTTGATAATATTATCGAGACTTCGTAAATTTGAGGGACTAGCCACTAAAATTGTTTATGATATGCCTATAACTTACGACATAGAGACAGATTATCTGTACAAAAAAGGAATTGAAAAAGGAATTGAAAAAGGAGTTGAACAAGGACAAAATCAAGGAAAGGACCAACAGGCTACTATAATAGTCCTCAATCTACTATTAAAAACAGATTTTTCGATGGAGCAAATAGCCAGCCTAGCCGCAGTCTCTTTAGATTTTGTCAAAAAGTTGGATTCGGCATTAGGAAAGTTTAAAGCAAAAGTGATATGGCAAAGTTTTGGAAAGTTAGATGAGCGTAAAGACGCATCCAAAATTACGAAGAGGGCGACCAAATTAACAGTGGCCTTATGCTCAATCAATTCACTAACTGACGAAATTATCGCTATGGTAAGTGGCCTTTCGAAAGAACAAGTTAGGAAAATAAGACCTAAACAGAAAAGCGGCAAAAAGAAATAAATTCTTGAATATCAGTGGCGATATTTCTCTACATTATCCCGATACTACATAAAAGTCATCCTCGAATAGGCAATTGAGCCACTCCAATAAACTCTAAGTTTTGCGCTCAACGCTTATCCTCTACCTGCCAGCTTTTGAGGGCCGTCACAATGGCTACATGCGAGCTAACCACACTACTTACTCCAAACAATGACGTACAAAAACATCAGAGAAGCCGCCTACGAAGCTAATATGGAACTACCTAAATTAGGACTAGTACTATTTACTTTTGGCAATGCAAGTACCGTGGACAGAGAAAAAGGCGTATTTGCCATCAAACCAAGTGGTGTACCTTATAAAAAGTTGACAGTAGCGGATATGGTGATTGTGGACTTCGAAGGTAACATAGTAGAAGGAAAATTACGACCTTCCTCCGATACCAAAACCCACGCCGTTTTGTACAAACATTGGGAAAATATCGGTGGCATCGTTCATACTCATTCTACTTACGGAACGGCTTGGTCGCAAGCCCAAAAAGACGTCCCAATCATGGGTACCACGCACGCCGACCATCTTACGGTAGATATTCCCTGCGCACCACCAATGTCCGACGAAATGATTCGAGGTAATTACGAACTCGAGACGGGCTTCCAAATCCTCAACGAATTTGAAAAACGGGATTTCTCCTACGAAGAAGTCGAAATGATTTTGCTAGGTAATCATGCGCCATTTACTTGGGGAAAAACCGCTGCCAAAGCTGTTTACAACAGTGCCGTACTAGAAGAATGCGCAAAAATGGCTTATTTATCTTTGGGTATTAATCCTCTGGCGCCTCGCTTAAAAGATACGTTGATTCAAAAACATTACGAACGAAAACACGGGCCAGATTCCTACTACGGTCAAGTTTAATACAAATGCTATGAAAACACCTTTAGGCCTAAAAAAAGTTGCGACGCTTTGCGTACTCAAAAATAAAAATCAGTTTTTGTTGCTGAAGCGGTGGAAAGAACCAAACAAAGGAACCTATACGCCCGTGGGTGGAAAACTCGACCCGTTCGAAAGTCCACTGAAAGCAGCCATCAGAGAAACTTTCGAAGAAACGGGCATTCAAGTAGCAACCATGAAATACTGCGGCATATTAACGGAGAGTTCCCCCACTAAATACAATTGGGTCAGTTACGTCTATTTAGCAGAAATTAATTGGGTAACGCCTCCCGATTGTAACGAAGGGGAACTAACGTGGATTCCATTTGAAAATGTATTAAATGTACCAACCCCTAAAACTGATTGGTACATTTACGACTATATTTTAAAAAATAAACCCTTTGCCTTTAGCGCCGAATTCGACGAAGCACTAAATTTGTTGAGCATGACAGAGGATTTGGAGGATAAAGAATTGCTGAGTTAGAGAGAGGTGGCAGTAGCAGTAGCAGTGGCAGTAAAAAAATACAGAAAGGTCAACGTCTAAATCCGTGTTTCCCAAATCCGTGTTACAAATAAAGAAAAAGTGGCAGTGGCAGTAGGCAGTGACATTAGAAGACGAATTGAGTCTAAAAGAGACATTAGCAAAAGTCAACGTCCAAATCCGTTGTCCAAGTCAACATTAAATGAAGCATCCCCATACGGGCAAGCTGTTGTCCAAAGAAAAGTAAGCAATAGCAGTAAGCAGTAGTACAAATTCGAAGAAATCCACAGTAATAAATTGATAAGCGAATCATAAAGAACGAACATCCAACAACAAGAAATGATTAAAATACAACTAGCTTGCGAAACCTATACTTGGCAAATGCCCGGCGAACACTACAAAGGGAAACTAGAACACATCATGGACGTAGTTGCCCGAGCGGGATTTAAGGGTATCGAACCTGAAACTAGCTTTTTACACCATTTAGAGGACCCCGCCTTGATGAAAGCCGCCCTTGACAAATACGGCTTAGAATTGTCCGTACTGTGCGTCGTCGAAGATTGGCTACATCCCAAAGAAACGGACGAAGAACGAGCGAGAGCCGATAAATGGATTGACTTCCTAGAACATTTCCCCAATACTATTTTACTCCCCGTCCAAATGCCCCAAACAGACCGCTCCAATTTACGAGAACGACAACAAAACTTACTGAACTGCGTCAACGCCTTCGCCCAACGAGCTAGTGACCGAGGGATTATCTGTTCCTACCACCCCAACTCTCCTAAGGGTTCGATATATCGAACAAAAGAAGATTACGAGATTTTATTAGAAGGTTTAAACGAAGAAATAATTGGCTATTGTCCTGACGTTGGACATATTGCCAAAGGCGGAATGGACCCACTTGAAATTATCAAACAATACCGCTCCGTTGTGAATTTAGTTCACTACAAAGACATGAACGCAGATGGTACTTGGGCGGAAACGGGTAAAGGCATTATTGACTTTGTCGGCATCACCAATTATCTCGTTGAAACCGATTACAAAGGTTGGATAGTAATGGAAGATGAGTGCGACGAGTGCATCACTAATCCCGACGGTGCGACGCTTAAAGACGGAATTTTTATTGACGAGGTGATTCGGCCTTTGTTGTGAAAAAAGAGTCCTACCCACTACTCCTTTTTTACCACAAAGGTACAAAGTTCATAGAGCACAATAAGTTCTTTTTCGAGCGCAGCTTTGACGAACACTTTTATTAAAATTTACCCACCTTATCATCTAAATTCGTTGATGCTCAATGGTTACTAAAAAATTAAACAAACATGACGCAAAATAACTATCCAAAACTACATAACGCCGCTTGGCCGGGCGTCGTCGGAAAAGGCGAAAGGGCAGAACCCGCTATCAGTTTAGATACCATGCTCGATTTGACCGCAGGCGCTGAGGTTAACGGTATGAAATTTGACGGCATCGACCTCTTTCTGGCCGACCCACACGTTTCTATCGACTCGAACGACGATGATATAAAAGCACTCGTGGACAAAATGACCCAACGAAATCTACAAATTGGAACCGTCGTAGCGCCCGTTTGGACAGACACGGGCGGTGGTTCGGCAATGGGTACTGCAACGGAAAGAAAGCGCTTTTTACAACAAGTACGCAAAGCCTGTAACATTGCGATGCGCCTCCGAGAATTGGGTATCCGACCGCACGGCGTCGTTCGAATTGACTCCGCTTGTCCTCCCGAAGATTGGGCAAAAGCCCCTAAACGAAATACTAATAAAATTGCTAAAACCTTTAGGGAAGCCTGTGATATCGCCGCCGATTACGGCGAAAGTCTAGCCGCCGAAGGGGAAATCTGTTGGGGCGGCATGCACAGTTGGCGCACCATGGCCGAGACCCTAGAAAAAGTGGGGCGTCGAAATATTGGCTTCCAAGCGGACATGGCGCATACTTTGTTGTACTTACTCGGTTATAACCAACCTGAAGACCGTATTCTACCCGATAGTTTTGAATGGGCCGACCGACAGACATTGACCGATGGTCTAGCACAACTAACGGAAACACTCCGCCCTTGGACCATTGATTTTCACGTCGCCCAAAACGATGGAACAGTTCACGGAACGGGGGCACACGACAAGACAGGCCGCCATTGTTTAGCCACCGACCCCAACGGGAAATTGGATATTCCTACCGATGCGGGCCATTGGCTGCGCCGCCAAGATGGCCAACTGACCAAAGCATTTCAGCATATTTGTTGGGACGGCTGTATGTTTTCCAACGAAACACTACTGCAACAACAGACTTGGAATGATATTTTGGAGCAAATGACAGCGGTTCGAGAACGGCACGGTTGGCAAGGGTAAGGTGATGAGGGAATAAGGGGATAAGAAGATAAGGCGTATCCGGTTAATGGGGCGCATAAGGCTTATCAAGGTAAGGGAATAAGTTGATGAGAGCATAAGGTGATAAGGAGGGGCCTCATTACCCTATCCCCTTATCACCTTATCCCCTTAATAACCTCCTTACTCCGCTTAATCCCCAATCGCTCTATCTTCGAATAAAGCGTAGTGGGTCGCAAACCCAAAATCTTAGCAGCGCCGTTTTCACCACTAACCCGCCACTCCGTATGCTTCAATACTTCAATAATGTGTTGCCGCTGAATCTCTTCTAAGGTAGGTAATTCTAATGGTTTTACCTTTTTCTTTTTGGGCGTACAAAACCAATTGCCCAAGCTGAGTCGGCCTCGACTGGAAGTAATAATGGCCCGTTCGATGAGGTTTTCCAGTTCTCGGACGTTGCCGGGAAAATCATAATCCATTAATTTATCAATGACCTTTTGGGGAACGTCGGTAATTTTTCGACCCAATTTAGCGCCCAATTTCTCGCAAAAAAACTGGAGGAGTAAAGGGATGTCCTCTTTTCTCTTTCGCAAAGGAATACTGTGAATGGGGAAGACATTAAGTCGGTAGTATAAATCTTCCCGAAACGTGCCCGCTTCAATTTCCTTCGGCAAATGGCGATTCGTAGCGGCGATAATTCGAACATCCACCGAAATGGATTGGTGTCCCCCTACTCGTTCGATTTCTCCTTCTTGAATGGCTCGCAGCAACTTAGATTGCAGTTCGATGGGCATTTCGCCAATTTCATCTAAGAACAACGTACCACTGTCAGCCAATTCGAATTTGCCAATCTTTTTGGTCAAAGCGCCTGTAAAAGCCCCCTTTTCATGGCCAAACAGTTCACTTTCAATCAGATTAGCGGGCAATGCAGCGCAGTTTACTTTAATCATTGGTCGTTTGGAGCGACGACTTAATTGATGCAAAGCGCGAGCAATTAGCTCCTTTCCTGTTCCACTTTCACCCGTTACCAAGACAGTGGCAGAAGTGTCCGCTACCTGTTCAATAGATTTTAGCACTTTCC
>JBCCQK010000044.1:0-27369 GCA_039024375.1 Bacteroidota bacterium
CACTCATCATCCATATCTACGTCTATGTTCAGTAACGAAAAGCAAAAGCAACTGTTTGACCTTTCCAAAAAACTCATCAACGAAGCCGTTGCCACGAGTGAATTATTGGCTAGCGACCAAGTGAATGCGTTAACGGAAGTGGTCCAGTACCACGAATGGCGCTATTCGGTTTTGAATGACCCCGTGATTAGCGATTTCGAATACGATACGTTGTATAAAAAATTGGAAGCGTTGGAAACAGCTTTTCCTGCTTTGTTATCACCCGATTCTCCAACCCAACGAGTAGCGAACGATTTAACGGAAGATGCAGCGTCCATTGCGCATTTAACGCCGATGTTGTCTTTGGACAATTCGTATAATGCCGAAGATTTAAAGGATTTCGACGAACGTATCAAAAAGCTGACGGGAATTGCCGAAGACCAACCCATCGAATATGTGGTAGAACCCAAGTTTGACGGCGGTAGTATTGCCTTAGTTTATGAAAATAATCGCTTGGTTCGAGGCGCTACGAGGGGTAATGGCAAATTGGGAGAAGAGATGACGGCTAATGCTAGAGCGATGAAAAGTATTCCACTCCGAGCCGATTTTTCCAAATACGGGATTCAAAAAACGGAGTTGAGAGGAGAAGTCCTAATTCGAAAAGATGTTTTTGAAAAAATCAATCAGCAACGAGCAAAGGACGGCCTAACCTTGTTCGCCAATCCTAGAAACGCCGCAACGGGCGGCTTACGCATGAAGAGTGCCAAAGAATCGTCGGGGCGTGGATTGGAAGCGTTTATCTACCAACTCGGGTTCGCAGAAAATGCGGAAGGAACGGATATTTTAGACCAATTCGAAACCCACGACGAAAGTATTCAACTATTGAGCGACTTGGGATTTAAAGTACCAACTGTTGAAAGAAAGGTTTGTAAAAACATTCAAGAAGTGGCCGATTTTTGTCTAGAATGGCAGGAACGAAGAGAAACCTATCCCTACGAAATCGACGGAATGGTCGTTAAAGTGAATAGTCGGGCGTTGCAGGAACAATGCGGCTACACGAGTCACCATCCAAGATGGGCGATTGCTTTTAAATTTAAGGCCAAACAAGCAACGACGAAGCTCCTCAACGTCGAATACCAAGTGGGGAAAATCGGCTCTATTACGCCCGTCGCTAAATTGGACCCCGTGCATCTAGCGGGCGTTACCGTCAGTTCCGTTTCACTACACAACGAGGAATTTATTACGAGCAAAGATTTACGACTGGGTGATACCGTCCTAGTAGAACGAGCGGGCGACGTTATTCCCTACATTGTAAAGGCAATGGAAGATTTGCGAGATGGCTCCGAAATTCCCATTGAGTACCCCAGATATTGTCCCATCAATACGACCGACAAACCGATTGAACTAATTCAAGTAGAGGGGGAAGCGGCTTGGCGCTGTCCAGCTTGTGTTTGCGGAAAGCAGGAGCTACAGAAAATGATTTTCCACGTTTCCAAACCCGCTATGGACATTGATGGCTTCGGTAAGTCTTACGTGGAGCGTTTCAACGAGTTGGGGTGGGTAAAAAATATCGCCGATATTTACCGACTCGACTATGAACAGATTGCTACCTTGGACGGTTTTGGAAAAAAGTCCGCTCAAAATATTGAAAAAGCCATTGCCAAAGCCAAACAGAATCCTATTTCCCGTCTTTTGCATAGTTTGAGCATTCACCATTTGGGTAAAAAAGCATCTAAACTAGTTGCCCAACGAATCGACCACGTACTGGACTTGCAAAACTGGACGGAAGAAACATTTGTAGATATTAAAGATATTGGCCCCGTCGTCGCTAAAAACGTTATCGCTTATTTTAGTAATCCCGATAATATTGCTTTACTGAAAGAAATGGAATCGCTTGGAGTGAATTTGCGACAAACTGAAGAGGACAAACCTCTAAAGATTGCAGAAGATGCTCCGTTAGCGGGAAAAACTATTTTATTCACAGGGTCTCTGCAAACGATGGGCCGAAAGCAAGCGCAAGAAATTGCTACTAAAGAGGGAGCAAAAGTTATTAGTGCCGTTAGTTCCAAACTAAATATTCTAGTAGTAGGAGAGAAGGCGGGGTCAAAGCTAAAAAAGGCGCAAGCCCTTGGTACCGTAGAGATTATCACTGAAGCAGCTTTTAGAGAACTGGTCAACATTTGATTACCCCCTAGTTTTCTTATTCCCCTATGCCCTTATTTCCTTACACCCTTACTTTAATTTAACAAACTTTAACGCTGCCCCATCGGCCGTTAACGAATACGTAGTGGGGTATTAGCGTTTTTATACCGACCTTTACACTTAGTACAAAATAAAACTCCTTTTTATGAAAAATATATTATTTGTAGCCATCGCTTTTCTTTTTACAACGACTAGCTTTGCCCAAGGAAATGTTGAACAATCGGACCCCGCCGCCAAGGTGATTTTAGAAAAGTTACGGAAGAAATACGAGGCGTACCAAACCGTAGAGGCAGACTTTAAATTGACCATCGAAATTCCCGAAGAAGACCAAGAAATTCAAACGGGCAACTTGGCCCAAGAAGGCGAAAAATACCGATTGAAGCTAGATAATCAAGCGATATACAGCGACGGAAAAACCCTTTGGTTATATTTAAAAAGCAATAATGAGGTGCAGGTCAATAACGTAGAAGACTTCGAAGACGAGGAAGAAGATTTTTTGTCTCCCAAGGATTTACTCCGTATTTATGAGAAAGAGGATTTCATCTATGCGTTGATGAATGATAGCTACGAAAATGGAAAAGCGATTCAACAAATTGAATTCAAACCCTTAGACGAGGACTCAGAATACGCAAAAATGCGGCTGACCATTGATAAGAAAAAAACGGAAATTATACGTATTAAAGCCTTCGCCGTAGATGGCGCACGATACACAATGGATGTAACTAAATTCAAACCCAATCAGTCTTATAAGAACGCTGATTTTGTTTTCAATCCTGCTGATTACCCAGGGATTCACGTTGAAGATTTACGGATAGATTAATAAAAGACGTAGCCATAACGACTTTTTTGCTAACAAAATCGTATATAGAATGTCGATAGCGAACGAATGTTGCTATCGACATTTTATATTTACAATAGGTTTAGTGCTTCCAGCCGCCCGTACGGGCTGGAAGCACTTTTCTACGAAAAATTTCAGAATACACACTAATAAATGCAAAAAAAAGAAAAAAATGCCCTCATCGTTTTTATCAAAAATCCAGAAAAGGGAAAAGTGAAAACACGATTGGCGCAAACTATGGGAGACGACAAGGCACTAGAAATTTATATCGCTTTGATGGAACACACCCGTAAAATTGCGCAGGCATTGCCCGTAGCGAGGCATCTTTTTTACAGTCAGTGGATTAACGAACAGGATAATTGGAAACGAAGCAAATTCAAAAAAGCCTTACAAATTGACGCCGATTTGGGCACTAAAATGGCGACTGCATTTCACGCCGTTTTTCAAACCAGCGAAAAAGTAGTTATCATTGGTAGCGACTGTGCTTCATTGACTTCCGAAATTGTACAGCGAGCCTTCGACAAATTAAACGATTATCCGTATGTGATTGGCCCTGCGATGGATGGTGGCTACTACTTACTAGGAATGAGTCAATTCTCACCCACTTTATTTCAAAATATTACATGGAGTACTTCGACGGTTAAATCCAAAACCATTGAACGTATCGAAGAACTAGGGCAATCCTATTATGAATTACCCATTCTGTCAGATATTGACTACGAGGAAGACTGGATTCAATACGGTTGGGATTTACCCAATAATCCGCCCGATTCCGTCTATGCCTTGACGGACCCCTCTAGCCTAGCTTAACACCGAAAACAGAATCGTAACGATTATTGATAAACAGTAGCCTTATATCCTATCCCCTTATCCTCTTATCACCCTATCCTCTTATTACCTTACTTTTACCCCAACACCCCAAGAATAAGATATAGTACTGCCGTAATCCCACCACAAACCAAAGCGTAGGGACTTTGGGTTTTAACGTGGTCGATGTGGTCACTAGCCGCCGCCATCGAAGAAAGAATTGTTGTATCGGAAATGGGCGAACAATGGTCTCCAAATACTCCACCGCCCAAAGCGGCAGCAATGGCTAAATGTACATTCGCATCCATACTCTGTGCCATCGGGACGGCAATGGCAATCATAATGGCAAAGGTGCCCCAAGAAGTCCCCGTTGAAAAGGCGATAAAACAGCTCACGATAAATACAATGGAAGGAACGAGTGCGGGGGACAACCAACCCTTGGCAACTTCCGCCACGTAAAGGCCCGTCTCCAGTTGCTTACAAACGGCACCAATCGCAAAAGCCATTAACATCAATAACGCCAAAGGCATCATTCCCGAAATCCCTTTTAACGTCAAATCGACCATTTCTGATAGGTTCATAATGCCCTGAATCTTGTAAGAGGCCATTGAAAAAAGCAAAGAAATGATAAGCGAGGTTAATACAGACGTGGAACCAGAACCCTGTCCGACGGCGTAGAAAAATTTGTCCAGAAAGCCAGCAGTTGGCCGATTTTCAACCGCTGCTTCCCAACCCGTATAGCCCAACATGACGGGCATCATCAACACCATAATGGCAATCGGTACTACCATGTTAAAGGCTTTCGGTGTAATCCCAGATTTGGTAGTCACTTCCGTCAATTCGTCCGCTACCATCGGTTGGGCGTCGTCCGCTATTAATTTTCCTTCGGTGAGTGCTCGTTTTTCCGCTTTGGCCATTGGGCCAAAATCTTTTTTGGTAAAAATGATGAGCAATACCATACCGAGCGCCAGAATTGGATAGAAATTGTATAACGCTGCGTTGAATAGGGTAGCAAAAGGATTCTCAAAACCTTGGGCCAATAATAATCCCATGATGAAAGCGCCCCAAGCATTAAAAGGAATCAATATAGAAGACGGTGCCGAACTCGAATCGGCAATGTACGCTAGTTTTTCCCTAGGAATCTTTAGTTTATCAAAAATCGGTCGATACAAAGCCCCTACCGTCAATACTGAAATATTGGATTCTACGAAAATAAGAACCCCCGTTAGCCACGCCAAAAATTGCACAATTACCCGATTGTTTCCTTCTTTTTTCTGTTCCTGTTTTTCCAACAATCGGCTTATTTTTATAATAAATCCTTCTACTCCGCCCGATTTTTGAATAAAAATAATCAGTGCGCCCACGAGCGCCGAAAATAAAATCGTCCTTGTATTTCCATCATCTTTGAAGACATCTACTAAGGCTTGAATAGTATCAAAAGAGCCCGTCAAGAGGTTGAAATCGTTGATAATTACCCAGCCTAGCCAGATTCCAAATAGCAGAGAAACGAAAACTTGTTTGGTACGAATGGCGAGAATAATGGCCAGAACGGGCGGAAGAATGGACAGAAAGCCGTATTCAGTCATGATACAGAAAATGATAACTTGAAAACGGTAAGGTAAGGAAAATTCTACTTTGGTCGGTTAGTTGATGGATTATTAATTACTAGTAGGAATAAAGGTATCGGATGCTTCGAAAGCATCCGATACCTTTATATCAACTTCGGTTCACTGGAATGACACTAATTTCACTCAACTGCTTGCCTTCCCCAATTCGGAACTGGTAAAAACCATCTTTCCCGATAACCAGCAAATTATCGTTAGGGAGAGCGATGGCATCGTAGGTAGAAAAATTTTTAAGGTGCTGTAATTGATTGTCGTCAATGGTTCTCCAATCGGTCACGTCGAAGGTCTTCAGTCCTGCATCCCCATCACACAGATAAAGTGTTTTATCTTTGATAGCTAATCCGTGCGGATTTTCCATCGGGTAGGTTTTAAGCAATCGAGGTCTAGTTAAAGTTGAAACATCCACTACGTCCATCTGATTATTAAATCCTTGGCAAGTCGTCCCATCTCGTAATGTGACGTAGGCAATATCGCCATCCACTACAACGGGGTCACAGGCACGGGCGTGTTCAAATTTAGATAAAAAACGGGGCGCCGTGGGATTTTGATTATCAAAAATATACATTCCATCCGCAGCGCCAATGAATAAATTATTTTCGTAGGGATAAATGGTTTCAATCCCCCAACCTACATTTACGGTGTTAATAAAGTCGGGGTTTTCGCAGTCCGATACGTCAAATACTTTTAAGTCCCAATCGTCCACCACGTATAAATGCCCAGCCGTCAGCGTAAACTGCGCCATAGAGCCTCCAATGCCTACCGAAGCGGGAAGGCCACTATTGTTTGTGGGCGCTGCGCCGCCAAAATCTGATTCAAAAGCAACATCCACAAAGACCTCTCCTCGATTGCCCCAAAACCAAGGATTACCCCAGCGTTGGTCTGTACAATTAATCTCTTCAGTTACTTCCGTTTCTTCGTAATAGACCAAATGTCCCAAGTCTTCCGTCTGTCCCAAAGAATTAAACACGTTTTCAGTACGACTTACGAAGCGGGGTTGGGCGGGGTTTTGAATATCAATCGTCAACAAATCAATGTAGTTATCGGCGAACAGCATACCGTTTTTCACCGCCATGTCGATGTTACCTGGGATTTTGATAAAAGCAATATTTTCGGGGGCCTCGGGATTGGTATTGTCGATAATGTGCAATCCTTCTCTTCTTTCGTTGATGAGGATATGGTCTTTATAATAATATAGCTTTCCAGGATTGACCAAAGGACGGGGCCCTTGCATTTGCAGGTCCTGTCGAATTTTATCTACGGTCAAATAAACGGGGTCGAAACGAATAAAAGTAGTCTTTCGATTACACAAATCTTGGGTGCAGGAAGAAAGGAAGAACAGACCTAAGATACCCAAATAACTGAGTGCAGCATGTATATTTTTCATGGAAATTGATTTTTAGTTTGGTGATTTGTATTTATTCAGAACAGAGAACAGAGACTCCCGATTAAAATCGGGACAGGCTATTTCATTGAGAGAACAGAGACGCAACTTTTGAATAAATCGACAAAATTTTGATGATTATCCTCGTTTGTCAATATTTTAAGTCTCGAATCCCTATCCCGCCCGCATGACGCAGTCGGGCTGGTCCCTACTCTCAATTCTGAATAATTACGGTGATTTATAAAAAAGAACAGTACTGTACATCTATATCTAATGAGACTGCAAGCAACAAAGAAAAGGTTGGGTCGGGCGGCAAGAATTTTCAAGACGAGAATACATGTAAAAGTAAACCAATATGTTAATTTCATTTATTAAATCGCATTTTGTCTTTTTTTTATATAAATTTGGAACTCACAAGGAAAGAATAGCAGATTGTAAAGAAACAAGTTTAAAATTTCGGCTTTCTGAGTGCCAGAACTTTTAGATTTTATCCCGATTTTTTATCGGGATTAAGTTTTACATTTCCTTTACCGTCCCCACCGATTTTAATCATAGTCCAAATTCTATCCTTTAAGACATCTTTCATTAATACATACTGGTCTTTTGATGACTCAATTCATCAAAAGCTGATTTTCGTTAAACAATATTGGTTGTGTTTCACCTCTAACACTACCCATCAAATTATTTAAAATCCCGAAACTCATGGAGTTAAAATGGTTTATCCGTTTACTGATTTTTATTGTTTGCTTTATCCAATCGGCCGACACTTCGGCACAAATCACTACCCTTTCGAACCAAGCCCAAGTCAATGCCTTTGCGGGGACTAAAAAAGTCAACGGCTCCTTACTGGTTAGAGGAGACGACATTACGGACTTGAGTGCCCTCAAAAATTTAGATACGATTACGCATAATCTTTTCATTGAGTACAATCGGAAGCTAAAAGTGCTGAACGGTCTGGATAGCTTGGTTTTTATCGGCGGTAGCTTATTCATTGACAGTAATACCGAATTAGATTCCATCGGTTCTTTGGAACGCTTGAATATGGTCAAAGGCCTGCTTGTGCTTCGCCATAATGCCTCTTTGCGAGAATGTTGTGGCGTCTATCCACTCCTAGCAGGTTTAGAAGGTCGCCGACTTTGGGGTGGCGCACTCATTAGTGGTAATAAAGGTTGTAGAAGTGAAAAAGAACTTCGAGAGAACTGCGATGCGGATACCGATAACGACGGCGTGGACGATAGCAATGATGCCTGTCCGAACGACCCGAATAAAGTTAATCCTGGAATCTGTGGCTGTGGCGTTGCGGACCAGGATAGTGACAACGACGGTACGCCCGATTGTAACGATAAATGCCCAAATGACCCGAATAAAACTGCACCGGGTAGTTGTGGCTGCGGCCGACACGAAACGGATAGCGACAACGATGGCGTCGCCGATTGTATTGACGAATGCCCTTCTAATCCCGCCATTACCAAGGCGGGAATTTGTGGTTGTTTGAACCCAAGAATCTTAGACATCAAAGTAGAAAATATTGGGAATTGTTCGGATAACGGGACACCTTCGGCGGCTGATGATACGTATCCCGTTGACGTAACGATTTTATTCGAAGGTGCCCCCAACACAGGGCGACTTTTGGTGACGGGCGGCACGACAACGAGCATCAACTTCGCTACGGGCAATACAGAAAAAAGCGTCACTTTGCTTCGGCAGCCTTTCCGTGCCGACGGGAAATTAATTGAAGTAATTGCTACTTTCGAAGGTAATCCTCGCTGTACGAAGCGGCGGGTGTTCGGGATTTTTGGTAAAAAAAGTTGCTCTAGTGGCGCTTGCGAACCACCAACTTCCATTAATATCGATGCCGAAAGTATAGAAGGTAGCGTACAGATGACGTGGACGGACTTGGGGATAGGTACTGAATACGAAGTGGACTACAAGCCCGTTGGCACTACCAATTGGGCGACAAAAGCGGCCAAAACCAATCAACTGATTATCGGGGATTTAGCTGACTTTACCACTTACGATTACCGAATTCGGTCGGTTTGCGATGGTCAAAAATTCTCTGCCTACAAAACGGGGCAATTCACTTCGGGTGGAAAAGTTTGTAAATTGATTCGGGCGCAGGTGCAAAATATCAATTGTCAAGATAACGAAACGCCCGACGATTTGAGCGACGATTACTTCACCTTTGATTTATTCGTAGAGGGCAGCAATGTGGGAGCGAATTATCAAGTAAGTTCGGTGCAAGGCATGTCTTTTGGTACTTACGGTCAATTGAGCACTTTCCGAACGGCTGACTCAACGCTTGGCCAAGGGGATATTTCGATTAGCATTACCGATACGGTCGATACCAACTGTCAAATTAGCGCAACGGTGACTGACCCCGGCGTTTGTTCCAACGACTGTTCTATTCAATATGTAACGCTTGATACTTTGTACAAATGTTACGACCGAGGCAGTCGCTGGAATACCAAGGATGACTTTTTTACGGCCGACGTAACGGTTTATTTTACGAATGCACCCGCTTTGGGAGAGTTGATTTTAACGGGCGACGTCCGTGGAAAGGTTGAAACCGCTAATTTGCAAAATACGTCTAGTTACACTTTTCAGAAAAGACGTATTCCAACTAGTGGAAAAGAAGTTGATTTTACCGCTTCTTTCACCAATGGACTGGACTGCGAATACACCACTACGCTGAAAGGACTCCTACTAGAACGAGACCAAGTGTGTCAGAAACAATGTCAAATTATGGGCGTTCAAGTGGCGAATGTGCAGTGCGTGGATAACGGTACGGTAGATAAAAACGACGATTATCTGACCTTTGAAGTAGTGGCCACGGGGATTAACTTAGGCGATACTTATCAAATGAGCAATGTAGCAGGTAACAGCACGGGCACCTATAATCAACCTGCGTTTTTTAGAACCAATAGCGGCGAGGCAGGCACTTCGATTAGTTTTACGTTGACGGATAATCAATCGCCAGATTGTCAGTACACCGTTAGTTTAGCCAACGCCTGTGGCGGTCAATCGAAAATTGGCGCCTTGTTAGCTAATCCTTTCGATGCAAAAAGTAGCGAACTAAAGCTATATCCAAATCCAGCAAGAGCTGAAATTTTTCTGGATTACGAAAATATTACTTCTGCTACTACTATTGAAATATTCGATTTATTGGGACAGCGAGTTATTCAGCAAGTACTAACTAATAATCGAATCAATATTAGCGATTTAGACCGAGGGCTTTATCACTTAGTGGTTCGGACAGGAACGGAGGTGAGTACGCAAAAATTTGTGAAGGAATAATTGGCAATAGCAATAGTGACTCTCTATGGTTATGACAAGACCTTGGGGTTGTGTAGAAAGGGTATAAATAAATGAAAATCAAATGATTTGGCGTAATTGTTTTATTGTTAAAATTGTTTTATTGTTGTCGTAATATACTGTAAAATAACAATTTAACAATAAAGCAATAAAACAATTATCCCAAAGATACTTAACAGTTACACAGATAACTTTTTACATATAAAGACTTTTTACACAACCCCAAGGTTTTTATTGCTATTACCCGTTTCGTAAAAAAGGAATTACTTCAGTCAGCATCGCTTCGGGCGCTTCCTCCGCGATAAAGTGGCCCGAATCCAGTCCATTTCCGACAACATTGACCGCTTTTTCTCGCCACACTTTTAGTACGTCTCTTTGTTGATAAGCTGGATTTTTTAGCCCCCAAAGTACTTGCACGGGGCACTGAATCCGCTCATCAAAATCCGCTCGGTCGTGGACTAAATCAACTGTTGCCCCCGCTCGATAATCCTCGCAGGTAGCGTGTAAAATATCCGCTTCTTTTACCGTCCGTTGATAAGCGGCAAATGCAGTTGGCTTACAAGCCCCCGACATCAATAGTGGGCCAAAAATAGCTTTCGCCATGAAGTCAGCACTTTGGCCAATCAGCGTTTCGGGTAAAGGATAGGGCTGAATGAGGAAGAACCAATGCCAGTAATTGGTGGCAAAATCTTGGTCCGTATTATCGTATAGCCATAGGGTTGGTAAGATGTCGAGTAGCACCAATTGCTCTACTTTTTTCGGATGGTCTAGTGCCATTCGGTGGGCGACCCTCGCCCCTCTATCGTGACCGATAACTTTGAAAGTATCAAAGCCCAAATACTGCATGACCTCCACTTGGTCTTTGGCCATTACTCGCTTTGAATAAGGTAGATGCTGCTCATCCGTTTTCGGTTTTCCGCTATCTCCATAGCCGCGTAAATCGGTAGCAACGACCGTAAAAAATTCGGCTAATTTAGGGGCCACTTTGTGCCAAATAATATGACTTTGTGGGTAACCGTGTAGCAATAGGAGTGGTGGTCCTTCGCCTCCAACAACTAGGTTAATTTCCGTTTCGGAAGTTTGTATTCTTTTACATTCAAAATTTGGAAAAAGTGAAGCAGTTGGCATTATAACAAGTTTTGCGTAGAGGACATAAATATTTTGTCTAACTAGTCAGTAGTCACTAATCACTAATTATCCTTGAACCAACTAGCGTACAGCATATAATTGTTAGCGATACGCCCAATGTAATGCTGAAAATTTTCTTTGGTCAGCGGTTTAATTTTTTTTGCGGGAATACCACCGTAAATAAAGCCCGATTCTAAATTGGCTCTTTCCAAAACAACGGCACCTGCGGCAATCAAAACGTTGGAAGCCACTTTAGCGTCGTCCATAATGATGGCGCCCATTCCCACTAAAACATTATCTTCGATGGAACAACCGTGTACGATAGCGTTGTGCCCAATCGAGACGTTATTACCGATAATCGTCTTCGTTTTTTCGTAAGTACAATGAATGACCGCACCGTCTTGAATGTTGACTTTGTTGCCAATGCGGATGCTGTTCACATCGCCACGAACAACGGCGTTGAACCAAAAGCTGCAATCGGCTCCACAAATCACATCGCCAACAATGGTAGCATTTTCGGCGATAAAGCAGTTATCGCCAAACTGAGGACGGAAGCCTCGGACGGGTTGAATAATAGGCATGGTTGAGGTTTTTTTAAAAGTGATTCTCTGGAGTTGTATTGTTCTTACAAATTGGTTCGAAATTGTAGCGCCCGTAGGCGATTATCCAAAGCGGGACTTGGTTCATCAAAAAGAAAAAATACGTAAACGGTCCCTTGACCTTCCTTGAACAAAGCCAGTAATCGACAATGTTGAGCCTCTGAAAAGCGATATTTGGGCTTAAAATACGCCATGCTTCCCCAATCGGCGTTAAAATACGTTTTTAGTTGCGGATTGTCTAGGGCATGCACACTAACCACGCCCGCATCTTCGTCGTTAGACGCAACGGAGGTAACGAGGCGCATAAAATCTACGTGTGGCAATTGGGTCGCTGGCTTATCGCTATCGTAGGGAATTACGGAGTACCGAATGACTATTTTTTCCCGTTTGGAGACAATGGCGTGGTCAATGGGTTGAAAATCATTTTTCAACGGTCGGACGCTTTTATACTTTCCTTCGACGGGCGTAAATACGTCAATTTGCGTCTGTTCCAATTTTTCTAAAAAAGAATCGGTGTATTTTATCTTCTGCGCAAGCAGTGTAGTGGTGAGTAAACAAAATAGCAAGAAGGAGAATGATTTTTTCACAGTCTGTAGTTTAGAATAGTAATAATACGAAAGAAATAGGAGAAACAAAATGTTCGTTCATTGCTTTGCGTTTTTTGACAAAAAAAAGAGGGCCACTCCTTTGAGCGGCCCTTGTACATTTTAGTAGTCATCGGTTTAAGGATAAACTACTGTCCATTACTATCCAAATAATCTTTAGTTTTCGGTTTGGTTAAACTGAGCGATTCTTACGAACCGCCCAGTAACATGGTCTTGATTTTTTCCTTTGCCTAATTGTAATCGTTCATGGGAAAAGTGTGTTGTTCTGAGTGTTCGGCAAAGATTGACTTAAATCAGTTTATTAGCGTGTTTTACTTTTGGTTAAAAATTTCGGTTAAAATTGGTGTTTCAGAGTGTTCAAATTATAGTTTTTGAAAAGGGGTATTTTTGAGTCCGAATGGCGTTATTATTTTTAGCCAATAGGTTCCCTTTGGGAGGTGCTGTAAATCAAAAGCTTGAAAATCGTTTTTACCCAAATTCTCTTGAAAGACAACTTTTCCCAGCGCATCGACCACTTCAACCCGTTCTACTTCAACGGCGTTGCGCTGTAATAAAAGCCAACCGTTGGTTGGATTAGGATATAGTTTTAGGTTGTCTAAAATCGGATTGGAGGTACTCGTTATGCGACCTTCTACTTCCAATTCTATACTCGCTCCCAGTATTGGTACTTTTTTTAGACTATCCGTGACAACGGTGATGCTGTCAATTTCGACCTTTAAGGTATCTTCTTGGACTAAAAAGTCAACGATATCTTCTACGATAACTATAGAAACGGTCCCAATTAGCCCCGCACCACTTACCGCTTGGTCATCAGTTACCGCAAAGGCTACCGTAACCTTTCCTTGCTCGGGATTCTCCAAAATCAACTCTGTGTTTTCGTTTCCAAAGGGTTTTATCCACGCTACTTCGTTCAGTTCAAATTGAGTGAGGTCGGTGCGAATAAATCGAGGGTCAGTACGTACTGTGAAAGCCAACCCTCTGAGGTTATCAACCGATTGGTCTGCACTGCCTAAACTGATGTTTAAGTCCACGACATCGCCGCCTTGGACCGTTAAATCTTCGTTCAAAAAGGCGAACTGTGGGTCTTCTTCGAACACTGCTTCTAGTATTTCGTCAAGAACTAGCGGTACATCATTGTGCGTTCGATTCAAGTTTAATTGAATAACGGCAGCGTCTGCTTCGTCCACTATTCCGTCCCCGTTGCAGTCGGCGTAGGCAAAACTCAAACCGTTGGGAAAAGTGCCTTCCCAAGCAATTTCTACCGTTTGTGCCTGCCAATCAGTTGAAGCATTGGTACGACTACTACCCGTTTGATTGAACGCAAAACCTAAAAAAAGTAAATCAACTTCATTCACAATACCATTATCATTAACGTCGCCCGGCCAGACCGTCTGCGTCCAACCACTTGTAGGATAGAGTAAGAAAGCAATTGCCAATTGCAATGAAAACTTCATGGAATGTCTGTTTTTTTAAGCAGTTCATTTTTTTCATAAAAAGAAACTGTAAGGTGCATGGCGACTAAAATAAGTATTGTTTTTCGCTTTTGATGATACAAAAATAGGTTTGGATGGTTAGCGACACAATTACAAAAAAAGGTAATTGTCGAGATTTAATGTCGTATTTTTATTGATAAAAACTATTCATTTTTTCTTTAAATGGATTTTAAGTTGTTGATTTTTAATTTATTGAATATTTAAAAAATAAATTATTTTATATTTTTTGTCGAAATTTTTATAGGGAAAATGCACGAAAGTAAATTGATTGAGCTCTTGAAAACCTTCCAAAAGGGAGAGTGGCGACGATTCAAAGAGTTTCTACAATCCCCTTACTTCAACAAAAGGGAAGATTTGGTGGCCTTTTACAGTTATCTAATGACGATTGCTCCCGAATTTTCGGCTAAGAAGCTGAGGAAAGAGCTTATCTATCAAAAATTGTATCCTAAACAGCCTTTTCAAGACAAACAGATACGGTATCTGATGAATTACACACTGAGGGCAGCGGAACAGTTTTTGGGGCAGGAAAAAATGGAGAGACTCGGCGCTAGGGAGAACTACACACTAGAAGCCTTGGTAGATAGAAAATTAGAAAAGCATGCTAAACGTTATTTTGAAGGCAGTACATTGCTACACCATAAAACCCACCTCAAATCATCAGAGTATTATTACAGTAAATACAAGCTGTCGGATATTGCTACGACTTATTTTAGCAATCAAGATTTACGAAAAGATGGCGGACAATTGGCTATTACTTCCAGTAATTTAGACCATTTCTATTGGTTCAAAAAACTAAAATACAGTTGTGGTATGCTCAATCGTCAACAATTATTTTCAGTAGAGTACGACTTGCGATTTGCTAAAATTATTTACGACTATCTCAACGCACAAGACCAGATAGCAGAACCGATTATTAGCATTTATCTGCAAATCTTTAAAATGTTGATTCATCCCGAACAGGAAGAGCATTTTGAAAGGTTACGAAAATTGATTCCACGGAGTAGTGAAGAAATTCCTAATATTGAAAAACAAGAAATCTACCATTATGCGATAAATTACTGCGGTAGCCAAATTAAATACAACAATCGGAAAGAATACTACGCCAATGAGTGTTTAAATCTATATCTGGAAGGAATTGAACAAGAATTTTTATTTGTAGATGGCTTTCTCTCTCCGTGGGACTTTAAAAATGTGGTTAAATTAGGCTTCAATCTCAAACGATATGATTGGACCGAACAATTTATTCAAGATTATCACAGGAAATTGGCTTTAGAGTTTCAAAAAGACGCACTTAATTATAATCTAGCAGATTTAGCCTATCGGAAAGGAAACTACGGGGAAGCTCAATATCACTTACTATTGGTTGCCTATTCGGATGTGTTTTACACGCTCGGTGCTAAGACGATGCTATTGAAAATTTATTACGAAAATGAAGAAATAGAACCATTGTTCTCCTTGATAGCTTCCTTTTCCATTTTTATCCGCCGGAATAAAGAAATATCAGAAAATTTCAAAGAAACCTATCTTAATTTCACAACGATACTTCACCAGATTGTTAGAGCCAACAGGAAGAAAATACCGACAATCATCGAAAAAATAAACACAACGGAGACATTGACCAACAGAAGCTGGTTGCTAAAGATTTGCCAAGAAATTTAATTAAAATTGTAATGCCTCATTCTAACCCAATCCAATCTATCTGTAATTCAAACGCACCTTCCTGTTTATCAGAAATCAAAAAGCCAATCTGTTGAATTTGAGTCGCTATTATTGGAGGCACATCGCGTACTACTCGCCCTCGCCAAGTAGGTACAAAATCAGCTAATGGCAATGCTATTTCTTGCCATTCTCCTTTTTGGGTACTAAAATCTTGACGATAGGAAACGCCGTCAAAGTTATGATTGGAGCGAAGGCGAAAGCTGTATTTTTTACCATCTCCTTTGACTTTTAAAATTACCTTAGTATAATTGTTCTTGGGCATTTTAGGCAATAAGGCGCGAGTTGAGGCGAAGCCACCATTATTCCGCAAAGAAACTGTTCCGCTAAATTGCCCAATGCCATCACTTAATTTTTCCATTCTACTTTCGGAAAGGCCACCCATTACACCGTCATTCAAGATGCGCCAATCAAGCTGTGTAGTAGGGTCAAAATTTTCTAAAATGAAGAGAGTTGGTGCTATCATCGTATTGAGCAGTAAAAATAAAATCAATAATGGTCTCATGTAAGGGCAAACAAACAGACCGTTATTTTGCTCAAGGATAGGGAAGAAATTTTAGGTTAGGGATGAGGAATTAAATAAACTACGCAAAATGACGAGGTTATTTTTTCAATTAGCTAGGCAAAATTATTCAGCATAGCCCAGCTACGTTGGAAAATTTTAACGACGCTAATTGGATGAAGATGCACAGCATCTGAACCGCAAAGCGGATGGGATGCCAAGCCGTCAGATGTGTAGGTTATTTATTTCGTCATCCCTTAAAACAGTTCACTGTCCAACTTACGCTTGAAATCCTCGTTTTTATATTGAATTAATGCACCCGCATACTCTCCTTTTTGTTGAATGTCCGACGACCATTTTGTCTGCTTATCATAAATCTGATAGGGCGTTAATATTCTTTTGGCAGGTAGTTTACTATAAAAATCTTTTCGATGAATGTCTTCTGGAATCGTCGGTTCCGTTTCCGTAACGGTGAGTAAGTACTTTTGAAACTCTTTCGGGTTCTGTACATCTTCTAATAAATGTAAACCACCCTCGTCTTTTAAAAAGAGGTGGACACAAGGGCCACTAATCTTTAAGATGACGCCGCATAAAATATCTTTTGGTGTGGGTGGAGTCAACTTTTTGCTACCAGCGTTCTCAAAATCAAGCGCCAAGTATTGCTTATTTTGTGGATGATTTTTTACGATTGCTCGACCTTTTTCATCCTCTTGCGTAGCGGTCGTTGACTTGTAGAGGCGCTCCCGATACCAAATAGATTTCACGTGTGTTTTAAAGCCTTTTCGCTCCGCAATTTCCAAATAGAGATGCATTATAGATTGGGGATGGATGCCATAAATGGCTAGAAAAGTTTGATTGAGGTGTGGATAAATACGTCCCGCCAATTCTGTTTTGAATGAAGATAAGGATTTTTGCCAGTCTTTTAGCGCTTGAGTAATTTTAGGATTGTAAGCTTGAAATCCCATGTAAGCAAGAGAGACCGCTTGTTCGTGCGTATCAATCGCTTGCTTCAGTTGGTACAATTTTTCTCTCGATTCTAATAAATAAGCGTACTTTTTAGCTTTTTTTTGATTGTTCCAAAACGCTTCCGCTTGCTTTTTCTTTTGCCGTTCGAGTACTTCTATTTCACTCAGCAATCGGACGAAGGCCCGACCTTCTTCCAAACCTGCTAACCCTCGCCGTAGTTCGCTGGCGTGGTCCGCATAGTCAATTTTTTCTAATTCTTCCAATAACAAATCCAGACCAAGCGGGTCCGCATCAATGGCGATTTCTACTTTATCATCAACCATTTGAATAGCAGCAATCAATTGGTCTTCGTTATCGTATTGGTTGAGTTGTTGTGCTAATGGAATGATTAGATGTTCCTTAATCGTTCGTTGCAATTGTCTAGCACCATATTCGGGACTATACCCAACCGTAGCCAAATAATCGTAAACTTCAGGGTCAATTTTTAATTCTAATCGCCGAAACTGAATCCCTTCTAATTTTTTGAATAACGCTATTTCACGCTCTACGACAAAGTGAATTACGTCGTTAGATAGCGGAGCAAAGGGTATCACCTCGTCAATACGCCCAAACAATTCGGGGCGAAAAAACTGTTGTACGGCACTTATAAAATGCGTATGAATCGCTTCCGTCTCTACGGTCTTTTTGATGCGGATACGATTGCTTTGCAAATTCGTCGCTCCGATATTAGAAGTCATAATAATTATCGTACTACAAAAATTAACTAAGCGACCGCTGCTATCCGTCAAACGGCCCTCGCTTAATATTTGTAACAACAAATCGAAAAAGTTAGCATGGGCTTTTTCAATCTCATCGAACAGCAAGACACAAAAAGGAGTTCTTCGTACCGCCGCCGTCAGCAAACCGTCCGAACCGTAACTCACCCCCGTCAAGCGCATCACGGAATAGGCATCCGCATATTCGCTCATGTCGAAACGCACCATCTTATCGCGGTGACCAAACATGAACTGCGCCAACACTTTGGCTAGCTCAGTCTTCCCCACGCCCGTTGGCCCCACGAACAAGAAAGAAGCGATGGGTTTGCCCGTTTTGGTCAAGGCCGTTTTGACCGAAGCCAGTAAATTTACAATACTATCAACCGCTTTTTCTTGTCCGAAAACGTTATCATTAAATTGTCGCTTTATAGCCGTCGGATTCATCGGCACAGTGGGGTCAATGATAAAATTAGGCATCCCCGTTTCTTCGCAAAAATATTGGGTCACCTCGGAGCGTCCCACCAGTGTTTTTTTACTTTTTTTGTCGCTGGGCTTTTGGCTAATTAAAATACTTTCCAAAAAGCGAATGGGTTTACCCGGTAGTCCCGCATAGGGCGTAAATCGACGGTTGAGTCGCAGCGTCTCTTTGATGGCTTCCGTCTCTAATCCAATACGCCGATTGCTAGCTAAATCTTTTACCTTTTTGATGATAATCTCTTCCAAGTCTTTCTGTGGAGCTTCCATACGAATGACTTGAAAAAGCGATAAATAGTTGGGGCTGCGCAATTCAATTCTAGCCCTTTCCTCTTCCGTACATTCCGAAATAAGCGTCAACTCCCCTCGGCCAACGTAGGGGCGTAGGTAATCGGCCATGCTCACCGTGTTGCCCGAATACTGCCCCACTTCAAATAATTCCATAAAATTGCGAACGAATAGGAAATCATTGCTCTTAGCCAATTCTCGACAGACCAACGCCAGATTATCCTGCCACCCCGTCTCCCCCGTCAATTCTTTAATCATCGTAGAAGCGGTTGTCTCCCAAAATTCTCCCGTAATTTTTCGCTTGTCCTTTTGTCGCACCAATTCCCACACTAAGGCCGTTTTGCCTACTCCCGAAGCACCGACCAGTAAAATGTTGCGATTAAACTTACCCTTTACCGCTTTGGTGAGTTGGTTGAGCAATTCTTTTCGACCGTAAGTGGCGGTACGACTCACCTCTATTTTTTTGGCAATCTTGGGTAAAAGGGATACTTCTTTTCCCTCTTGAATATCTTCTAGTTCTTTCAAACTAGGAAAACGAAAATCAATGGCCTGTTTTTGCATTTCAATCGCTTCGTACCAGATTGTGGCAATGATAGCACGAACCGACTTTCCCCGTTGTTGGCGAATAAATTCCGAATATATTGCTTCTTCGATGTTCTCTTCCAACTGGAGTTCGTCATTGGCAAAGGTTTCGACCCCCAAAGCGGGAACAATTCCCCAATAGGCTCCTTTTTCTGAAACAACTTTCGAGAAATAGACAAACGTTAAACTAAACTCGGGGTAGCTAATTTTATCTTTGGATGCTTTGAACGAAATTTCTATTTCCAACTCTTGATAGTCCCCTTCCAAATACTCGTTGAGCAATTGCTGGTAATCGCCTTTATTAATTACTTTTTTCTGAAAAACCTCTGCGTATCTACCCGCTAACAAATGAAATTCTTCGTTTAAACGGACGGCCGTTGCGTCGGACAAAGGCGTTCGTAACGTATTCTCTGGCGAGAATCGAAGCGTAAAAGCGTAAAATGGAATGGAAATGGAGTAAGCCATGTGGAACTTCGAATAGTAACTGTCCTAAGAGGTCAAATGTAATATTTATTTAGCATATTTTTGTAAAAGAAACATTGGGGCACTTATTTGTCCTCAGTCCTAATCTAGTAGAGCCAGTACCATAGAAGTCAGACCATTTCATTGTCTGAAGTCAGATTTTAGACTTGTCAACGTCAAAAATCTGACCTCTGACAATGAAATGGTCTGACTTCTGACTTCTTATTTCTCTGTCTCTTAGAAGAATTTCTTGTCATAAATGTGCAGAAAATAATTTCGAAGGAACTCTGACAAAATACATTTACATGATTTTTATCGCCAACATTTTAAATCCTGTTTATTCTGTAATCCTGTCAAAAAGCTACTTTTCTACCTTCATTTTCTTAATGCTATTCTTTTTCACTTTCACCGCTTGTCACGACGAAAAGGCCCTCAAGCAAGCGCATATGGACCAAATTATTCAGGAAAAAATTGCTGCCCATCGGCAAAAAACCATCGCTTCTTGTGCCAAAGAAGCCCTAGCTGAAGCCCTAATCATCGCCGATTCCGTGATGATTCAGTTGGCACTGAGTAGAGTGGACACTAGTAATCGTATCAAACGACCCGTTAAGCCAACACGACCCGAAATTGATTTACCGACAGACACCACGGCCATCAAACCTTTATTCGAAGATTCGGTTATACCAACGGAAAATCCCCCTCCAATTATTCCATCAGATACAATAAAAAATGACGAATCAAGCATTAATTGACTTAGGCAAAAAATGGTTTCAACAACGAGGTTGGACGCCGTTTCCTTTTCAATTAAATGCGTGGAGCGCCTATCTCGAAGGTAAAAGCGGCCTCATTAATGCGCCAACAGGCAGTGGCAAGACCTATTCTTTGTTCATTCCTATTGCGCTAGAGTTCATTCGACAGCACCCTAACGACCTCACTAAAAGCAATAATGGTATTCAAGCCATTTGGATAACGCCGATTCGGGCACTCACTAAAGAAATAAAAAAGTCCGCCGAACGGGCGATTGAAGGTCTGGGGCTTAAATGGACGGTTGCCGTCCGTTCGGGCGATACGAAAACGAGTGAGCGCAACAAAATCAAAAAAAAGCCGCCCGAAATTCTCATTACTACCCCCGAAAGTCTCCACATTTTAATCGCTAGTAAAGGTTACGAAAAGTACTTCAAGAACCTAAAAACTGTCGTCGTGGACGAATGGCACGAATTGTTGGGTTCCAAGAGAGGCGTACAGATGGAATTAGGTCTATCAAGATTAAGGGGCTTTTTACCAGAGCTAAAAACTTGGGGTATCTCTGCTACCATCGGCAATTTAGCACAAGGAATGGACGTGTTAATGGGCGCTACGGATACACAAAATCCGCCCATTATCATCAAAGCGAACATTCAGAAAAAGATGGATATTATTCCTGTTTTACCCGACGAAATTGAGCGATTCCCTTGGTCGGGTCATTTGGGCATTACGTTATTGTCGAAAGTAGTGCCGATTTTACAAAAAAGTAAAACGTCGCTCATTTTTACCAACACTAGAGCACAATGCGAAATTTGGTACCAACAACTATTAGAAGTAGCACCCGATTTTGCGGGACAAATGGCCATGCACCATGGTTCGATTAGTCGAGAGTTGAGAGATTGGGTCGAAACGGCGCTACACGAAGAACAACTGAAGGTAGTGGTTTGTACTTCTAGTTTGGATTTGGGGGTAGATTTTCGCCCCGTAGAAACGATTGTCCAAATTGGTAGCCCCAAAGGCGTCGCACGGTTTGTACAACGGGCGGGTAGGAGCGGCCACCAACCGGGCGCAACGAGTCGGATTTACTTCGTCCCAACTCATTCTTTGGAATTGATTGAAAGTGCGGCGCTACGAGATACCATCAAAAAAGGGGAGATGGAAAGTCGAGTACCTTATGTACGTTCGTTCGACGTGTTGACCCAGTATTTGGTGACTTTAGCCGTTTCGGACGGTTTCGTTCCCGCAAAAATTTTGGCGGAAGTTAGGCGAACTTTTTCCTTTCGAAGTATCAGCGACCAAGAATGGGCGTGGGCGTTATCATTCATCACTTCGGGCGGTGCGGCGCTTTTTGCCTACGACGAATACAAAAAAGTGAGCGTCGAAAATGGCCTTTACCAAGTCGATAATAAAAGTATCGCTCGGCGTCACCGAATGTCAATGGGTACCATCGTGGGCAATGCCGCCCAAATGGAAGTGCGATTTATGAATGGCAAAAAGATTGGAATGGTGGAAGAATGGTTCGTTTCGCAATTGTCCAAAGGGGACACTTTTTGGTTTGCGGGGCGTAGTTTAGAAATTGTCCGAATCAAAAATATGACCGTACAAGTGCGAGCCAGTAAAAAGAAAAAGGGAAAAATTCCCGCTTGGCTCGGCGGTCGTTTGCAATTATCTTCGCAACTATCCGCTTCCTTTCGGGAAAAGGTGATGCAGATGGCTCAAGGGAATTACGACTCGCCCGAATTAAAGAAATTGAAACCGCTTGCCGACTTACAGCAAGAACGTTCACATTTGCCGACTGACCAAGAATTTTTAGTGGAATATTTTAAGAGTAGAGAAGGCTACCACTTGGTTTTTTATCCATTCGAAGGTCGAGGCGTCCACGAAGGCATGAGTGCTCTATTCGCCCACCGAATCGGTCAACTGCAACCCATCAGTTTTTCTATCGCGATGAACGACTACGGTTTCGAATTACTTTCCGATACCGAGATTCCCATTCAAACGGCGATAGAAAAAGGGCTTTTTTCTACCAAAAACTTAATTGCGGATATTCAAACGAGCGTCAATAACGTAGAGTTGGCCAAACGGGCTTTTCGAGAAATTGCGGGCATTGCGGGACTCGTTTTTCAAGGCTTTCCGGGTATGAAGAAAAAAGACCGTCACTTACAGGCCTCCTCTCAATTATTTTTCGACGTTTTCCACGACTACGAACCCGATAATTTGCTTTATTTGCAGGCCTTTGACGAAGTACTCAACTTTCAGTTGGATGAGTCTCGAATGCGTTTAGCCTTAGAAAGAATCAATGGTCAACGCCTTGTTTTGAGCCAACCGAAAAAGGCAACGCCCTTCGCTTTTCCCATTATGGTCGATAGACTGCGAGAGCGAATGAGTACGGAAAAGTTGATTGATAGGATTCAGAAGATGAAGTTAATGCTCGTAAAATAGCTTGATTATGAACTTGAAAGTTGTTAAATTAGTACCAAGAAAGACAAATAGAAAACCAAACAAGAACTTGAAACAAGCACCAAACAACAATAATTGAAACTACACAATAGCTGCTTGTTTTACAGCAATAATTGACTTTAACCTCTCAATCAAAAAGTCCACTTCTTCTTTGGTATTATAATGAGAAAAAGAGAAACGAATGGTTTTTCTATCGCTCGGTGCTTGGATGCTTTCCAAAACGTGAGAACCTTTCTCAGCCCCCGAACTACAAGCACTGCCGCCCGATGCACTAATGCCCGCAATATCTAGGTTCAACATCATCATATCCGCTTTCGGATGCGGTGGGAAAGAGACACTTAATACGGTATAAAGGTAATTTTCTTGACAACCGTTGAACTGAACATCTTCGAAGTTTTCGGTGAGTTGGTCTTTCATGTATTGCCGAATGGATTCGATGTGATTTCTACGATGCTCCATATTTTCGACGGACATTTCTAAGGCTTTTGCAATACCGACAATGCCGTAAAAATTTTCGGTACCACCCCGCATATTCCGCTCTTGTGCGCCCCCATCGATGTACGGCTTTATCTGCGTTTCGCCATTGATGTAAATGAAGCCTACACCTTTGGGACCGTGAAACTTATGCGCCGCCCCCGTCAGAAAATTAATCTTAGTTTGCTCCACGTCTATGGGGAAGTGTCCTATTGTTTGTACCGTATCAGAGTGAAACAAAGCATTGTTCGCTTGGCAAATACTAGAAATACGCTCCATATCCATCACCGTTCCAATCTCGTTATTGGCGTGCATCAATGATACTAGCGTCTTCTTATCACTGTTGGACAACAAACTTTCCAATTGGACATAATCGACTCGGCCACAATTATCAATATCCACGTAGGCTACCTCTATCCCGTGTGTTTTTTCTAGGCTTTCTGCCGTGTGTAGCACGCAGTGGTGTTCCATGCGCGACGTAATAATTCGCTGTACACCCAAATCTCGAACAGAACATTTCAGCGCCATATTGCTGGACTCCGTACCGCCCGACGTAAAAAAAATTTCTCCGATGGACGCATTGATACACTTCGCAATGGCCTTTCTGGCTTTTTCAATAATCGACCGAGAAGTTCGTCCTTCTCGATGAATAGAGGAAGGATTGCCATAATTTTCTTGCATCACCTTAGTCATTGCATCGATGACCGCAGGGTCTAATTGAGTGGTAGCTGCATTATCAAAATATACTCGCATAGTAAACGCTTTGTTAATATTTGGCCACAGGAAAAATTAGAGCGTACTGCACAGTTATTTCCTACGGCAACCATTTAGTGTTACTGAAAAAATAGTTAATCCTACTAACCAATTCTGTAAATGTATCAATTCCTTCTTCAAAGGTAAAATAATATATGAATAAACCTTTGTATAATCATATAATATTTTTCAAAACAGTTTTGAAAAAGTTTTAGTTTTAAAAAGGTAGTTAAAAAATAGCCTTTCTAGTAGCATTTGCCGCCTAATCCATGGGCTGTTATTCTCTATTCTGAATAGTCCCGTTATCTTTGCAAAAAAGTTAGGAAGGAAATAATTGTTACCCTAACCTTTCCGAACCTACAATAGTTCAAAAAAATGGAACATAGACGAAGAAAGAAACAGCGTACGAATCATAAAAAAGAGACGATTAAATATGGTCCTTTCAACCCGAAAGCTATCAATCGGTTACAAACGAAAGAAACCATCACACCCAGTGATTTGGGGGATAATGTTCGCTTGAATAAATTCGTAGCACACTGCGGCATTTGTTCTCGTCGAAAGGCTGACGAACACATCAAAAATGGACTGATAAAAGTAAATGGTCAGGTCATTAACGAACCAGGCCACCGTATCAACCCGAACGACGAAGTGCATTTTAAAGGAGAAAAAATCCAAATTGAGGTACGTCGCATTTACGTTTTGATGAATAAACCCAAAGGAACAATTACCACGTCGAACGACGACCGAGGTCGAAAAACGGTGATGGATTTAATTGGGACCGATGTTTCGGAACGAATTTTCCCCGTTGGACGGTTAGATAAGGAAACGACGGGTTTGCTAGTCTTGACGAACGATGGCGATTTGGCCAAAAAATTGTCTCATCCTAGTTATAACGTTAAGAAAATTTACCACGTCGTTTTGGACAAACCCGTGACTAAAAAGGATTTACAGGCCATTCGGGAGGGATTGACCTTAGAAGATGGATTTGCCGAAGTGGATGGAGTGGACTACGTTCGAAATAAGGAGAAAAACGAAGTGGGCATTGAAATTCATATTGGTAAGAACCGCATCGTCCGCCGCATTTTTGAGCATTTGGGCTACGAAGTGGTCAAATTAGATCGAATGTATTACGGAGGATTGACTAAAAAGGATTTGCCGCGAGGGCGTTACAAGTTTCTGGATGAGAAGGAAATTATCATGTTGAAGCATTTTATCTAAACAGGATGACAGGATGTTTGTAGGTCGTCCTTTTTGGGACATTCAATGTAGGTCGTGTTCCTTCTCTGATGCTAGCCTTCTTTTCTTGATTGATACTAATAAACGTGAGTTTTGGATAATAATCATTGATGTTCAACAACTTAGCCCCATCGGGGCGGCACTGTCTGTAGAAAATAGTTGGTTTGTAGCATGTAGGGCCTTTAGGTTCGACTCCCAGTGCCGCACCTAAAGGCGCTAAAAGTTCCTTTATCAATAAACTACTACAGACAGAGCCAGCCCTAAAGGGCTTTCAGCTTATCCAAAACTCACGTTAATAAAGTTTTAAAATGGTAATAAATCCTAAAGTCGTACCGATAGTTCTTTCCTTTCTTTTCATTTTGGGAATAGCTATTGGTATCCATTTACAGAACATACTAGCGCAAAAAGAAGCTAATGCTACTAGTTTTCATCAAGATAGACCTAACAGTTCTCGAGATTTGCGCCATTTTTTAAAAATAAAGAACTTCGATTTTAACCAATATGAACTAGAGGAAACTTTAATCAAAAAAAATTTTGGAGGTCTTAGGTAACGAAGATGTCTATATTTCTCCAAGGCAAATGAAAATGATTGAAAAAAGGTTGAATGGTCAATACGATGATGCGAGGTTGGAAATTTTATTACAATCAGATACAGTAGTCTTTTTTAGTAAGGAATACCGTGATTTATTATAGGTTTTGTTGCACAAAACCGCAGAAAGCCCAAACCATTATACAGTTTAAAGTGATACCTTTGCAGGCTTTAAACTAGAAAAGCAACCCATACAATTTATTCATTGCAAGATGATTGCTGAATTCATCCCATACGGGCAAGCTATTCATCATTCATCATTCATCATTCATAACCAATGACGGTATTCGAGAATTTACAACAAATCATTAAGGATATAGCGGCGGAAGCACCACAGGATTTAGCCGCTTTAGAGCAATTTCGAATTAAGTATTTAGGGTCTAAAAATATCATTAAACCCTTGTCAAAAGGCTTCCGAGAAGTGCCGAACGAGCAGAAAAAAGCATTTGGGCAATTAATCAATCAAGCTAAAAACGAGGCAGAGGCGAAATTTAAGGAACTGAAAGAGACGTTGGAAACCGTAGCGGACGAAGCAGCGGGCGATGATTTGGACTTGACGGCACCCGCCGAACCGATTGCTTTGGGTTCCCGACACCCCGTTTCGATTACCATGAATCGCATTATTGATATTTTTGCCAAAATTGGGTTTTCGGTAGCCGAAGAACGAGAAATTGAGGATGACTGGCATAATTTTACGGCGATGAATACGCCCGAAGACCACCCCGCACGGGATATGCAAGACACCTACTACTTGAAAGATAGTACGTCGATGCTACTCAGGACACATACGTCCTCCGTACAGGCGAGAACAATGACTACGCAGAAGCCGCCGATTCGTATTATTGCCCCAGGACGAGTATATCGAAACGAGACGATTTCGGCACGGTCGCATTGTCAGTTCCACCAAGTGGAAGGGTTGTACATTGACAAAGATGTGTCCTTTGCCGACTTGAAGCAGACGTTATTGTATTTCGCCGAAGAATTGTACGGTGTGGGAACCGACATTCGATTGCGCCCTTCCTACTTTCCATTCACCGAACCGAGTGCAGAGATGGACGTTTCTTGCTTTATCTGTGGAGGTAAAGGTTGCAACGTCTGTAAATACACAGGTTGGGTAGAGATTTTAGGCTGTGGTATGGTGGACCCCAATGTACTAGAGAATTGTGGCATTGACCCAGAAGTATATTCTGGTTTTGCCTTCGGCATGGGAATTGAACGGCAGGCGATGATGCAATACGGGATTAATGATATCCGATTGCTGTTTGAAAACGATGTTCGATTTTTACAGCAGTTTCAGTCGGCGTTGTAAGTTAATTCAATAGACTTTATTTTAAAAAGGTTTAGTGGGTGCCACACAACAAGAGGGGGTAACACAATATTAAAAAAAAAAATAAAAAAA
>JBCCQK010000045.1:0-27254 GCA_039024375.1 Bacteroidota bacterium
AGTCCGACCGACCCCTGTGGGGAGGTTGGGCGAAACAGGGCAAAGGCGGGGCGCGCATAGCAGTCTCGCCGTGGCCGTTCCTGTGGAGTCCGACCGAAGGGAGGATTCCACAGGAACTTATAAATATATACACCAGGTGTATATACATCTCTTATTTCAAACTCGTAAAACCAAGCATTTTATATTTTTAAAATATTGATTTTCAGTGATTTGAAAAATGAAATTGCGTAAAATCTGGCAATAATTAATAATAAAAAATATTCATAATTGGTGCATTTTTTTTGCTAATACGATGATATAATAACATGAACACTTATAAGTTGTAAATGATTAATAGCATATAGGCAAAGGGTTATAAATTAGTATTTTGCCTAACTAGCTACTAATCATTCCCCTACACTTCAAAGACTCTAGCAAAATAACTACCCACTTCTTCCACAATAACGCTTCTGTCTCCTTCCACTTCGATTCCCGCAATAATTTTGGCGAGCCGTTTTTTATATTCCATTTGCATAGCACGGCCAATTTGAATCCGCTGTGCCTGTGGCGAACCCGCACCGTGCATACTTTCGGTTAAATAGCCCACTGCATTTTTACCAAGGGTTAAGTTTTCGATTAAACGCAGAATCCGCATTCGGTCTTCCGTTTTGACGCTGGCCTTCCCCCGTAAATACTTCTTAATAAGTCCGCCAATTTCGGGATGGTTCAATTCTTGTTCGGAGGGCATGGTTGCTACTAAGCCCCCTCCTAAATCCTGCGCCAATCGACCAATCTCGTAGGGCATTTTGGTAACGTGGTGTTTGCAGACGTTAGACAACATTCCGTCGCAAAGGTAGGCACCCGATTTGGTAGCGTAGCCTTGGTAGGAAGCGGCGATTCCAGTAGCATAGATAGTCTCGTTGAGGTGCGTCATCTCCACTAATTTATCCTTGATATGGGAAGCTTTAGGTACGCCGTTCATGTCGGCAATAGAAGCTGCGGCCCCAATTAGGACATCTCCAACGCCGCTTTTACAAACGTAGCTTCGACGATGATAGGCCGTGAAACGTTCGACGAGCATGGCCGCAAAATCGTATTCGCCGTCCATGAAAATATATTTGTGGGGAATAAAAACATTGTCAAAGATAACCATTGCTTCTTGCCCACCATACTTGGCATTTCCCACATCAATGTCTCCTTCTTCCATACTTCTTGTATCGCAAGACTGTCGCCCATAAATGTAGGTGATACCTTTGGCATCGACGGGAACGGCGCCCGTAATAGCGTAGGCCTTATCGTTTTCTCCTAAGCGCATGGTCGGCATGACAATCATCCAATGCGAATTGATGCAGCCCGTTTGGTGCGCCTTAGCACCACTAATGTAAACACCTTCGGCCGTTCGCTTTGTGATGTGGACAAACATATCGGGGTCTTCTTGCTGGTGCGGTGCTAGACTTCGGTCGCCTTTTACGTCCGTCATGGCACCGCCAACTACGTAATTATATTCGTGCATCAAGGTTAGGAAACCTTTCAACCGTTCGTGATAAGTAGTTCCATATTTTTCGTCAATCTCATAAGTGACGGAATACAGGGAATTGAAGGCGTCCATCCCCACACAGCGCTGAAAGCAAGTTCCAGTTATTTGTCCC
Source organism: Bacteroidota bacterium (assembly GCA_039024375.1). GTDB lineage: Bacteria > Bacteroidota > Bacteroidia > Chitinophagales > Saprospiraceae > JAFMDF01. The sequence continues at coordinate 1,629 of JBCCQK010000045.1, forward strand.
AATTTACGCTGCATTTTATTTTGCAAAACTAGTTGGTTAGCATCCGTACAAACGTTGAGAAAACGACTCACCCTCGTTCCCGTAAAGGGAGAAATAACCGACGCTAATTCGGGGGCGTGAATGGCTAATTCGTAGGTCTCAGCGATAGCGTTGATGGAAGGACGAATCATTGGATGTTCAACGTAGTCCTCTACTTTTTCGCCGAATAGATAAATAGTAAGATTTCTATTTCTTAAAGAGGCAATGTAGGATTCGCCAGTGGTAATTTTTTTTGTTGGTGTTTCGATTGCGGTGACCATAATATAAAGATTGAATGAATGAAGGATTGAGGGATTGAAGGCTATTTAACAAAATAGCTCCTCCAAATTACCGATTACTACTGATAGGCGTGTTGCTAATGTGTAAAATATCCATCAGTTCTTGTAGGTTCTCTTGATTTTCTTCTAGGTAAAAAGCATTTAAGATGTCTTGTTTTTCCCGTTCCGTTAAGTGATACGTCATAGAAGCCTTTTCATTTTTCTTAGTGGGCTGATAGGAAAAGCGAATAACATCAAAGTTTTCTGCGCCTAATAAATCAAAGAGAAATCCTAGATTCGTATCGTGTTCAAACTCTTGTAATTTTAATAGTTTTCCTACAATTCCTAGTGGATTGAAAATACTTCCAATTAGCCCATCCGCATCACTCGGTGTAATTTCACCAATTTCGTCTTTAGTATCAATCTGAACTAGCACTACACCACTCGTATTTTCAACTATCCAGTCTTTAAAAACGTGGAGAAATCGAGTGGCGGAGGTAATCCCATGATTGTCCCGAAAGCCCGCATCTAGTACCTCAATTTGTGGATTACTCGGTAGGTGGACATTAGGTAGAACGTAAGGATACGTAGCGTTCATGCGGAGCGCCGTTGTGAATTTTAAATTCATAGCGTCCTGTTCTTTGAACATTTTACCAAAATCAACCGCATCCGTTTTTACTGTGCTTCTTTTGGCACGAACGACGGGCGTTTTGGTCATGTAAGATACGCCAAGTGGAGAAATGACCATTCTTCGACCATCGTTGACAATGGACGGCGTGATAAACATCATTGGAATAATGGCGTCTTCTTCAGGGATTTTATAGGCACTAATGGTTTTGTCCAGCAGGTATCGAGTATTTTCGTTGAATTGCTTTTCAAAAATATAGCCTCGGTCTTTCCGATACTCGTACCCGCCTGATTTGAAGGTAGCCCAAGGTAAAAATAAATCGTTGGAAACAATCGTAAACATGATGGAATTGAGCAAATCGGTGGAAATATCCTCAATGTACTGCTGGTCGTATAAATCAATGTCTCTACCCAGTTGCTTTTGTAAATATAATTCCCGCATGTACGCAGCGCCCAACATTCCACCCGAGGCGCCCGAAATTAAAGAAGTGTGGGGCATCAACTCTCCTCCCAGTGCTTTGTCAACTTGTTGCATGACCTGCGTCGTCCAAGTAGCCGCTTTCATTCCTCCGCCGCTCACACAAAGTAGAACCATCTTAGGCCGTCTTTGTAACTGCTTACTTTTCCACAAGTCCAATATTTCGGTGGTGTTTTTTATATCGGGTGCAGTGTACTTGGCGTAACTTTGAATGTCTAAAACATCCGAGTCGTAAGTCGCTTTTAGAGCCGTATAATCAAGCCCGTAGGCTTTATTTTCGTGCGCAAAAAATTCGTATTTAGTCAACTGTTGTACGCCACACAAAAGCAACAGGATGACTGTCAAACGCCATTTTCCGAACCAGAAAGTAACGGCGCCCACCAAGGCGGTAATCATGCTGCCCAAGATAAACACACTCGAAGCGGCGGGCAATCGGAAGTAAGGGCTATCAATTAGAAAACCGAGCAAGATAAGTAAGAAAAACCCCGATAATTGTACTACTAAAATATTCAAATGGTTTTGCTTGAATACTTTAAAGAGCGTCTTTTTATCGTAATGCGTCACACTGCGCACTGGCATGGGCCGCAGATTGGTGGATAGATAATTTGTGACCTTCCACTTAGTGCGATTCGCCCGAATGGAATCTATACTAATGTAAGGCCTTCCAGGCACTAGCTGCTCCGTCAAGTTCGGCGGAACCGCATGCTTCTGTTTTTCAAAGTTAAGGATGTCCTTATTGGTAAAATTAAAATAAACGGTCAGTAGCGAAATAAGCAAAATATTACCCAATATAAACCCGCTACAATTCCACAAGATATTTTCGAAGGAACTCAACTCGTAATACCCCTGAAAATAGACGATATTCAGAAAATAGAAAATAAAAAATGAAAGAGGAATGATGAAGTTATTAATACAAAATTTGGTGAATGGCTTGGCCATCGTGGCAATAAACGGAAAGCGGTGGGCATCTAGTAAATAGCAGGTCAAGTTCCAAGACATTAAGAAAGCGCCAAACCAAAAGCCAACGATAAAAAAACTCCAAAAATTGATATTGCCCAAATATTCGGGCGAGAGAAAAAGATATTTGACGCCGAAAATGCTGCCTACTTGTCCGCTGATTAGCAAGGCTAACAGGACCCATGTAAAAACCAATAATAAGTTGCTCCGAAAATGCAAAACAAGCAATTGGACGGGGAACGAATAGTAGATACTTTGTAGGCGTTTTATCATTCGGAGGTATGTAGGTTTAGCTAAATCTTTTCATCTATTCTAACGTTTTTATACATCGAAATCAATGCCCTAAGACGGGTATTTTTATAAAAAAGGGTTGTGAAAGGACGTTTTGTGTTCAACAAAGTATCACGCCTTTCTACAACCCTTTTTTCCGAAAGGAAATTCTATCCCATTCTTGATAATTTTACAAAGTGCGTTGATTTAATGGAGTCAACGTAAATCCTTCTGCTTTCAATAAGTTGACTACGCCACTAGGCCCACCTAAATGACCCGCACCAACGGCAAAAAAAGTCGGTTGACTCTTTATCATCTTTTGCATCACAGGAATCCAATTTTTATTTCTACCGACGAGCAATAAATCTTCGTATTGACCGATGCCTTGTTTGTCCGCCGCAAACATTTTCATCATGCCCTGCAAATCCTGCTTCTTGTATAATTTTACCATCTCATCCATCTGGTCGCTACCTTCCGTAGATTCCATTTTGATGCTTTCATAGAGCATCTCGGCCTGTGCTTGGTAAGGAATACTGTCGAACATACTCATTTGGTAAGCGGCTGTTTCTAGGCCGTCCGTCGCCTTTTCTTGCTGTTCGGCCATATTCATAAATTCCATTTCGTAGCTCATCATTTCGCCCATGTTTAAGCCGCCACCAGACATATCCATGTCCATCGAACCAAAAACGGATAAGAACATCGGTTTGATGCGCTCCATCATACCCCACATCATATCATTCATCCCCATTTTGCCAAAATGCGCTTTGACCTCGGCGTAAGCAGTAGAATCCAATAAGTCACTCAACGTTGACCCATCGTTCATAAAGGCCTTCATCATTAGGCCCATTTGGGTGCCCATGTCATTCATGTTGGCCATGTTAATTTCAAAGGTAATTTGCTCACTTTTGTCAAAAGCAGCTTTGGTCTGGTCGGTCAAGAAGTAATCGGATTTACCGATTAAGTGTATAGTACCATAGAGATAAGAAGTATCCGTAAGCCCATTACCGCTAATGGCCCATAGGAGTGAGTTGGCAATGGGTTGATTAGCTGCCGTTTTTTGGGTAGCTTTTTCCATCACCATTTCTTGGGCAGAAAGACTACTAAAAATTAGACAGAATAAAAAGATAGAAGTAATTAAACGTTTCATGTATTATTTTTAGTTAGGAGGTTAGCAAAAGAGGATTACCATTAGTGGAAACCATTAACTGGTTACAACTATCAATAACTAAGACAGCAAAAGCACTAGCAATGTTTCTGGAAGAAATCTTAAATTTAGATTTGATTCACAAAAAGTGTTTGACATTTAGGGACATTATGGTAAATCATTTCTATATTTCGCCAACTTGATTTTTCTGACTACTTTCTACAAAACGAAAAATACATGCCCTTAATTACAATTGCGCTAGGTATTTTAGTGCTCCTTATTCTCATTATTGGACTTAGATTTAATGCCTTTATTGCCCTAATTTTAGTATCGCTGGGAATAGGCGTTGCCTTAGGAATGGAAATCACCGACGTCATTGAATCCATCAAAAAAGGAGTAGGAAGCACGCTAGGATACTTGGCCTTGATTCTCGGTTTTGGGGCGATGTTAGGTGCGCTTATTGCAGAAAGTGGCGCAGCGCAGAATATTACGACCAAGCTAATTGATAAATTTGGTGTAAAAAACGTTCACTGGGCAGTCATTTTAACGGGTTTTATTGTCGGCGTCCCTATGTTCTACTCAGTGGGTTTCATCATGTTGATTCCCATCATTTTTGCCATTGCCCAATCGACGAGATTGCCTATTTTATACGTAGGTATTCCAATGGTCGCTTCCCTGTCCGTAACCCACGGCTTTCTACCGCCGCATCCCGCACCGACGGCCATTGCGGTCATTTATGGAGCCGATATTTCCCTAACATTATTATACGGTATCATTATCGGAATTCCGACCATTATTATTGCAGGTCCTATCTTCGGAAGCACTCTAAGAAATTTTCAAACTAAGGAGCCCCCTAAAAATCTATTTCCTCTCAAAGAAATTCCCGAAGACCAATTACCTTCTCTAAGTGTCAGTATTTTCACGGCGCTCATTCCCGTTTTGTTAATGGCTGCTTCGGCAGTTGCCAAGTTGACCTTACCCGAAGAAGCAATACTGGCCAAAGTATTAAATTTCTTGGGAGACCCCGTGATTGCCATCCTATTGGCTGTGCTAGTGGCTATTTATACTTTAGGTATTGCAACGGGAAAGAATATGAAAGAAGTAATGGACAGTTTGGCCGAATCGGTCAAAATCATTGCCATGATAATTCTGATTATCGGAGCGGGTGGCGCTTTTAAGCAGGTATTAGTGGACAGCGGTACGGGAGATTACATTACAGGGCTAATGGCAGGTAGCAATATCTCACCGTTACTACTTGCTTGGTGTATTGCCGCGGCGTTGAGAGTGGCTCTCGGGTCCGCAACGGTGGCGGCTTTGACGGCGGGTGGTATCGTAGCACCGCTAATTGGCGCAACCGATGTCAATCCCGAATTATTGGTTTTGGCAACGGGCGCAGGAAGTTTGACATTATCTAACGTCAACGATACGGGCTTTTGGTTGTTTAAAGAATACTTCAACTTGACTATTATGGAAACTTTTCGGTCGTGGACGATGATGGAGACAATTGTTTCGGTGGTGGGATTAATCGGCTGCCTTTTACTAAATATGATACTGTAAAATAACTCGACTTTCTCGAGTCGAACTCTAAGGTAACTCGACTCTCCCGAGTCGAACCCTTAAAAAAGAATATTGTAACAAAAAGAGTAGAACTAAAAAACATAACTCTATGAAAAAATTAAGCCTATTACTACTACTAATTGCCAATTTAACGGCTTGTGCCGTAGCGCAAAAGACGAGTAAAGAAGAGAAAAAATTAGCCGCTTTGAAAAAAGAAGCAATGACCAAGATAGACCAACGGGCGAAAATGGCGCAGGTGATGGTTGATAAGGTTTTTAGTTTCGCCGAGTTGGGTTTTCAAGAAGAAGAAACGTCGAAATATTTGACGGGCATTCTCAAAGAAAATGGCTTCTCGATTGAAGAAGGAATTTCGGGTATTCCAACGGCTTGGTGGGCCAAATGGGGCAGTGGTAAGCCCGTCATTGCCATCGGTAGCGATTTGGATTGTATTCCCAAAGCGTCGCAAAAGCCAGGTGTAGCCTATCATGACCCCATCGTAGAAGGCGCCCCAGGCCATGGTGAAGGGCATAATTCAGGAACACCGCTCAATATTCTTGCGGCGCTAACGGTCAAGGAAATCATGGAACGAGAAGGTATGTCTGGAACATTGATTTTGTGGCCAGGGGTTGCCGAAGAATTGGTAGGAACCAAAGCGTTTTATACAAGAGATGGCTACTTTGACGACGTGGACATTTCTATTTTTACCCACGTTGGCAATAACTTATCGGTCTCCTACGGACAGGCCAGAGGAACGGGATTAATTTCCGTGCAGTACGAATTCGAGGGCGAAGCAGCGCACGCTGCGGGGTCTCCTTGGCGGGGAAGAAGTGCTGCTGATGCCGTAGAGTTAATGAATATTGGGTGGCAGTACCAACGGGAACATTTAGACCCCTTGCACCGCTCCCACAGTGTCATTAATAACGGTGGCGACCAACCAAACGTCGTACCCTCCAAGGCCTCTATATGGTACTATTTCCGTCACGTCACTTACCCGAGAATTATGGAAGTCTATGACCGAGCGAACAAAATTGCCGAAGGGGCGGCGTTGATGACCAATACTAAAATGAGTAAAAAAGTACTGGGTTCTGCTTGGCCTCGCCATTTTAATAAGGTAATTGCCGAAACGATGTACAGCAACATTCGGGAAGTCGGATTGCCCGAATGGAGTGAAGCAGACCAGCAACTGGCTAAAGCGGTACAAAGAGAAGTGAAGTCAAGAAGAGACACTAATGGATTGGCCATCAAACTAGATACTATTGGCTTGCCTAGCACCCGCTTTGTCAGTGGTGGTTCGGACGATATTGGCGATATTTCGTGGAAACTACCGACGGTAACCTTAAGTTTTCCTTCGAATATTCCCGGTTTGCAAGGACATCATTGGTCTAATGCTATTGCAATGGCAACGCCAATTGCCCACAAAGGAGTGGTTGCTGGCGCCAAAGCGGAAGCGATGACTTTATTGGATTTTTTGATGAAGCCTCAATTAGTGGAACAAGCGTGGCAGTATTTCCGAGAAGAGCAAGGCATGGTACAAGAGTACAAACCGATGATTACGGAAGAGGATACACCCGCTATTTATTTGAATAAGGAAATTGTAGAAGAATTTCGCCCACAGTTAGAATCCTTCTATTACGACGAGACGAGGTTTGATACGTATATGGAGCAGTTGGGTATTCAGTACCCTACATTGAAGGTGGATGGTCAGAAATAGATTCAATTTTTATCGCTTTCCCTGGAAATTTTGTGGGTAATTCAAAAATTGCACAACTCAGAGAGTTATGTTACTTGTTCGACTCAACTGTGGCATAACTCTCCGAGTTGTGATAGCCTCGTAGAGAGTACTCAACCACACTTTTCACCGTAGTGCTATATTATTATACTTTGACTGACTGATACTACTTAGGAAGATTTTCTAAAACCATTCTTTCGTAAAGCCCCGTGGACTTGATAGTACCGCAACCACTTACATTTAGCTCGCTAATATAGTTGATTCGATTAGCGTAAGAAGGTCGAGTATCTCGATACTGTTCGACACTCGATTGGGCTAATATTTCGAGGATAGGTTGAATGCCGAAGCGGTCAAATATGGAGGTCTGACAAATAAGTTCTCCCGTTTTTCGGTCAATTTCTCGAATGACATCGTCCTGAAAAGCGAGGTCTTTTTTGACTAATGCTGCTACTTCCAATAGCGATGGATTCGTTGACGTCTCCGTGTTTTCAATTAAGTCAATGAGCGTGGCCGTTCCATACTCCGCAATTAAATTGTCGATTAGGTACCTACCTGATACGTTCACCGCTTCGAAAGCCATTAAATAGTAAATTTCGTAGCCTTTACTCAAACTTTTTAAAAATCCAGTGGAGACGTAAAAATGTCCGCCAGGCAGAGAAAAGGCGTATCTATCGTTGTCGTGTAAGACAACAACTTCCCATTTGCGGTTGGGATTCCAACGGTTCGAAGGAGTGGATTGTCGGTCTTGGCGGATTTCTTGCGTCACTTGGTCGTACAGTGTTTGTAAGTACTCCAAAATTACAGCATCTCCTTTGGATTGCTGGTTCAAGAGTGGGTAAGCGGCTGGTGTTTGCTCGATAGTTTGCTTGAGTAAATCACCTAAGACTTCCCGTTTTTGCTTTGTGAAATCTTCGGCAGTTGGCCCTAAGTCAGCATTTTCCACACAGCTAGAGGACGCTAAAGCAACGTACAATAAAAAGAAAGTGATTAATCCCTTAATTCCATAGTGCATAATAGAAATTACTTTTAGTAGTCTGTTAAAGGCTGTACTATGTCTGTTGTAAAATAGGGATTATAAAAGATTAAAATTAGGATTCGGATTGCTACACTTTTTAATAGCAAAAAACGTACCATAACTACTTAATGGGTTAAAAAATAGCCTTTTATGAATTATAATTTTTTAATTTATATACATTTTTCATGTCACCAATAGCAATATTTAGGCTAAAAATAAGAGAAAAAACGAAAAACGGAGGACGAAGATGCCAAAAACGGACAGCAGATAGAACATTCTCTAGCTATTTTATTTATTTTAGAGCATTATTACATTTTAATTTCTAAATTGCAGATAACAATGTTATCAACTTTTTCTTTTATTTAAAACAGCAGCAACTATGAGAAAAGCAGACTGGTTAATCGGCGCCTTAATTGCAGCACTGGTTCTATTCGGTGCTTACTATTTTATGAAATCCTACAACAAAATCAAAAGCGAAGAACCCAATCGACCTTCCGTCGAAGAAACGCTGGACAAAATGGGCGATGGCACTACGGCTACGCTGGACGAAGAGGACGAATTTGAAGATGAAGATGGTATGGAGTCGGATACATTGACTTACGAATCAGAAGAACCTACTATAGACGATTTGGCTGACTTAAATCGACAAAGAGTGGAAGCAGAAGAAGCGGCAGATGCTAGAACCAACGTTCCAAGAGAATACGATGCAACCACGGGAGGAAAATTCCTAGTCGTTGCGGGTACTTTTAAGCAAGAAGCAAACGCACAGGCGCAATTGAAAAAATTTCAGCGAATGGGCTATAATGACGCAGAAATTGGTACTTTTAACCGAAATGCTTATGCTTCTTTGATTGTTGCTCGGTTTGCTACGTCGGCGGATGCTAACCGATTAGTAAAGTCGCTAAAAGCTAAAGGAATTGACGCTTACGTTCATAAAAAACGATAAAAACATTCATGCAACTAACCAATCAGGTTCACCCTACTAAAGAACAATTTCAAGAGCTAGTCAAAAATTATCCCAAAGACCAACCCGTCGTGATGATAAATATTTTACGCTACAAAGAAAAAACGGGTAATGGCGAAGAAACGGGCGAGGCAGCTTACGCTCGATACGGCCAAAATGTGTTGCCTTTTTTGAAAAAAGCAGGCGGTCGATTACTATGGAGGGGCGATGTCCGACATACGGTCATTGGCGATGTGGAACAACCTCCTCAAGTAGTTCTGTTAGTACAGTATCCGAATATTGATAAATTTATTGAAATGTCCACTGACCCCGCTTACATAGAGGTAGCCAAAGACCGAACGTTAGGATTAGAATATGGTGGTTTATTCGCTTCCTCAACCGTTTACAGTAGTTTAAAGTAACTAAAAGGTAGCCTTGAATGTCAATAAAGAAACTGGCAAGTGAAACGGCTATTTATGGAGTAAGTAGTATTCTCGGACGTATTTTGAATTTTGCGTTGGTTCCCTTATACACTTCTATTTTTGAACCGACCGAGTACAGTCGGGTAAGTATATTGTTCACGGCCATTGCCTTTTTAATGATTTTCTTTACTTACCGAGTGGAGGTAGCTTATTTCAGATTTGGTACGGATACCTCTATCGACCGCAAAGACATTTTTGATACTTCCCTATCTTCGCTCGTTGCATCTACCTTTTTATTAGGAATTTTATTCTTTTTTCTATCGCCGTTATTTGCCGCTTCCTATCAATTAGAAGACTTTCAGACTTATTTGTATATATGTGTAGGTATTATTTGCTTAGATACGCTTTGCGAACTACCCTACGCAGAGTTACGGTTGAGCGGTCGCCCTATTCGGTTTGCGGCGATTCGGTTGACGAATATTTTTATCAATTTAGGGCTTAATCTATTTTTTCTACTATTTTGCCCGTGGGCTTTGGAGCAATCTAACTGGTCTATTTTACATCCTTTTCTGAATTATATATATTCGCCTAGCATCGGCCTTGGCTATATTTTTATTGCCAACTTTATTGCTAGTGGCGTTTCCTTTTTACTTCTATCTCCGACTTTTCGACAATATCGATTTTTCTTTGATATTACACTTTGGAAAAAAATGATGCGGTACGTTTTACCGTTGGTCGTAGTTGGATTTGCGTACCTCATCAACGAAATGTTGGACAAACTACTCATTCCAAAATTATACAATGGAACGGAAGAAGAAGCCAAAAATGCACTAGGTATTTATGCGGCTAACTACAAATTAGCCATTCTTATATCGCTGTTTACGCAGGCATTTCGATACGGTGCGGAGCCGTTTTTTTTCAAGAATAGAAACCAGAAAAATGCCTCTTTTTTGTACGCCGAAGTAGCTAAATATTTTTTAATTTTCAGTTTAGTTGGGTTCTTAGTTGTGACCCTCTATTTAGATTTATTCAAACATCTCATTCGTAATCCAGCCTATTGGGAAGGCTTGACAATTATTCCAATCGTTTTGATGGCAAATGTTTTGGCAGGACTGTACTATAATTTTTCCGTTTGGTACAAACTGTTGGATAAAACGGAATGGGGAGCGTATATTTCGGTAGGAGGCGCTGTAGTTACCATCATTTTAAATATTTGGTGGATTCCCATTTTAGGGTATTTGGGGTCTGCTTGGGCCACTTTGATTTGCTATACTACCATGACGGCTGTCTGTTACTGGGCAGGTAAAAAATATTATCCAATCCCTTATCCAATTTTTCGGATGTTGGGCTACACAATCCTTGCGATTGGTATATATTTATTGAGTTACTTTCTAAAAATGGAAGAAAATTTGGTAGCTACCCTAGGCATTAATTCTTTACTCTTACTACTTTTCTTGAGTTTTATTTACAGCCAAGAAGCCAAAAATGTGGAAGCAATACTTAACGAAGAAAAAATATAATTTTTATTTTATTGTAACTGCTTAGCACTAAGAAATTTTCATAAGTAAGGTGCATAAAGTAATTTGTCAAAGCTACGCTCGAAAAAGAACTCCATGTGCTTTATGAACTTCATACCTTTGTGATAAAAAAAGGAGTACAGAGTCGTTGCATTTTCTTAGTAATGCTTCAAGAAATAAATAAAAGCAGAGATGGTAAAAAGCAGTAACGAGGTAGCCACAACAGCGCCTATTTGTTGATATAAAAATTGCCGAGCCTCTTTCTTTTTTAGGGCTTTACGTTCGGCTGCTTGTTGCTCATTGACACCTAGGTTATACTTAAATTCTTTGCCCGCACCTTCAATTTTTAGTTCGCAGATTTCTTCGTTAATGAGGAAGGAATATTTCTTTGGTTGGAAAACGTTAAAGTCTATAATGAGTACTTTTGAGTTGAGATGAATCAATAAATGCCCTGTTTTTAATCCGTGAAGAATACCGACAACGTGTTGTCGGCCAAAATGGTCCCAATAAGTCCAGTGAAATTGATTCATAGCCTCTACTTTAGTTCATAATCAAAGATTCAAAAGAGCGTCACTAAGGCGATGGAATAAAAACTTAAAATACAAAATATTTTAAATTTTTGCCATCTTATCGAAAAATATTAACACTTTTAGGCACTTAAATGCTCATTAATTTAAGGCGAAAGAAACTGACTTTAAATTTGGTTAAAAAAACTGGAAAAAAATTAATCTTATAGATAGGGGGGGTAAATTGATTTTATCATCTTATCAACGTAAGCAAAGCAAAAGCAATACTGTTTATTAGTCTTTGTTTTGCAGAATATGGTCATAGCTGTATGAAAGAGGAGCAACATTTAGATAAAATAGCAAAGTATCTTTCGGATAATAGTGATTCGAAGGAAAGAGAGGAGTTGTTTGCTTGGGTCAAGGAAAAAGCGGATAACAAGAAATTGTTGGAAGAGAGTATGGAGGTTTGGGAAATGGCAGAAGCGAAAGACCTAGAATTTCAGCCTAACACAGAAGAGGCTTGGTATAAGATGGATAGCCGGCTCAATGAAGCTAGAGGTCAGCAGCCAACAATGGTTCGTTCGCTACCCTTTGCTCGAAGTTGGCTGCGTGTTGCCGCTGCTGTTTTAGTGCTTGTGGGAATTGCTCTTTGGAGCTATTCTCGACTAACGACTAGCGGAGAATTGATTGAGACTCGAACGGTTGCCGAGCAAAAAACGACCATAGAGTTGCCCGATGGAAGTAAAGTTTGGTTGAACCAAAATAGTACTTTAAGTTACGAAAAGCAGTTTGACAATCGAGTGGTATTTTTGGAAGGAGAAGCCTTTTTTGACGTGGCAAAGAAAAATGGGCAGTCGTTTGAGTTTTTTGCTGGCGAATCCAAAACGAGTGTACTAGGCACGTCTTTCAATGTTCGTGCTTACCCAAAAGAAAATAAAGTAGAAATTGCCGTTGAATCGGGGAAAGTGCAGTTTTCAGCCGAAGACGTGCCCGCCGAAAAGGCATTACTCACTAAAGGAGAGGGGGCTATTTACACGAAGACTAGTCGGGCCGTCGAGAAACTAGAAATGTCTAAATTAAACGCGTCGGCTTGGCAAAAAGGGGCTTTACGATTTAATGAATCGGAGTTAGAAGAGGTGATAGAATCCCTAGAACGCTACTACGATATTAATATAGAAGTGAGTAATCCAAAGATTTACAACTGTATTTGGAATAATACAGAAACCTATCAGCAGCCTGTTTTAGAAGATTTACTAAAATTGATTGAATATACCAATTCTCTGAAAATTACTAAGGAAGCGAGAAAGACCTTTCGCTTTTCGGGCGAAGGCTGTGAATAGCAATCACTGAACTTTTTAGCAAAGAACCCCATAATTCAGACAGTGTTCATGTGGAGATACCTTCAACTAATTTTTTTAGTACTAAGTCCGCTTTGGGCAATGGCACAAGATGTGGACTTGGAACAGAAAGTTACGTTGCGCTACAAAAATCGAGCGTTGGGGTTTGTTCTATCTGACATCAGTAGAAGGTACAGTATTCCCTTTTCGTATAGTAGCAATTTTATTCCCGTTGAACAAAATATAACGATTAATCAAAAACGGGTACGACTAGTTGACGGGTTAGAAAAATTATTCGCTCCAACTCAAATAGTATATGCCGTTATTGGTAATAGTATTGCGCTCAAGATAGATGAATCTAAAATAGTGGTTCCAACGATTATTCAACCCAATGAACGCAGCCAAAATATAGAAGCGACTTCTTTGTCGTACTTAAAAAAATCAAGCTATACTATCTTGGTTTGGGAACATCCTATTCCTACGGAAGTATTGGCCAAAATGAGAGCCATGCGGTCTGCTCCATTCATGGAAACTTCTGAAGAGATAGTCCCCGAATTGGCTAACAATCGGCAATTAGCCCAGGTGACGGTTGTTCCGTCGATGGGGACTAATGCTGATTTAGCGGAAGAAATGACGAATACGTTCTCTTTAAACGTACTGTGGGGGAAAAACGGCGGATTAAACGGCTTTGAATTGGGCGGATTGGTGAATAATATTGTCAATAATATGCGAGGGTTTCAGCTAGCGGGTGTTGCGAATCAGGTCAGTGGGGACGCACAAGGTGGTCAATTGGCTTTTGTGTTTAATCATAATCAAGGCTTCACCAGTGGAATGCAAGCGAGTCTTTTCAATATCGCAAATGTTGCTAACGTCATCCAATTGGCGGGTATTGCCAATATTGTAGAACAAGATTTTGAGGGGTTACAAATGGCCATCGGTGGCAATTACGCTCGGACGAAAGCGGCGGGTATTCAAATTGCTGGATTCTTCAATGCGACTAAAGGGAGCAATCACATTCAATTGGCTTTAGGCCTGAACAAAGCTACCACCAACACCACGCTACAAGTTGGCTTAGTCAATATGGCCACTTATGGAGAAGGGCAGCAGATTGGTCTAATCAATATCGCCAAGGAAACAACGGGGACTCCCATAGGCTTACTCAACTTTGTTAAAAATGGATATAACAAAGTGGAGGTGGGCGCTTCGGATTTGTTGTACGCAAATGTAGGGCTGAAATTTGGTGTTAGAAAATTCTATAATATCCTACAGTTTGGCAGTCGATTCACAGAAGAGACTTGGAGTATCGGTTATGGATTGGGAACCGCTTTTCCCATTGGACAAAAAGCGCACTTCCATCTGGAGTATATTGCTTCTCACGTAAGCGAACAAGAGATTTGGACCAAAGAATTGAATTTGCTCAACCAATTTCGGTTCAATTTTGATTGGAAATTAAAAGGAACTGGTAATTTATTCTTTGGCCCTTCTCTGAATTTGCTAGTTTCCAAACGGAAAGATGAGTCAGCGCAAGTGATTGGGTCGTCGCTACCTTTTTACACCATTATAGACAAAACTACAAATACCACTAATTGGAAAATGTGGATTGGTGTTACTAGTGGATTCAGATTTTAATTATTTTGAACACTTCTGGTTTCACCATTTCTAAATATCTATTTTCTTAACAAATAAACAGGAAATCACCCGACGTAGTGATTGTGTAACTTGCCGTAGCGAGATGACTACGCTATGTCTTCCTGTTAAAAAAATTGCATAATTATCATGAAACAAATTTCAAAACTATTGGCGGTTATCTTCCTGTTCTCGTTCAGTTTAACTTCTTGCTACTTCGATTTCGACGACGACGGAAGAAGTCCTAGTTTCTCTAACTGTGAAGAGGGATTTGGTAGTACGATTACACAGGAGTTGGGTTTATCGGATTTCACAGGCATCGAATTGCGAACAGATGCACAAGTATATTTAGCACAAGGAGATGAATTGGAAGTTTTGGTGAAGGGACAGGAAAACATCATCGACGAACTAGAAACGAGGGTTAGAAATGACGTTTGGGAAATCGAATTTGACGATTGTGTACGCAACAGTGACGTGTTGCGAATCTACATTACAACCCCAAATTTAAACTATATTGGTAACAGTGGGTCGGGCAAAATCAGCAGTGAGGATATTCTAAAAATGAACGATTTGGAAGTGAAAAATCACGGTTCTGGCGATATTGAGTTATCCATTGAGGCTGATGTAGTGACTACGCGCAATACGGGTTCTGGCAAACTGGAACTAGAAGGTGTGGCTTCCACACTGGACGTAGATATTAAGGGGTCGGGCGATTTAGCGGCTTTTGATTTACTGGTGAAGGATGGCCAAATAGAAATAGACGGAAGTGGTGATGCTCAAGTTAACGTGCAAGATTTTTTGGAAATATTAATTGACGGAAGTGGCGATGTGTATTACAAGGGAAATCCCGATTTGAAAGTCAGAACGAGAGGGTCAGGAAAGGTGTTCAATGCGGACTGATAGGACCAACAATAACCAAAAGATAGCCATCTGTCACCCCATTTTAGGAATACCTAAAAAGAGCAGAATGGTCAATGCTACTGCTCGAAAAAAACTTTATGGACTCTCCATATGGACACGTCTGTGTATAGGCTATATGCACTTTATGATAAAAAATAGTGCTAATCAGTAATACGAAGACATATATTCACTATTACACGTTCTGAATTAGGTTAAAAGTCTCGCAGCCACTGCGAGGCTTTTCTTTTTTAGGGATAAATTAAAATCAATTATTTTTTGTAATCAAATAGATAATTTTATATTTTTGTATTATAAAATTAGTGACAAATGATGGCCTCAATTGAAGAAACCCATTTTCCCTTGAGTGAACAACCCGGTTCTGACTGCTCCAATATTGATAAAAAGCGCATTGCACAATATTTAATAAAAGGGCCTTACTTATCGAAAAAGGAAATCGACTTGAAGATACAACAGCATTTGCAATTTCTTCAAAATGGTGGCGCAGGAGGAAAATGGCAAATGGTCCATTTAAAGGGCTTAGTCGTAGCACTTTATTTTGGGAGAGAAGCTTTGGAAGGGAAGCAGGCTACTTTCGAATTACAGCGAATATCTCCACGGTCTGACTTACAAAAAGTAGTTCTACCTTTTTCCAATTTCTGTGCAAGCGAGTTGATTGGCGTCAACTTCCAAGAGGCTGATTTGTCTTACAGTGTTTTAACCGATACGTTGGCTAAAGAAATCAATTTTGAAGGCGCTAATTTAGCCTATACGGATTTTACGAGAGCCAATTTACGGGGTGCTAATTTTCGAAATGCCAACTTGTTTGGTGCAGATTTTGAGAATTGTGACTTGACCGACGCTAATTTCTGTGGTGCCAATTTGAATCAAGCCAAATTTCCAGGCGCTACTCTGAGAAATGTCCAAATATAAGAAAAGCGATAACCGAGTAGCTCGATTATCGCTTTTTGCGATAGAAGGACAACTTAAGATGAAGATTATCTAAATGACATCTAAGCATATTCCTCCATCAAGGCTTGTGCTTTCTCGGAACCCAGTTTAGCCGCTTGCTTCCAATCTTTCACAAATCCCTTTTTACCAGCTTTCTGCAAAGCAATTCCCCTGTATAACAAAGGGTCGGCTTCGCTAACTTTTTCGGAAGAAGCTTGCTCTAATTTTAGTGCTTCGTTGAAAGCAGTTACAGCATCTGAATAGTTGCCGAGTTCTAATAGAGTTTGGCCGTACTGCGTATAAATATATTTCTTCCATTTATGGTTAGAATCGCCCTCTGGAAATTTTCTTTGCAAAAACAGCTTAAATTCTAAGGCTGCTCCTTTGTGCTCTCCTTTTTTGGCTAAACATTCCCCTTTGATTCGGCGAGCCTTCCAATATATTTTTTGCAATGGAATGGACATATTAATACATTGGTCTAGGTCTTGAATGGCCTTATCTAACTCTTCTTTTATTATATAGACATTACCTCGACCAAAATACGGGTCAGGATTATTAGGATAAATATTGATGCTCTTAGTAAAATCGTACAAAGCATCATTGTAGTTTTTCAACTGATAATTGATGAATCCTCTACGCTCGTAGGCCTGTGCGTGACGTTCGTATTTTTGAATGGCGGTATTGAGCGCATCCATAGCCTCTTTTTCCTTCCCCTCTTTTTGCACTAATTCCCGTCCTTTGCGAAATGCTTTTACCGCTACTTTATCACTATGCGGCTCAATAATAGAATGTTCTAAAATTTTACCTTCATTGATTAACCAACCACACATTTGACCAGCAACGGCGAATTGCGCCAAGTATTCAAAAAGGTTGATAGTGCCTTTCCATTTTTTAACCGTACCATAAATAACGACTCGTGGAATGTTGACACAAGAAGATTCTTCATCGAAGAGGTCTTCCTCTTTGAAAAGTACATCCTTCTTGTAGTAACTTTCCATTCTACGTTCGTACATATCATGCACCTTACGGTAACTTTTCTCTGTACCAAACTCTAAAGTTCCTTTGAAAATAATTTTTAATTGTTGCTCCTTCGCTACCATAATACCGTTTTTTAGAGGACTTCTATGCCGTTTTTGTTCTATTATTTTTGTTCACTTTAGGCTCAACCAAAAGCGATTCTCAGATTTCTAATGCTTACTAAAAGGTGTAGAATATTCTACCGTAGGCCATGCAGCCTATTAACTTTTTAGTTCCTCATAAGATAGTTGAATATGTAGTCTGTTTGTCGTGTTGCATTGCTTCTAGCAACCGTATGTAGCTAAATCGAATAGTCGGATAGACTTTATAGAGTAGGAGTTTAAAGTCGCACTCAGTTTTCTCGAATATGTTTATATTAAATTTTTCTTGCCCTTACAGGTGTTGCTTTCTGGCTATTTATTCAAGGGACAAGTAAACAAGGTTAGCTTTACTTAAAGTGACTACAAATATAGTGTAAAAGAATCGTAAAGTCAACTCTTTTAAATATATTTTTTATCGTAAACTACTAACAATCAGCAAAGAAGCCTATCTTCAGCATTTTGTCATTTTAGTTTTTTTGTGCTACTTGAAACATTCTTGGAGTAGGGTTTGTCGTTTAAAACAAATTAAATGTTTTTTATATACAAATAATTGAATGAGTAAATCTTGTTACACAAGCAAGAGTTCTGTCAAAAAAGTGGTCAACGAAATCTATTTTGAAGTCTTCAACCAAATGTAAAAGGGGAGAAATAGTTAGAAAGAATGGGCTTTTCCAAATTCTTTATCTTTACTTACCAATTCCTAAAAAAAACTACCCAATGTTAGAAAAATTTATCTTTTTCTAAAAGACCAAGAACTCCACATTTTTAGTTATTTTTACAAATAAATTTAGTATGAAAAATTATCCCTACCTAGTTCTTATTATTGCTTTTTGGGGCTTTGTTGGTTGCAGTGGTAGCAACAATGCTGCAACTGCTGATGGAGACGGAAAAGTAAGCATTGCCACTTTTGAAACAAAAATGGCAGAAATAGACCAGCCCCAATTAATCGACGTGCGTACGCCCGCTGAATTTAGTCGTGGAACACTAAACGGTGCTGTAAACATGGATTTCAAGTCGGCGAACCTGGAGAATCAACTAAATACTTTAGACAAATCTAAACCAGTATTCATTTTTTGTCAAGCGGGTGGACGCAGCGGTAAGTGTTACAAAAAAATGAAAGATATGGGGTTTTCTGAAGTCTATGATATGGAGGGCGGCTACGGTGCTTGGAGTAAATAAACTTTTTTGAGATATTTATAATTGCATGGGATTTCAATTAAACTCACCTTTCAAACCAACGGGCGACCAACCACAAGCCATTCAGCAGTTAGTAGAAGGCGTAAAGGCTGGCGATACGGCCCAAACGCTTCTGGGGGTAACGGGTTCTGGTAAAACATTTACGATGGCTAACGTCATCAAAGAGTTGAATCGACCAACATTAGTACTAACGCACAATAAAACTTTGACGGCCCAGTTGTACGGTGAGTTCCGAGAGTTCTTTCCCGACAATGCGGTCGAGTACTTTGTCTCTTACTACGATTACTACCAGCCAGAGGCCTACATCATGTCTTCGGATACCTTCATCGAAAAAGATTTACAAATCAACGAAGAGGTGGATAAACTACGACTCAGAGCCACTTCTTCCCTGCTTTCGGGACGGCGAGACATTATCATCGTTGCGTCCGTTTCTTGTATTTATGGTATGGGGAATCCCGAAGATTATAAAACGGGGATTATTCGTATTCATCGTGGGTTGACGGTCAGTAGAAACACTTTCTTGTACCAATTGGTTGGCATTTTGTATGCTCGAACGGAACACGATTTCAAGCGGGCCACTTTCCGCGTCCGAGGCGATACGATTGATATCAACCTACCCTACGTGGATTACGGTTATCGCATTACTTTTTTCGGAGACGAAATTGAGGAAATCGAACGCATCGAAATTGAAACGGGCAAACGCATAGAATCCCTAGAGAATGCGGCCATTTTTCCCGCTAATCTGTATATCGCTCCCAAGAATCGGATGAACGGCATACTGAGAGAAATCGAGGATGAATTGTACGACCAACAGAAATACTTCGAACGGGAAGCTCGACTCCTAGAGGCACAACGCATCAAAGAACGGGTAACGTTTGATTTGGAAATGATGCGCGAATTGGGCTACTGCAACGGTGTCGAAAATTACTCTCGCTATTTCGACGGACGAGTTGCGGGTACTCGACCGTTCTGTTTGCTAGATTATTTTCCCGAAGACTATTTAATGGTTATCGACGAAAGTCACGTGACGGTACCACAAGTTCGTGGAATGTGGGGCGGCGACCGAGCGCGAAAATTGAATTTGGTTAATTACGGTTTTCGCTTGCCATCGGCCATGGATAATCGACCGCTGAATTTTACCGAATTTGAAAGTCTCATCAATCAAGTTGTTTTTGTAAGTGCTACCCCGGGCGATTACGAACTGGAACAGACGGGTGGCGTATTCGTGGAGCAGTTAATCCGACCTACGGGCCTACTAGACCCTCCGATTGACGTGCGTCCGAGTCTCAATCAAATTGACGATTTGATGGACGAAATTCAGCAACGCATCGAAAAGAAAGAGCGAGTGTTAGTAACCACGCTGACCAAACGGATGTCCGAAGAACTAACCAAATACCTTACTAAAGTCGATGTCAAATGTCGCTATATCCATTCTGAAGTAGATACAATGGAGCGGGTCGAAATCTTAAGAGATTTACGATTAGGCGTATTTGATGTGCTTATTGGTGTCAATTTGCTAAGAGAGGGATTAGACTTGCCAGAGGTGTCCCTCGTAGCCATTTTGGACGCAGACAAAGAAGGGTTCCTTAGAAACGACCGCTCGCTAACCCAAACGGCGGGACGGGCAGCAAGAAATTCCAATGGCCTCGTTATTTTCTATGCCGATAAGATAACTGAGTCCATGCAACGGACCATTGACGAAACCAATCGACGGCGAACTATCCAAATCGCCTACAACGAAAAACATAATATTACACCTAGAACAGTTAGCAAATCTAGAGAAGAAATTCTGAATCAACGGTCTATTTTGGATATTAGAGCAAGCGGGGAAACGGCCTACATCGAACCCGAAGAAATGAGTCTGGCGGCTGACCCAATTATCGAATACATGACCAAAGACCAAATTGAAAAACTGATTGCGGAAACGGAGCGCAAGATGAAAAAGGCAGCGAAAGAATTAGATTTCATTTCCGCAGCGCAGTATCGAGACGAGTTATTTGCGCTCAAAAAGAAGCTGTAGCTGTAGTTATTGATTGTATCATAGCTACTTAGTGCTGTTTTTTACCATAAAGTTTACATAGTACATAGAGTTCATAAAGTTTTTCGAGCAGTAGTATGGACAATTTCGAGCAGTAGCATCGACTGTTTTGCCCTATTCAGATATTTCTAATATAGCAGATTTGGAAAATAGTCGCGATTGTTTATGGAAACCTCCTCACTCATATAAGTAAGTCATGGTGAAACTGAATTTTCTTACCCTTCTTCTTTGCCTAATAATTATTAGTTGCTGGTCTTGTGCTACTTCTAAAAAAGTAAATAGCAGTTCTCAAAACGTAACTTTCCAAGTTGCTTTTCCCGCAAAACTGGCGTCTGATAGCCTAGATGGACGCCTATTATTGCTCTTATCTACCAACGACGAAAAAGAACCCCGTTTTCAGATTTCCGATGGTCCCAATACCCAATTGGCCTTTGGGCTGGATGTGGAAAACGTCACGGCGAATCAAAGTGTAACCTTCAATGCTTCTGCTTTTGGGTATCCATTAAAGAGCATTTCCGATATTCCCAAAGGAGAATACTACGTCCAGGCCCTATTGAATGTGTACGAAACGTACCACCGAGCCGACGGTCACATCGTACAACTACCCGCCGACAACGGAGAAGGACAGCAATGGAATCGTTCCCCGGGAAATTTGTACAGCACTCCTAAAAAAGTACGAATTGGCACAGAAGACAAATCAACTTTTACGATTAAATTAGACCAAAAAATTGCGCCCATCGAACCGCCCGCCGACACCAAATACATCAAGCACGTGAAAATCAAAAGCGAACGTTTGTCTAAATTTTGGGGGCAAGATATTTACTTGGGCGCCCACGTTTTATTGCCCAAAGGCTTTGAAGAGAACCTTGAGGTTAAATATCCACTGGCCATTATGCACGGCCATTTTCCCTACGATTTTGGAGGTTTTCGGGAAACACCGCCTGCGCCCGATTTGAAGCCGACTTACAGCGCTCGATTTGACCTAGAGGGTTATAATATCATTGAGCAGCAAGAAGCCTACGATTTTTATAAGCTGTGGACGAGCGATAATTTTCCCAGAGTGATAGCTATTAAAATTCAACACGCCAACCAATACTACGACGATTCTTACGCCGTCAATTCCGAGAATTTAGGCCCCTACGGCGATGCCATTACTTACGAACTCATTCCGTACATCGAAGCGCAATTTCGAGGTATCGGCCAAGGTTGGGCACGATTCGTCTATGGTGGTTCGACGGGCGGTTGGGAAGCACTGGCAGTGCAAGTAAAATATCCCGACGAATACAACGGTTGTTATGCTGCTTGTCCCGACCCCATTGACTTTCGGGCTTACGGCATCATAGATTTGTACCAAGACAAAAATGCTTACTTTTTAGAAAGTACGTTTAAACAAACGCCTCGCCCCATGCGCCGCGACTATTTGGGCAAGGTAAGCACAACTATGCAAGAAGCCAATTATCGAGAATTGGTACTAGGAACCAAAAGCCGTTCGGGACAACAGTGGGATATTTGGGAAGCCGTCTTTTCTCCCGTTGGTGACGATGGTTACCCCAAAAGGATTTGGAATAAGCTGACGGGCGACATTAATCCCAAAGTAGCCGAATATTGGAAGGAAAATTACGACTTGACCTATATTATGAAAAGAGATTGGGTGACCATTGGCCCTAAACTCAAAGGTAAAATCCACATTTACTGCGGCGATATGGATAATTATTACCTCAATAATGCGGTCTATCTGGCGGAAGATTTTTTAGAAAGTACTTCTGAACCTTACTACGATGGAGAAGTGGACTACGGCGAGAAAGCGGAACATTGCTGGAATGGTGACCACACCCAACCCAATGCTATTTCTCGGTTGCGCTATCATTCTATGTTCATTTCAAAATGGGCTAGAGAAATTGAACAGCGAGCGCCCGAAGGAGTCGATTTAGAAAGTTGGCGATATTAAGATTCTAGTTGAAACTTTCCGTTTTTCCATTCTGTTTAATCAACAATGTACACCGATATTTTAATCTCATACTATCAGACGGGATTGAAAAGAGTATATACTCGTTTCCAGACAAGCACCTACTCGGAGTGCACCTTTTTAGACCATCAGATAAATTAATGTGGTTGCTAACCACAATGAATGATGGTTGATGAGTGATATATGTTGAGTGCAACGAAATCTCGAATTACTTCGGGAATAACTTTTGTACTTCATAAGACGAATATTTTCAATTCACTACGAGTTAATATCATTCATCACTTATTATTCATCATTTATGTGCCGAATTATGTGCCGAATACATTAGATAAAAATATTCCTATGTTTAAAAAATTGACTTTCACAGGCTTCACTTTTTTGTTTTTATGTTTTAACCTTTTGGCGCAAGCCCCCAAAATGTGGACTTCGGGCGACATTCATGAAGGCATTCAAAAATTAAATGTTTTAGGGTCAGCACTATACGTAGCGGCGCACCCCGATGACGAAAATACGAGCATGATTGCCTACATGTCCAATGAGTTAAAAGTGAACACGGCGTACTTGTCTTTGACGCGTGGTGATGGTGGACAAAATCTGATTGGAACGGAAATTCGAGAATTATTAGGCGTCATTCGAACGCAGGAATTATTAGCCGCTCGACGCATTGATGGAGGTCATCAGTTGTTTAGCCGAGCCAACGACTTTGGGTTCTCCAAACATCCTGATGAAACCCTAAAAATTTGGAACGAGAAAGAAGTATTAGCTGACGCCGTTTGGGCCATTCGCAAGTGGAAACCCGACGTTATCATCAATCGTTTCGACCACAAGTCGGCAGGAAAAACGCACGGTCATCACACGGCCTCGGCCATTCTTTCCTACGAAGCCTTCGATTTGGCGGGTAAAGAAAGTAGCTATCCAGAGCAATTGGACTTAGTAGAACCTTGGCAACCCAAGCGCTTATTTTTTAATACGTCTTGGTGGTTCTACGGCAGTAGAAAGAAGTTTGCGGAAGCGGACAAGTCCAAAATGGTCAATGTGGACGTGGGCGTTTACTATCCGATTAAAGGAAAGTCTAACTCAGAAATTTCGGCGGAAAGTCGCAGCCAACACGCCTGTCAAGGGATGGGTCGAGCAGGCACTCGCGGAGAGGCCGTTGAATACTTGCAGTTGTTGAAAGGAGATATGCCCAAAGACAAAAACGATATTTTCGACGGCATCGACATCACGTGGAATCGAGTGGAAGGCGGGGCGCCAATTGGCAAAATCTTAGCCGCCGTTGAGCAAACTTTCAACTACGCCAACCCCGCCGCCAGCGTCCCCGAACTGATGAAAGCATACCAACTCATCAAGGCATTACCCGATGGCTATTGGAAAAAGGTTAAACAAGCGGAAATTGAACAAATCATTGCCGCGTGTATGGGACTATTCGTAGAAGTAGTAGCCGACGATTACTCTGCCACTCCGGGGCAGGCTATTAAACTGAGCATGGAAGTAGTAAACCGCTCAATGGTCAATGCACAATTGCAATCTTATACCATTTTTCCAACACAGGCAGATTCTATCGTTCAACAACCTTTGGCCAATAATCAAACGATGAAACTAAAGGCCACTTTGACCTTGCCCGAAGATATGGCCATGACGAATCCGTACTGGTTGAACCAAAAAGCAGAATTGGGGATGTACACCGTAGAAGAACGGGCGCTCCGAGGACTTCCTGAAACGCCCCGCCCCGTTAAAGTAGCATTTAATTTATTGGTAGAAAACGAACCCATTACGATTATCAGAGACGTGGTGCACAAAAAAACAGACCCCGTCAAAGCGGAAATTTATCGCCCTTTCGAAGTAACGCCACCCGTATTTGCCAACATTCAAGAAAAAGTCTATGTGTTTGCCAACGATGCGGCCAAAACGGTCAGTGTTTTAGTAAAATCCAGTAAGAAAAATATAGAAGGAAAGGTGACTCTAGCTCGCCCCGACGGATGGAAAATTGAGCCCGAATTTGTGGACGTTAACCTAAAACTAAAAGGCGAAGAACAATTAGTTACGTTCCAATTATTCCCTCCAACCAACCAATCCGAAGGACTCATTTCTCCCATTGTGGAATTAACGGACGGTTCAACCTACACCAAAGGAGCGACTTTTATCGAATACGACCATATTCCCACCCAAACTGTTTTTCAGCCCGAAGCGTCCAAAGTTGTTCGGCTAGATATTAAAAAACGGGGGCAACAGATTGGATATATCATGGGCGCTGGGGACGAAATTCCCAATAGTTTAGAGCAGATTGGTTACGATGTAACGGAACTAGAAGACGCGGAAATTATTGCGGGCGATTTGGAAAAATACGACGCCATTATTTTAGGAATCCGAGCCTATAATACTGTAGAACGCTTGAAATATTACCAGCCCAAATTATTAAAATACGTCAAAAACGGGGGGACGATGATTGTGCAGTACAATACGACTTGGCGACTGAAAATGGACAAAGAAAAGATAGCGCCGTACAAAATGAATTTGTCCAGAGACCGCGTCACAGTGGAAGAAGCGGAAGTACGGATGCTAGTCCCCGACCACCAAGTACTCAATTATCCCAACAAAATTACGGCCAAAGACTTTGACGGCTGGGTACAGGAACGAGGCTTATACTTCGCCGACGACTGGGACAAAAAGAAATTTACCGCCGTTTTATCCGCCAACGACCCCGGCGAAGACCCCAAAGATGGTGGTTTGTTAGTGGCCGAATACGGAAAAGGGTATTACATCTACACGGGTTACTCGTGGTTTAGGGAATTGCCTGCGGGGGTTCCGGGCGCTTATCGCTTGTTCACCAATCTGATTTCGATTGGGAAGGACGCACAGCCGTAGGGAATGGTCAATTAAGCGTTTACGAAGTCTTGTTTTTGACGCTGAGGGACGCTGCTTCGAGTATGTTTTTTATTATGTTTTTCTTAACTAGGCTTTATTCTAAGTAGCTTTAGTGGTTCCACCACTTCGAGTGCTGGAACCACTTTCCTTGCGAAAAATTTCAGAATAAA
>JBCCQK010000046.1:0-27232 GCA_039024375.1 Bacteroidota bacterium
GATTGTTTGATGGCTTGATTGTTTGATGGTCAACGTGACGCAAAAACCATCAAGCCATCTAACCATCAGACCATCAAAAATTTTCTTAAAAGTTGCAAGTCATTGATTTTAAGATAGTTGAAAATTTAAACATACTCTAAGACTATTACTCAGAAGATATTAAGGTGACGTCCGAATTATAAGGAAACGCCTTTCGGTCAACGAAGTTAATTTCTGCCGTTACGACAAAGACGCCCTGCCTAATTTCTTCTCCGTTGAATCGCCCATCCCACGCCTTCAAACGTTCTTCACCGGGTTGAATATCTAGAGCTTCAAACAGCAAAGTACCTACGCGGTCGTAAATCCGTAGGTATTCGATACTGGAAATGGCGGGCGTAAAAGGAATAAAAAATTCGTCGTTCACCCCATCACCATTGGGAGAAAAAATATTGGGAATATACACGGGGCGGTCGGTCGTTACGCCAACGCTTACTTGCGCCGTCGCTTGACAATTGGCCGCATTGGTAGCCGTTACGGTATAAGTGGTCGAACCTGGAGGAATGGTTTCAAATTGTTGGCAACCGACGCAAACGACAGAGTCGGGCGTGGTCCAAACGTAATTGATACCGCCATCGTTGCTATTAGCTTCTGCCGACAAATTAATGGTAAAGCCGAGTTTAGCTACGTCCGTATCGGAGTTCGCCGTTATGAGGAATTCGTTAGGTTCTTGTATGGAAGCCACTTCCGTTTCGTCTTGACAACCGTTAGCATCCCGAACAACCACGTTATAATCGCCCGCCGCCAATTCACCTAAAGTAGGGCTAGGTTGGAATAAGATACCGTCTAAGCTGTATTCAAAGGGCGCATTTCCACCCGTTGCTTCCACCGTAATGGCACCGTTAGTCTCGCCAAAACAAAGCACATCGTTGACCTGACCAATCGCTGCGAACAATTCGTCGGGTTCTACGACGGTCACTACTTCGCTACTAGCGGGACAATCGTTTCCATCCAAAACGGCGACGGAGTAATCGTTGGGCGTTAAATTGCTCACTACATTATTAATCTGACCATTCGACCAATTGTATTGATAATTGCCGACACCCCCCGAAACTTCCGCAATGATTCGGCCGTCATTTTCACCGAAGCAGCTAATGTCCGTTTTATTCAAACTGACCACCAATGAGTCGGGTTCATCTACAACTACTTCAATGGGTTCACTCAAGCAGAATTCGGCGTCTTGTACTCGGATGGTATAGGTATCTTTTCCTAAATTATCTAAAGCAGTCGCAGCTTGGAAGCCGTTACCATCGCCAAAATCGTATTCAAATGGCCCAACACCATTAGGTATATCAAAACGAATACTGCCGTCAGATAGACCAAAGCAAGAAGGCCTCGTCACTAAAGAAGTAGGTTCTAGTACCAATTCGCTCAATTGGGTATCGACCACAATACTGCAATTATCGCTATTGCGGACTGTGATTTGGTAACTTCCCGCCGTCAAACTCGCATTGGTACTATTATCCGTAAAGCCTGACCCGAAGTCGTAAGCGTAATTATCAGGATTAGTTCCCAATTCTCCGTCGGGTAGCACCGTGATAACTCCGTCCGCTCCACCACCACAAGACGGATTGGTCACATTGAGAATAGCCGTTACGGGCATCGCATCTGGACTTACACTCAGCGTAGTGTCCAACGTTCGGGTGCAATTATCCTCGTCTCGAATGACAACGGCATAGTTGCCAGTCGTCAAACCACTACTAAAATTATCCGTTGTGAAAGTAGTGCCGAAATTATACTCAAAGTTGGTATTTCCTGCGCCAGCGCCTACGCCCGTTGCTACTACCGAAATGGAGCCGTTAGCCGCTTCTTCACAAGAAGGATTCACGACCGTTAGCGTTGCGTCAATTGGATTGCTTCCCACAGGCACCATCAAACTGGCGATTGCCGAAACCATACAATTATTATCATCTCTAATCATAATATCATAATCGCCAATTGGTAAATCATTTAAAGTATTTACGCCACTGAACCCCGTGCCGAAATCGTATTCGTACGCCGTACCTTCTACTCCTCCCGCTCCTGTGACACTAATGGCTCCGTTACTGGCAGCGTCACAACTTGGATTAGCAATGTCTATGGTGGCCGTTACGGGTTCGGGGGCTTCCAGCGTCACTTCGAAAGCATCTTGGCAAGTGGCATCGTTTGTCACGACCACGGCGTAACGGCCCGCTGGTAAGTCCAAGATTTCTTCCGTCATCGCTCCATTATCCCAAGCAATCGACGTAATTGGTGGCTCAGAATTAATATTCAGATTGATAGAACCCGTCGCTTCTTCGGCACAAAGCGGCTCTTCAAAAAATGGAAACGTACTAACTCCGTTAATATCACAGCAAGGATTAACGGCAATATCTAGTGTTTGGGAAATTGTTTCTGCACAATCCAAATCGGAAGTAACGGTCAAAGAAACGGTTGGATTGCCAATATTGGTAAAACGAATCTCGGGCGTTTCGCCCGTTGCCGTGGTGTCGCCGAAATCCCAGCTAATATCCGTAATGGTTCCTCTACTGAAAGTGGAAGTATTGGTAAAGCTAATCATTTCGCCGTAGCAAATATCCGTGGCTGAACCAACCTCAAAGGACAAATTAGCGGGACTAACAATACTCGCTTCCACCGTAGCGGGGCAATCGTTATTATCCGTCACTATGATTTCGTAATCGCCTACCCCTAAGTCGGTAACCGTACTACCCGCTTCGAAACTAACCCCGTCGGTACTGTATTTGTAAGGCATAATTCCGCCCGATATAGCTAAGTCCACGCTTCCGTCGTTGCGGTTACCGCAGGTCGCATTTTCAACATTGCTTATGGTGGCTACCAAGGGTTCGGGATTCACTAATTCAGAAGAAGATTCTTCGATAGTACAGCCATTCGCATCGGTGATGATAACGGTATAGGTGCCGGGCCCTAAGCCGCTAATACTTCTAGTAGTTTCACCGTTGCTCCAGCGATAATTGTAATCGGGCGTTCCACCCGAAACTGTAACGATGGCCGTACCATCATTGGCGTCCGTACACGAAATGCCCCGCCCCGTTTCGATGATGATGGAAGAGAAGGCTTCGGGTTTGCTCAACGTTACTTCGACGGGATTACCCGTACAGCCGTCTTCGTCGAACACGTCAATGATGTAACTGCCCGAATCTAACGTCGTCAAGGCACTAGCGTCAACGATGCCCGTAGCGTTAATATCGAAAGATAGGTTTCCCGTAGCGTTGGTAGCGGAAATAGTAACGAAGCCGTCGGTTCTATCCGCACAAGTGGGGTCACCAAAATCTTCGAGTGCTATCTCTAATTGCTTTTCGTCCAGTTCGGCGGGAATTATGGGCGTTTCGCAACCACTCGCATCTCTTACCACTAAATCATAATCTCCCGTATCTAGTCCATTCAAGCTGTTTTCTGTAATAAAGTTACCGTCACCAAAGTTGTAACTATAAGGGGCAGTTCCACCCGTTGCGGTGATGGTAATCTGCCCGTCGCTCTGTCCACAATTTGGGTTAACGACCGTCTCTTCCGCTTCTAAATCACTGGGCGAAACGAAGGTATAAGTAAACGAATCTCTACAACTCGCATCGTTCGTCACCGTTACCGAATAAGTTTCAGAAGTTAAGCCCGTAGCCGTAGCGGTGTAAACATCTTTGGAAGGATTATCCTCCGTAAACGGCGTCCCGTTTTCCCATTCGAAGTTCACAGGAAAAATACTAGAAACCGTTAAGTCAATTTGCCCATTTGTATCACCCGGGCATCTTATATCTGCAACTTCATCATTCGTGATGGTTACGGCGTTGTCCGTATCGCAACAATCTTCGATGGTAATATTGGTCTCAAAAGTGGCTGTACATCCGATATTAGTTGTCACCACCAATTCGACAAATTTCTCTCCGACGGAAGTATAATTGAAGGACTGGTCCACATCTAATTGCACCGTTGACGTACTCGTTACATCACCATCTTCAAACAGCCAATCGTAGCGAGTAATGGTTCCGTTGGAAAAGGTAACGTCATTATCAAAAATGATTTCTTTCCCAAAACAGGCCGTCTGGTCACTCGGTAAGATATTTCCGATGGGACCAACTAACTCTCCCGTCCCACCAAACTCAATCGTAAATCCACTACTGGAAGTCGAATTATCGACCATCAAAGCGTAGAAAAACCCTTCTTGCATCGCCAACGGTCGCATAAAACCATCCGCCGCCGTGGCACAATCGTCAATATTAAAATCGTTATCGCCCGCTCGTAAACCGACCGCTCCCGTTCGGCAGGGCTGCGTACATCGACGAGGAACTTTATTGGTCCCATCTCGCAAGCCATCGGGCAATTCAAACAAAATAAAACTTAATCGGTCACCACCATTTAGCGGCTGTATAGTGAAACTGAGATTTCCATTTGTCGCCGCTTCCCAAGTAAACCAAGCAGTACTGCTCTCGGTTAGGTCTTTCAAACAGCCGTCGTCCGCTTCGTTGTCGTTCACCCCCGCTCCGTCTAGCGAGTTAATAGTCACGGTTCTCTTATCACAAAGAATCGTGGCCACGTCCAAATCGGGCATGGCGTCTTGTGCGAACAGCGGGATGAAGAAAAGGGAAAAGAAAGTTAGCGGTACTAATTTTTTCAAAAAGATATAATTCATTGCCAACGTGGGTTGGGGATTTTTGATGTTGAGTAAATCCGTTTTTAAATACAAAAGCTCAATGTACAATTTGTCAATTAACAATGTACAATGAACAGCTAGAAAGAAATGCAGGAAACTAATTGTGCTTCTTCTAGACCTACTAGTTCTACCTTTCTAATTATCGCACATTACTTATTGATAATTGCACATTGCACATTGTACATTGCTCATTGTTCACTGATAAAACGTAAATTAGCTTACGAATCGTGTTCTAGGTTGTTGAGAATGTGGGCAAAAATAACAGAAATGTAGTGAAGCCGATTTTTTGAGAAGTCGATTAGCGTACCAGCGTGATACTCCCCTCATAAATTTCCTCTACTTGGTCAAAAAACAATACTTTAGCTACGTAGGCGTAAACGCTCGGTGGCATCGCTCGACCATCAAATTCACCATTCCATCCTACCCGACCATCGCTAATAGGTAAATCGGTTGCCCGATAAATTTGTTCGCCCCAACGGTCATAAATACTTAACTCGCTGATGCGAATCCCAGCGGGGCCACTGTAAATGGTGAAATTGTCGTTTCGACCATCAAAATTAGGCGAGAAAACGTTGGGAATAAAAATAGGCCGGTTCGTGTTGACGGAAACTAAAATCGTATCGGAAGCAGTACAGTTAGTCTCATCGGTGACGGTAACGACAAAGGGGATTGTTGTGGGCGGAGTGGCCGTTGGGTCGGAACAATCAGTACAATCTAAGTATTCGGCGTTGTTCCAATTAAAGGTAACGGGACGAGTAAACGGCGTCGTGATGGTCTGAAAATCAACGGAGTACCCCAAATCAATCATCTGGTCTTCTCCCGCATCCACCGTCAAGGCTTCGGGTTGACGAATAGTGGCCATTGTGCTTTGAACGCAACCCTGAGGGTCTCGAATAAATACTTCATAATCGCCCGCGGCGAGCCCCCCCAAATCGCTGCTATTTTGGAAATTCACACCGTCTGCGCTGAACTCGTAATTACCATTTCCACCAATTCCTTCGAGCGAAATGATGCCTGTATTGTCACCCGCACAAGTCACGTCTTGAATATCCCGAACGGCTAGGTTGATGCCCTCGGGTTCAATGATGAGCGCCGTTCCCGTCGTTTCGCACTCGTTGGCGTCTCTGACAACCAACGTGTAAGTGCCCGGTGCTAAATTATTGATTTGTTCGGTCGTCTGCGTATTGTCCCACTCGTACAAATAATCTGCCGTTCCACCTTCTGCGATTGCCGTTACTTGTCCGTCGTTGGCACCTTGGCAACTCACATCAACCGTGTCCAGCAACAAAGTCAATGCGTCGGGTTCGTTGACCCGAAAATCAAATTGGCCTTTACATTCGTTTCTATCTATAACGGCTACCGTGTAGTCACCCGCAGGAACATTATTGAGACTACTGGTAGGAACAAAATTGTTACCATCCCCCCAATCGTACTGATAATTGGGTTCGCCGTTGGCCATCGTGAGGGCAATCCGACCGTTGCTAAATCC
Organism: Bacteroidota bacterium; assembly: GCA_039024375.1. GTDB lineage: Bacteria > Bacteroidota > Bacteroidia > Chitinophagales > Saprospiraceae > JAFMDF01. The sequence goes on from JBCCQK010000046.1 coordinate 6,168, forward strand.
GTTGCAAGTGGGGGCCGTAATGGCCAAAGCGGAACTATCCAAAACTAGTTCTAGTTCGGTAACGGTAATATCGAGCGTTTCTTCGCAGCCGTTGGCATCTTGAACCGTAGCTTGGTAATCGCCGACAGACAAATCCGCCAGCGTCTGGGCTTCCGTAAAACCGTTCCCAAAATCAACCAAAATCGGTACTGCTTCCCCAGTGACGGTCAAATTGATGGTGCCGTCGGTTCCACCGTTGCAAGTAGGCATGGTAATATCCGTCGTAATTTCGAAGGGCGCTACGGAATCGACTGTGAAAGTAACCACCTCCTCGCAAGTAGCTAGATTGGTAATCGTCAGTTGATAGTCATCGGGGGCAAGGTCTTCAATATCTTCGGTGTTGGCGTCATTACTCCACTCGTAAGCCAAAATGGGCGACGCACTCGTCGCACTTACGTCAACGGCACCTCTCGAACCTAAACAAACGACATCGGTGGTTTCTCCAGTAGCATTGATGCTATTTTTATCGTCACAGCAAGGTTCAATCACGACAATCGCTTCTTCTACATCCGAAGCAATACAGCCCAAATCCGTTTCTACCGTCAAAAGGACATTTTTCTCTCCTGGCGTTTCGTAGGCAATAGCGTGTGGCCCGACACCCGAAGCAGTTGTGGGCGTAGCTCCGTCGCCAAAACTCCACTGGTAGTCCACGATGTCGCCCAATTGGAAAGAAGAGCTAGCGCCCGAAAAAGTGACTTCTGTCCCCGCACAAAAATCGCCATCGTTGGCCACAAATTCGGCGTTCGGAGTAGGGCCCAAGAACTCTCCCGTACCACCAAAAGAAATCGTAAAACCGTTATCTGTTTCAGAAAAATTATTAATGAGCAGCGCATAGACTTTGCCTTCCTCCATTTGAATCGCTTCCACGAAGTTATTATCCCCATTTTGACAACCACAGGCTTCTTCTACGTCCCCGTCATTTTCAAGCAGTCCCGTTGCGCCCGTACAAGCTACCCATTGAGAAAGTGGTTGGCCGACATTTTGCCCAGAAGCTACGCAACGCAGCAATTGTTTATTATCACAATCATTCAACCCGCCCGGCAGTTCGTACAGTGCAAAGTCCAAATCATCTTCGGGATTGTCGGGCGTCAACGTAAAAGTGAGTGAGCCACTCGTGGCAGCAATCCATTTGTACCAAGTAGAACTAGATTCGGTGTTGAAACCGGGTTGACAATCCAAACAAGTTCCTTCGGCTTCGTCGGGGTCTTCGCCAGCACCTTCAACTCGTTCCACGGGAAAAGAAGATTTATCACAAAGCAGATGCGACTGGTCACAATCCGATTGCGGTGGAAAAGGGGGCGTATAATTATTGATACACAATTTGAAAGTACCCGCTCGATTAGTTGTTCCTTGCACTCTAATTAGGTATTCGGTGCCAGGAACCAATCCGCCTCTATTCACGGTAACAATGCCGCTTCGACTATCGTCGGTCGCACATTCGATAAAGTCCAAATTGTTCGTTCGACAGTCTCCATCTACGGCTAGCATCAATTCTACTGCGGGTCTTCTGAGTGTTCCCCCTGGGAAATTACCACCCGTTGCGCCCGTCACCGTGATAGAAATATTGGGCGCTAAAGGCGTGAAAGCAAACCATACATCCCGACTTTTGTCGCCCGTACACAGGGACTGGGGCGTCTCGTCATTGGCCGTAGCGTTCACGTTGGTAAATGCTTCATCTTCCGAACAAAAATCTTGTAAGTCGGTCAACACGATGGCATTTTGACAGGCATCGTTGGCGGGCTGTCCTTGCAAAAACAGACTGTTCCAACAACACAAAACAATGATTAGCAAAGAACTTTTACGAAACGGGTAACAGTTGCTCATTAGGGTAGATTTTGATGAACTAATTTACAAGCGAGGCTTTTTCGATGGGATATACTTAGCCGTTCAGAATAGGAAATAGAGACCACTTCATTGAGATATTAGAGACATAAACAGAAGGAAATAGGATGAAATTTTGATTTTATTCCCATGAGTTAACATTTCAAGTCTCCACTCTCTATTCTCTGCTCTCGCTTCTGGAGATAAGATAGGTGCTACAAAAAAACAACACTTTCGGGAGAACATGGTTAACAAATAACGAGATTCGTCGTTTATGCGTACTAAAAAAAGGAAAAAACGACGCCGAATAGCCAAAATTGCGTATTTCTAAAAAGTAACAGCTATCTATCTTCGAAAGAGAAGTTCAACCTTTTTGACTTACCTATGAAATGAATAGAGGGATAGTTGGAAGAGTGTCGCTAGTTGACGAATTTTTTACTAATAAAAATGATACTTTTGCTACTAGTGAGATGAAAAAAAATATTCCAAATATCATAACGGCGATTAACCTATTCTGTGGGTGTTGTGCGCTCGTGAGCATCTTTTACGGACGCTTTTTCAGTGCTTTCTTATTTTTGTTCGTGGGTGCCTTAGCGGATTATTTGGATGGATTTGTCGCTCGCTCGCTAAAAGTAAAGTCAGAATTGGGGAAACAGTTGGATTCTTTAGCCGATATGGTTTCGTTCGGAGTTGTTCCCGGAGCGATTGTTTATATGCTACTCGTTCGAGGCATGACGAAGAATTTTGAAGGGTTTCCTCAGTATTTGATGTTGGCGGGAATGCCCGCTTTTTTGATAACCGTCTTTGCGGCGGTTCGACTGGCCAAGTTTAACATTGACACTCGCCAATCGGAAGATTTTATTGGTTTGAATACGCCCGCTTGTACGATATTTACTATTGGCCTCATGCTAATGTATCACTACAATTCGTACGGACTTCGCTCTCTCGTTATCAACCCTTGGTTATTGTACGCTACTATTCCTATTCTTTCCTATCTGCTCATTGCCGAGTTACCGATGTTTAGTTTTAAGTTTAAAAATTTTGCTTGGAAAGGGAACGAATTGCGGTTTATTTTTTTACTATTGTCAATAGCTTTCTTACTACTTTTTAAAGAGGTGGCTTTTTCTTTGATAGTTATGCTGTATGTGTTGATGGGCATTATCGGAATCCTACGAAGCAATACTGCTTGAAGGCTATCGGTTGACGGTCTGACAGAATAATCTGAAAATCAAGTAATTGCTACTAATTAATTTTTAATTATTTACAATCTTAGACGGGTAGCCCATTTGAAGGAAGTGTTTCTATTACTCAGTTAAAATAATAAAAGAAAGAGATGCTATCAAAGCACCGCTTTCTACTAACTTTAAAAAGAAAACCTGCCGAAGTGTCCTCAACTACAAAAATATTTCAGAACAAAGTAGCTGTTATAACAGGCGCAGCCATCGGCATCGGGTTTGAAATAGCAACCCAACTAGTACAAGCAGGTGCCAATATTCTACTGAACGATGTCGATAAGGACGCAACCGAGCAAGCTGTAGCACAAATTGAAAAACAAGGAGGGAAAGCCATTGGCTTCGTTGGAGATGCGGGCAATATTACAGCCATCGAAGCAATGATAAATAAGGCAGTTCGTACCTTCGGTCGACTAGACTTTGCCATTGCCAATGCGGGCATCACCACCTTTGGCCCTTTTCTAGACTATTCCGAAGAGCAATTCCAACAACTCACCCAACTCAACTTGCAAGGTACTTTTTTTCTAGCCCAACAAGCGGCCAAACAGATGATAGCCCAAGGCGAAGGTGGTCGAATTTTGCTGATGTCTTCCGTGACTGGCCATACCTATCATCCCGATTTGACGGCCTACGGGATGTCTAAGGCGGCCATTATTTTCCTCGCCAAGACTTTGGGCGTCGAACTCGCTAAAGCGAATATCACGGTCAACGCAATTTCGCCGGGAGCGACACTAACGGAACGAACAACGGATTCGGCAGACGGAAACTATCAAGCCCAATGGGAACGCACGACCCCCAACGGTCGCTGTGCTACCACAAAAGATATTGCCCATACCGCACTATTTTTGCTATCCGACCAAGCGCAACATATTACGAGTCAAACGATTATTGTTGATGGTGGGTGGACGGCGACGAGTCCGCCGCCGAAGTAGGAGTCATAATAAGTAAGCTGCTTACTACCGTACGGTTATGGATGTTCTATTCAACTTTCGTGTTCTACAATTTGTCAGAAACATAAATTTCTGCAAGGAAATTCAACATAATCAGTCATATACTTCAAACAGCGTACGTAAGTCAGCGTCGAAATCAAAGCACTATACAGCCCCTACTCAGAACTGCCAATACTAGACAAAAAAGCTACTTTTTAGCAAAAACAAGGTTTTTTCATAAAAAAAATTGCTTTTATGCCTACGAAGGTCTAATTTTACTCCGAGAAATAGGTCTAACTACTTGATTCATCCCAAATTAGGTGGCATTAAAAAGGCCCAATTTTTTTCCCAGAACTACAATATCCATGAACGACACACACATTACCTTGTATTCCCATTGCGGGAATCAACAACTTCGGTTTTCCTCAACCAACCGCTTTTACGCTTCACGAGTAAGACAGCAAACTTTAGCTGACAATCGCAACAATAAAACATATACTGGTCAAGAATTGACTCCATTTCCCCCCGAAATGCGGAGTATTCCAACTATTTACCACAAATATTAAAGTTTATTTGCATCAATTGGTACCCATTGGTCGTAGAGGTATTGTGATTTGGCGTAATATTTGCTTAAATCATTTACATTTGCACCAATTGTTACTAAGAAACTGATAATTAAGGACTTTTACATTAGTATGTGTAATATATTTTACCCAGTTACCGACCGATTTAATCCCTACCCGCATTTCGTGGCAACCGTTCCCTATTGCCGTAGAACAAATTTTCATTTAACACTTTAAAGATTTTTCACGCTTTCCCAGTATCGTGAATACCAAAAACCGTATTATGCCGCACCCATTACATAATTTCAAAATTAATGGTAAAATGAATGACCATTCATTGCAGACCCTGTTCAAGAAGTGCTTGAACGGTCAAATTGCGCTGTGCCTATTCTTCCTTTTAGGTTTACAAATCACTTCCTTCGGTCAAACTTTTTCCAATCCTTCCGATACCATCGAGGTTATTATTCCTGCTAATACAAACAAAGGTATCGTTACAGGTCAGCAAATTCACGATGCGCTGAATCCTAGTGACTTGTTGTTTTTTGATAATCAAGATACAACGAATGATGCTAGCAAGCGAGATACCACCTTTATTCCCGATGATAATACGCCTATATTATATGTTAGTTGTGATACGGCGACTTTCACAGGTGATATGACTCAGCGTTATGGAATTGATACAAAACTAGACACCATAGAGGATTTATCTCAAGTTAAGTTCTTTACTTATTTTGACGGAGGAACTCCTCGTAATATGGCTTTACGTAATGGTTCGACCAATCCCGTAATTAATCCAGTACTCTCAGGAACGGGAACTTCGGTAACGGCAATATTTAAGGTAATTGATAATACGCCACCGATGGCTATTTGTAGAAATAGACCGCAAAATGACCCTGAAACGGTTTATTTGGATTCTTTGGGAAGAATTACAGCGATGCAGTTAGATTCCGCCAGTACGGATAACTGCACCAAACCCGCGGACTTAACTTTTTCTATCCAACCAGACAGCATCCGTTGTGATTCCGTTAATAAAGGAGCATTTAAAGTCAAATTATTCGTAGCGGACGAAGCGGGGAATATGGATAGTTGTGACACTTGGGTGGTGGTCAGAGATACTCTAGGGCCCATCTTTCAAAATGTACCAAAAGATACGATTATAGATTGTGACGCACCAATTCCTGGACAGGCTACGTTGATGGCAATTGACAATTGTTCGGGGGTAGATAGTATGTGGATGGATACGATTAATACAAGGGCAGTATTTGATACCACGAATGCAAATCCAGCCTTGCAAACAATGCGGCCAGATACGATGAACGCCTTCTTTAACTATCGTTTAACTTACAAATGGTATGCAAGGGATACACTCAATAATATTGACTCAGCTCAACAGATTATCACTGTACAGGATACTACTGCACCTAAAATAGATTTTCCAGATACGCTTCGGGTAAGTTCGGCGGCGGATGCGCAAACTTGTACTGCTACGGTCACTATAGATTTAACCTCGACCGTTAGGGACGCTTGCTATGACACGCTAAAATACGTGGCGATTGCGGATGAGAATATGGTCATTCAGAATGATACGTCTTTGACGACAACGATAACGGTACCAATGGACACTGTAGTTCATATTATTGCTGCAGATTTTGCTGGTAATAGGGACACTCAAGCCCTAGTCATCGTAGTAAACGACTTCACCGTTCCGAGACCTGTCTGTATTAATGCAATTTCATTGACCATCAATCCGTTGGGGTACGTAGTAGCCCGTCCGCAGGATATTAATATGAATTCTTCGGACAACTGTACACCCGCCAATATGTTGAGTTTTTCATTAAACCGAGATACGTTCCGCTGTACAGATATTGGGACGACGAGTACTGTAATTATGACGGTCACGGATGCGGCGGGTAATATTGCGAGTTGTCCATCTGAAATTACCATTCGAGACTTCACGGGAACGGGTGCTTTTACGATTCCGAACGACACGACGGTGCTTTGTGAATCGGACATTTCGCCCGAAAATTTAGGTTTTGCGACGGCGAGTGATGTCTGTGGTGAAAACAGAATTTCTTTTAGAGATACTTCTTCTAATACTACAAATTCGGGCTGTCGAACCATTCAACGAATTTGGACGGCTAGAGATACCTTTGGTAATCCAACTAATCGCGTCCAATTAATCAACTTGGTTGATACGGTGGCGCCCACTTTTATGATGACTTTCTCCGATACGGTCGTTAACTGTGTAGCGGATGCTAATACAATGGATTCGTTGACGGTGACGGATAATTGTTTTCCTACTTTCAAAGTCGGTGCTAAAGACTCGGTTCGATGTGCTAGTGATACCATCTATTATCAGAGAATATGGAATGCGACGGACGGCTGTAATCCAATCGTTGATACTCAATTGGTCAAGATATTTGATAACGTAGCACCTGCAATTACCTTCCCCAATAATCGAGATACGTTTACGTACGAGACGGGAACGGCGATTCCAGACTCTTGTGGCGTATTCGTCACGATTGACTTCAAACCTTTTGTAACGGATTGCAATAGCCAGTTTGGTTTAAAAATTGGTCACAGTGGACAAGATACGACGGCCATTTTGTCTCGATATTTCGAAGTTGGTAATCACACCGTAGCGGTTACAGCGGCAGATAGCTGCGGTAACTTAACGACCAAGAATTTAGTGATTGACGTTAACGATACCTCTATTCCAACGGTGGTTTGTGACGAAGATGTGCGTATTTCCTTAGGAACAGGTGGAACGGGTGTTTTGAGAGTATCAGATGTACTAATTAGAGCAACGGATAATTGTGGAGGCAACCTTCCCGATAGTTTGGCTTTCTTATCGCAAGATACTTTCGATTGTACTGATTTGGGGTCTCAAATGATTACCTTATCCGTTCGAGATACCTCTGGCAATATTGGAAGCTGTACCGTTAGTTTGGATATTAACAGTCAAGGAAACGTGAGTATTCTATCCGTTGAAGCGAAAGCACAAGCGGAATCTTCCATTGCGGCTAACGACGGCGTTGCTTGGGTAGAAGTAACGGGAGGTTCTGGAAACTATACGTACGCTTGGACGCCAGGCGGGGCAACTACTGATACCATTAGAAATCTTTCTCCGGATGTTTATCAAGTGAGTGTAAATGATATGGGGACGGGCTGTATTTTGACCGACTCGGTGGAAGTGAAAGCGGCTGCTCCCGTAAGTTATTCCTTTGGTAATGTAACGGGTGCTGCGGGCGATACGATTCAAGTACCCGTCATTGTAAGTAACTTCGATAGTGTAGCGGGATTTGAAATGAAATTGACCTTAAGTAACACTAGCGTAGCGAGCTTCGTCAACGGTAACGAAGCGGGAGGATTTAATTTCTCTGGGTTGTCTAGTACTGCTTTTGCCTACCAAAACGTGGGTGAAATTGACCTACAAAGTTTGCCTTCTCTTGGAACGACTCTGGCAGATGGTTCAACTTTGTTCTTCGTTAACGTCGCCTTGACAGGGACGGCGGGACAAATGTCTATTTTAGAAATCAAACCGCTCAGCGGGGCAAATGTCGAAACTACGGTTATTGTCAACGCTTCTGCTACAGCAATAGCTTCTACGGCAGATTCTCTGAAAATAACGATTCAAGCACCAACGGCTAATCCACCTTTCGGCGGAAAAATCTCCTTATCCAACAACACGCCATTAGAAGGCATCACCGTCAACTTAACGGGCGCAGCAACGGCTACGGACATGACCGACGCAGCGGGTGACTACACCTTCACCACCATGCCGAACCAAAATTACACCGTTCGACCGACCGAAAATCGCAACCACAACCGAGGCTTAAATGTAACGGACTTAGCAATTATTCAAAACCACATTTTGCGGAACGCCTTATTAGATTCGCCTTACAAGATGTTGGCGGCGGACGTGAATAACTCGCAGTCGATTACGATTTCGGACTTAGTGGAAATTCAAGCGGTGGTCTTAGGACAACAAGCAACGTTCAGTTCGGTTCCCTCTTGGAAATTTATTCCAGCGAATATCGCCTTGACTTTAGCAGACCCTTGGGCAAATGCACCGTACCCAGATAGTATCTCAATGGTGAGCGAGAACGCAAATTTCATTGGTTACAAGATGGGAGATGTAAGTTTATCGGCTACTTCACCAGCGTTGCAAGAGGTAACTCCCGCTAAGTCCAGAGAGGTCTTTCGGTTCGGTGTGCAAGACCAATCCTTAGAAGCGGGTGACCTAGTTGAAGTACCGTTCTTAGCGAAAGATTTCGAAGCCTTGTATGCGTATCAAATGACGCTGAACGCTGACCCGGACTACTTAACCTTTGAAAAAGTAGAAGCAGGTGCGTTGAATATCAGCGAGCAAAACTTCGGATTGACAGAAGCGAATCGAGGATTGATTTCCACGCTTTGGTACAGTTCCGATGCGCTAAATATTGAGCAAAACACCACTTTGTTTACTATTTACTTCCGAGTGAATCAAGGCGGTAAACATTTAAGTGATATATTACAAGCGAGTTCGGATAAGTTGTCCGCCGAGGCGTACGCAACGGGTGAAATGGCGAAGAATATCCAATTATCTTTTGATAAGAATGGCTTAGTGACGGGCTACGAACTGTTCCAAAACCAGCCGAATCCGTTTAATAGCGAAACAACCATTGGATTCAGTTTGCCCAAAGCGACTCCCGCAACTGTTCGATTCTTCGATTTTAGTGGACGCATGGTTCACCAAGTACGTGGAAATTACGGAAAAGGCGTACACAAATTGGTTATCAACCGAAGTGACTTATTCGGAAGCGGCGTCTTGTATTACGAACTAGAAACCGAAGAATTTACCGCACGGAAGAAGATGATAGTACTTGAATAAGTTATTGATTATTCGTTATTTGTTATTCGTTGGGCTTTGTACCAAACGACGAATAACAAATAACGATTAACAAATAACAAACACAGCCAAAAATCGATTATTAAAAAATGAAGTACCCAGTTCAATTGCTGACTAGAATGTTCCCACATTCACCCCTACATTGCCTACCACTTACCGTCATGGTTCGAAACGTCACAGAAAAGTGTCGCCGATTAGTGCGCTTGTGTTTCGCCGAAACTACTACTTTCTCTCAATTTTTTGCACCAGATTTTTATTCATATAAAGCAACTATTCCAATTGAAGATTCCTTCAATTGTTATGCAAGTACAGATGTAAATTAAGGCGAAAATGTATTACTATTTTCGTCAAGGACTATTATAGAAATGATAAAAATAAAAGTACATTCTTGAATTCTAATTTTTTGACCGTTACTATTTTTAGATTTTGAACCAGCCCGCACAGTAGTCTGGCGGGTTTGTAATTTTAGATTTTAGATTTCTCTTTCCTGCAGGTGAAATACCTAATTAATATGCAAAAGAAAATATACCTCTTAAGTGCCTTTCTACTCCTTAGCTTTTTTCAGCTAACGGCGCAAACGAGTCTCCGCCTACCCAGCCAAGAGGTGAATTGTGGAGAAACACTTATCCTACCCATTACCGTTGATGCCTTTCAAAATTTACAAGGTATTTCTTTCTCTTTAAAATGGGACACTACCCAATTGAGTTTCGTTGGAAGTGATGCAACGGATGTACTAAAAAATAACGGAACGCCTGGCACCAACGTCAACGATACGGACCAAGGAATTTTTGGCTTCACTTGGTTTGGTAGAGGGCCACTCAATTTCACTAGTGGTGATAGTATTTTATTAGTCACTTTTGAAGTAACGGGAAATAATTTTACTACGGCCTCCGTCAGCTTCACGGACGATATTGTGGATATTGTCGGAACGATAAATGATGGAGCGGTTCGAGATACCAATAATTTGTCCTCTACAAGTGCTACGCTTACTTTGGTTGATACAGAAACCCCAAACATTACTTGTCCCAGTAATCAGTCCGCTATGACCACTGCTGGAAGCACTTCGGTAGCAGTACCTAACCTGACTCCTACAACGATGGACAACTGTGGCATTGCGTCGCTTTCGTTTAATACCAGTGGTGCGACGACCATTGCAGGGACAGGAGATGCTAGTGACCAGTCCTTTAATATTGGTTTAACGACCGTGACGTATGTCGTAGAGGATTTCGCAGGAAATGCCGACACTTGCTCGTTTGAAGTAACCGTTACCGAAGGGACTGTTAGTGCAGGTGATTCGTTAACGGTGATAGTAGGAAGTATCTCCGTAGAATGCGATGCGGCGACGGTCAATGTACCCGTCAGCGTGAGTCGTTTTGAACAAATTAGCAACTTACAGTCCACGTTTTCGTGGAATAGCGCCGAGTTAACTTTCACGGGAATTACTAATTTCGACTTAGATAGTTTAGGCGTAAGTAATTTTGATACAACGGGTGCAGCCAACGGGCAAATTGTGCTCAATTGGAACAACACAGCCAATCCTTCCAAATCGGACGGTGCTCCGATTTTTACCTTCCAATTTACCAATAATGGAATCTTAACTAATACGTCGATTAACGTTAGCGACGTTTCGGCGCAACAAAATGGTACGACTTTTCCCGCAAGGGGAAGTAATGGAACTATTTCCATACAAGACACCACCGACCCAGAAGTAACCTGTCCCAGTAACCAAACTGTGCTAGCCTTGCCTGGCCAGTTGAACGTTTCGGTTGATGACATCGGCGCAACGGCGATGGACAATTGCGGCGGTACGCCCACACTTACTTACACGTTGACGGGCGCTACGATAGGGAATGGTACGGGCGATGCTAGTGGGACCGCTTTCAATATTGGCGAAACGACCGTTACGTACACAGCGACGGATGCTAGTAATAATACGGACACTTGTTCCTTTACAGTGACCGTCAATGGCCAAGAACCTACTCGCTTTACGTTAAGTGCAGCCAGTCAGAGTGCTGCTTGTGACGCCGACGAAATTGCGGTGGATATTACTACCGCCGTTTTTGATAGTGTGGCGGGAACGCAGTTTTCCGTTAATTGGAATTCGGATGTATTGACTTATGAGCGAATTGGTAATATTCAATACGACGATGCTGGGTTTGACTTAATTGACGTAGCGACGGGAAAGCTAGGCTACTCTTGGTTCGATGCCCGAAGGGCGAGTTTAAATAACGGTGATGTATTATTCACTATTTTCTTTACGCCAGCAGGTGGCGGTACCAGTCCGATTACTTTCGGCGATACGCCCACTCCAATTGAAATTAATAGTGGAAAAGGCGGCATGTTTGCCGTGATTCCAAGAGATTCTTTGATTTTGACCAGTGGGGTAGTGAATGTAACGGATACCGAAGCGCCAACCGTTTCTTGTCCCGATAACCAAACGATTGCACTACCGATGGGGCAGACTTCCGCCGTGGTAAACGATTTGGATGCCTTCGTTTTTGATAATTGTGGGGTAGCCGATTTGACCTACACGCTATCTGGGGCAACGACGGGCAGTGGCATCGGCTTCGCTACAGGACAAACCTTTAATATTGGAACGACTACCCTTACTTACATCGCTACAGATGGAGGAGGGAATACGGACTCTTGTACGACTACGGTGATTTTAACGGCACCCAATGCCATTCAAGTGAACGTCGTCCCCGAACCAGCTAATTGTGGAGATGAGACTTATAAGATAGATATTACCGTCGATAGTTTTACGAACGTTTTAGGATTGCAATTCTCTGTGAATTGGGACGAAACCATTTTAAGCTACGACTCTATTGGTAATTTGGCCTTGCCCGAATTTAGTGCAGGAAACTTCTCAGCACAGGGAACAGCGAATGGCGAATTGGGTTTTGCGTGGTTCAACGATAGTTCTATCGAAGGAGAAACGTTGCCCGACGGCGCAGTGCTTTTTAGCATTTTCTATTCTATAACGGGTGCTCCCGGTGCAACCACGAACGTTAGTATTACCGATGCGCCCGTTGCTAGAGAAGGAAATGTACTAACTACAAATGGTTCGACGGTTGTTCCCGTTATTGGTAACGGGCAATCAGTTACCGTCATTGACAATACACCACCGACGTTGACCAATCCATTACCCGACGTGATTACGCTACACGTCAATGCGGATTCTTGCCACGTAGTAGGTGGCTGGATGGTGCCTATTCCGAACGATGATTGTAGTAATAATATAGGATTGACTAGTACGAGTATGCCAACCGATACCTTCGGCGTCGGCGAAAGATTGGTGATTTATACTGCAACCGATGCGGCAGGTAATTCTTTTTCGGATACAACGAGATTAATTGTACTGGATACGATTGCACCTATCCTTATCGGATGTCCAACCGACATAATGTTAACGGCGGACGAGAACTGCCAAGCGGTAGGAAATTGGACGCCACCGACCGTCGCCGAAAATTGTGATTTAAAATCCTTTACGACCAATATTGAACCTGGGACAGTTTTCAATCAAGTCTCTACGACCGTTACCTATGCGGCGGAAGATATTTACGGTAACGTATCTACTTGTTCTTTTGTGGTCACCGTGGACGGTGTAACACCAATTGTCTTCGAAGGCTTTCCAGGAGATATTATGGTCAATGCTGCGCAAGGACAGTGTGGTGCTAATATTGGCTGGCTACCGCCGACGGCAACGGGCGGTTGTAATGCGAATGACGGTATCGTTGTCGTTACTGCTACCAATGAGCCTGGCGACTTTTTTCCCGTTGGTGTAAATACAGTGGTTTATACAGCGACTGATAATGCGGGGCAAGTGCTACGAGATAGTTTCACCGTAACGGTCATTGACAATCAAGATATAGTGGTCGTTTGTCCAACGGATATTGTCATTCAAGCGGACGGTACCATTTTACAGGATGACGGTAACTTCATCAATAGCATTACCTCCGATTCGTGCGGCCGCTACGTCATCACGTATAACGACATTACCACTTTCGATAATTGTAGCCCGATTAATCAAACACAGGTACAAGGCCCCATAAGTAGTAGCCAATTCACCTTTGGGACTACCCAAATGGAGTTCGTTCTATCCGATACTTTAGGGAACGATAGAAACTGTACTTTCCAAATCACGATTAACGAAACGAATAGCCTACAAGCCAGAACGTTGGATAATCCAACCTGTGCGGGCGACGATTTGCGTCTATCGGTCGATACGCTAATTGGCGGTTCTTACCAATGGACGGGCCCTGGTAACTTTATTGCTAATGTACAGAACCCCGTTATTCCCAATGCCATGACCCAATTATCGGGAAATTATGTGGTCAAAGTGATTTCGGAAAATGGCTGTACCATCAAAGATTCCATTGAAGTAGGCATTTTGTCTGGCCCCGAAGTGATGGCCTCGGGTACTGATTTAAGCTGTACTGGAGAAACGGATACCATTCGATTATTTGCGAACACCGCAAATGGAGTACCTATTCAAACGTATCAGTGGATAGGGCCTAACGACTTCAGTACCGACGTGCAAAATCCAATTATTCCCGATGCGACTACGGGTGCCGTTGGGCAATACATTGTAAAGGGAACATCTAGCAATGGTTGTTCGGCTACTGATACGGTCGTCATAGGATTAGGCGGAATGGTGATGCCCACTTTAACTTCTAATATTGGTTCGGACACCGTTTGTGCGAATAATCCATTTACCTTAACGGGAACGGGTTACCCAGGATTGGTTACCTACACTTGGATAGCCGACGACAATGCGGGGCTACCCGCCGATTTGGATACCAATATTTTAGTAATAACCCCAACGGCAGCGGGCACTTATACTTACCAATTTACCGCAAATTTGGATGGTAATTGTACGTCCGATACGGCACAGTTGACCGTTTTCGTTATTGACGGAGCGGGAGTACTCACTTTAGGCAGTAATAGCCCTCTAATTTGTGCCAGTAGTGCTCAGACGATTGACCTAACAGTTGAGGGGGAAACGAATGCCGCTAGTTATGCTTGGTCGGGACCCAACGGCTTTATGTCCGACGAACAAAATCCAAGTGTTCCCGCTTCGGACACGGCGTCGGGTACTTATACTTTGGTAGTAACCGCTACCAACGGCTGTACTTCTACTAGCAGTATTAACGTAGAGGTAACAATGCAAGGCGTAGCGCCCGAAGTAACGCTTTCCTCTGCTAGCACCAACGTCTGCGAGGGAGATGCACTTACGTTGACGGCAACGGACACTACTGAAGGAGTAACCTATAGTTGGAATGGCCCGAACGGCTTTATGGATTCGACTAGAATCGTAACTATTGATAACGTAATGGCAGATGATGCCGGAGCGTACCAGTTACGCATTACCAAAGACGGTTGTACGTCGGCGCCGCAGACCGTTGGTCCCATCAACGTTTTATCCGACCTTACGGCGGCGGACGATGTGGTAGATGCGGAAAGAAACCAAACGGTTTCCTTTAGCGTGATTGATAATGACGAACTGATTCCAGGCGTACCATTTACCATAGAAATTGTGTCGCCCGCTACCAATGGAACGTTGACGAATAACGACGACGGAACGTTTGACTATCGACCCAACGTGGACTACGTAGGCATGGACCAAATTCTTTATGAAATATGCTACACGGACTGTCCCGATTTGTGTGCGATGGCGACGATTACGATTCGCACCGAATTTCCGAGAGATACGTGTATTATTCCAACTTTCTTGTCACCCAACGGGGACGGTTTCAACGACGCTCTAATTATCTCTTGCGTTCCCGACCCACCCAAAGCGGGAAGTGAATTGATTGTTTTCAACGAATGGGGGTCCGAAGTATTTCGGGAGTCACCCTATCTAAACAACTGGCAAGGAACATACAATGGAGAAGATTTGCCCGATGGGACCTATTATTACATTTTTAAAGAAGATAATGACGACCAAGACCCGATTAAGGGTTATGTGACCATTTTTAGATAAATTTTTTGAAGAGAAGTCAGAAGTCAGACCGCTTTACTGTCAGAAGTCAGAGGCTATAATCTGACAGCAAAGCGGTCTGACATCTGACAGTTCCGATTTATCGGGACGGTCTGACTTCTGACCAACACATACCAAAATTATGAAAAGATTTTTCTACCTTTTCTTAGTATTAGTTGTTTCTCTAACGGCGTTGAACGCCCAACAAGAGGCGCACTACACGCACTTCATGTACACCAAACAGTTGCTGAATCCAGGTTATGTTGGGTCAAAAGGGACACCCGATTTTTTGGGTTTGTACCGACGACAATGGATTGGTTTCGATGGAGCGCCCGAGTCGCAGTTATTGACCTTTAATACGCCCTTTTTCGACCCAAGAGTAGGGTTTGGTGTAGCCGTATCGCGGCAAGTGACGGGGGATTTTCAAGAATATTTTGGAAACATTTCGTACAGCTACGACATGATTAACCAAGAGGACTTGAACTTGCGTTTTGGTATTATGGGAACACTCAAGCATTTGGGATTAGATGTTAACGGACCAGGTTCGGTAGTCCGCAACGTCAACGACCCCGTTTTTACCCAATTGGTTAACGATAATCAAGATTTTTCCAAAGTATCGGGAAACGTTGGTGCGGGTATTTACTTGAATATCAAAGGGGCCTATTTGGGTTTATCTGTTCCAAATATTATTGCGCAGCGAATTGGGCAAGAATTGAATGACCGTCCCGCTGAACAATTACCGCATTTCTACGGAATGGCGGGAGCGATTATTCCATTATCGGGTTCACAATTTAGTCTATATCCCAATTTATTATTCAAATACGTAGACAACGCACCGTATTCCTTGGACATTAATATGAGTGCTATTTATAATAATGTTTTTACTTTTGGAGCGTCGTATCGTCACGGTCAAGTCAACGGAGATTCGGTTGATTTCTTGGCTCGATACCAGATTTCTCCCCAGTTTGGCCTCGGTGTAGCTTACGATTTACCCCTTTCGGATATTCGAGATTATAATAGTGGTAGTGTCGAATTTATGTTGTCCTATAATTTAGGTGGTAATAAAAATCCGAATATGACGGACCCTCGTTTCTTCTTTTGATTGAGATAAAGTCTGTGGAAATTTGAAAGGTCAGTAATTAAAAATGCACATTTATCCCATCGCTTTCCCAATAAACTGAACACTCGTGTTTTGAAAAACATTTAACTAGTGTAGTGATTAGTAATTAGTGATTGGTAACTAGTTGGCTACCCGTCTAAAGTTGTAAATAATTGACTATATTCCTCATTGTTCATTGAGTTTCCAACTAGTCACTAATCAACTAATCACCAGTCACTACATCAGTAACACTTGAATTGAACTATCCATGAAAAAAAGTAGTCTATTTTTTAACTTTTTACTCTTGATGAGTAGTGGCCTTTGGGCCCAAAATGCGTTGAGTCCCGACGTGAAGGTAGAAGTTAAAAACGAACAAACGGTGAATACGGGAGTATTGGAATTCAGTCCCGCTTTCTACGAAAACGGCATTGTTTTTATTTCCGATAACAAAGCAGCCCAGCAAGATGAGCGGTATCTGGACGAAGACATCGACCGCAAGACCGTTTCCATCTTTCTTGCTCGAAGAGACGAAGAAGGCGTGCTAAAAGCGGCTGTACCTTTTGCCCAAGAATTAACGACTAAATGGCACGAAGGGCCACTGACTTTTAATCGAACCAACGATAAAATCTTCTTTAGTCGGAATGATTTCTTAGATGGAAAAGTCGAAAAGGCGAGCAACGGCGTAGTAAAGCAAATGATAATTTCCGCTGATATGGCGAACGGCAAATGGTCGAATCAAAAACGATTAGCGTTTAATGACCCCGAATACGATTTTGTCCATCCTTCCATTAACGTGGATGACGATGTGTTGTACTTTGCTTCAGACCGCCCTGGTGGATACGGTGGAATGGATTTGTGGAAGGTAGAAAAAAGCGGTGACGGTTGGGGTGAACCTATTAACTTAGGAAAAGGCGTTAATACGAGCGCTAATGAGGTTTTTCCATTTATTCACGCCGACGGAACCCTGTTTTTCTCGTCCAACGGACACGGAAGCACGGGTGGTGGTGATATTTTCTTCGCAAAAACATTGGATGGTGAATACGCAGCGCCTGTTAATTTAGGGCCAAAATTCAATACCGATAAAGACGATTTTGGCTTTATCTTAGACCGTGATAAAAGAAATGGTTATTTCTCTTCCGACCGAGCGGGCGGAAAAGGGCAAGATGATATTTACAGCTTTTTTATCGACGAACCGCTCGGTGAAGATATTTTCGATTATCCCGCAACGCATCCCGCTTTCCTTGCCTCTAATGGAACCATTAACCAACCCGGCGGCGGTACGGCACTTGCCAGCAGCGGTAGCATCTTCGATGGAAATGGTTTTGGTAACAAATCGGTTGTTTTGTTCGTCGCTGACCGAGTAATGGGAACAGAAATCGACCGAGCAACCGTCGAGTACGTTGATTTGGAACAATTGACCAACACCGAAATCGTTACCGACCAAGATGGGAATATCATTCAATTATTATCTTCGGATGATGGGAAAGTAGTGACCTTATCTACCGAAGAAAAAGCGGTAAGGGGGTTAACGGACGTGGAAGGTGCGTACGAATTGAAAATAGGTAACGGCAATTACTTGGTCAATATTACAAAGCCTGGTTATAAGCCTAAACAAATCTTAGTGGCCTCTGCCGAAGGACAAGAAGAATTGATGGTGTTGCTAGAACGAGCGGATAATTGTGCCCCTATTAACGGCTTGATTATTTACGCTTCGAGCGACCCTGTTTCTGGAGCCAAAGTCACGATTCAAGAAAGAGGAGAATTGACTATGCAAGATTTGACGGCGGACGCTAATGGTAATTTTAATCTCTGTTTACAATGCGGTAAAAGCTACATCGTAACGGCCTCGAAAAATGGAAAAACTACTTCGGAAGAAATTAGTTTACCCGTCGATTGCGACCCTAACCAGCCTCGACAGTTAACGATGAATTTAGACGGTGGCGGTTTTGCGGGCGGAACGACTATTCGGCTAGAAAGAATTTATTACAACTTTAACGATGCTTCTATTCGGCCCGATGCCCGCGACGAATTAAACACTTTAGCAGATTTATTGAACGCTTATCCAACGATGGAAATCGAAATTGCCTCGCACACCGATTCGCGAGGAACGGATAGTTATAATCGACAATTGTCCCAACGAAGAGCGGATAAGGTAGTGGGATATTTAGTTCGAAGAGGTATCAGTGCCAGTCGATTGTATCCCGTAGGTTATGGCGAAAGTGAATTGCTCAACCAATGTTTTGACGGCGTAACTTGTTCCGAATTAGACCATCAGTACAACCGTCGAACGGAAGTCCGAATCAAAGAACTGACAACTGATATTGGCGTTGAATATGTCGCAAACGCTCCCGAAACGATTGACGCTGCGCCTAGTTCCGTCATCAACGGCGGTGGTGGAAGTAGCAGTTCCGGTGGAGGCAGTTTTCAGAGCGGTACCTATCAAGTGATAGCGGGTTCTTTTTCTAATAGAAATAATGCGTCTAACCGCTTGTCCAGAGTACAGCAGCTAGGTTTTGACGATGCAAAAATTGTTCGCGGAGGTGGCATTGCTAGCAATGTCGTTTTAGTTCGCACCTTTACCGATTACAATCAAGCCCGTCAACTGGCCGATGAAATTGAAAATGTGCATAATATTAATACGTACGTGAAACGGCGGTAGTAGGTATTAGAAGACAGAAGTCAGACCGTTTATTTCATAAACTGTCAGAAGTCAGATAAGTTAGCTTTGATTTCCTACATTCTCGAAGTAAAAAATCTCTAGTTTCTGACTTCTGACAGCCCTTGAGGGCGGTCTGACTTCTGACTTCTCAACCATTCAAATACGTTTCGCTTGCGGTTCCAAATCCGTTAAATCTTCAATGCGAATCGGCTTTCCCTGTTCAATACTTCGTCGAGCAGCAATCCCAATTAAAATAGACATAGCACCATCTCGAACGCCCGCTGTATGTTGCAAAGGGTCTGCACCGTCCGCATTTCTAAAGATGGTGTCTTGCAACCGTTTATCTCCCCCACCGTGTCCTCGGCGTTTGTAGCCCACTTGAATGGGTTCGAAGTCGTTCCAATTTTTGTGTAAAATCAGTGGCTTATAGGCCATTTCCTCACTTTTCCCTTGGTTCATTTCTGCGGCGTGGAGTGCTTCTTGGCTCAATTGGGCTTTCTCAAAATAGGGAATATCCAACCACGCTTCGATGCGTCCATCCATACCGTTAAAAGTAATTTTCCAACCTTCGTAGGGCGAATACGTCGTCAGCGAATAGTTAACCACGACATCGTTGGCGTACTTAATTTGTGCGGACATTTTATCGTAAATATCAATTTCTGGACGGAATAGGCAACTGTCTCGAATATAGCCGTCGTGTTGTTCGTGGTCTACGTAGAGGCGCATCGAAGACTCACTTTTGGTGATGTCCCAATAGAATCTACATTCTTTTGTATGGTCGCAAGTACGGCAATTTTTTCCCCGAAAGGGGCCATTAATTCCGTAATGTTCGAGTGCTCCGTAGGCAAATACTTCGGCGGGGTCGGAATCTAACCACCAATTGAGTAAGTCAAAATGGTGCGTCGCTTTGTGCACCCATAAGGTACCGCCCGAATCTTTCAGGCCGTGCCATCGTCGGAAATAGGACGCCCCGTGATACGTATTCAAATACCAATGGAAATCAACGGAAGTCACTTTTCCAATGGCGCCGTTGTACAATAACTCTTTAACTTTTGTCATGTAAGGACTCCAACGATAGTTGAAGCCAACGATTAGATTTTTATCAGATTTGCGTTCGGCATCAAGGATTCGCTGACATTTGAACTCGTCGGTCGTCAAGGGTTTCTCCGTCAATACATCGCTCCCCATTTCTAATCCCTTGATAATAAATTCGTCGTGCGTCGAATCTTTGGTTGTGACAATAAGCAAATCTGGTTTTGTCTCCCGCATCATTTTATCAAAATCAACGAAAGTAGGACACTGAACGCCCATGTACGTTTTAACGCCCGCCAATCGACCGGGATTAATATCACTCAGTCCAACAAATTCCAATATATCTGAGTATTGTTCCACTAACCGCTTACCCCAAAAACTCGACCCTCGAATCCCCGTCCCCACCAAAGCGACGGTTAATTTTTTATTGGGAGCGGGCATCAAATCGGCGGGAATCGGAACGGCATTTCCAGCGGCGAGCATGCTGACGGCAGCGAGAAATTTTCTTCGAGACAGGTTTTTCATGGTGTGGGAAGTTTTGTAATTATTAAGAAATGTAAAACTTAAAATTACAAAATCAAAATCTAAAAGTACTCATGATTAGTAAGCTAGAATTCGAGAACTATTCGAGTAAAGTAGGATGATTGAAAATGAGGTAGAAAATCACGGGGTAACGGAAATGTCTTTCGACAGCAAGTTGGGGTCAATAAATAGCCAAGAAGTTGTATCTTTAGTTCATTGACATTATTGCAAATTCAAAAAAGTCTAAATAATGGGTAAAGCTATTCCGTATGATTACCGAGTCAAAATTGTTCAGCGC
>JBCCQK010000047.1:0-27014 GCA_039024375.1 Bacteroidota bacterium
CTTCGATGGGGAGCGGCTTGCTATAAATATCGTTATCTTGGTACAAGATTTTTGACTGCTCATCTTCCGCTAAAACTTCTAACGTAAAATCGGACAATACACCCTCGTCCGTTTTTAGGTGGACCAATCCGTCTTGTTTGAGTATTTTGCGGTAGTGGCCTAAAAACTTAGGCGCTGTTAATCGCCGATTGCTTTTGCCTTTTCTCAAAAAAGGGTCGGGGAAGGTAATCCAAATTTCGTCAATCTCGCCCGATGCGAAAAAAGCAGCAATGAGTTCGATACGTGTTCTCAAAAAAGCGGCATTCGATAAGTTTTTTTCCAAAGCAATTTTAGCCCCTTTCCAAATCCTAGCGCCTTTGATATCCACGCCAATAAAATTTCTTTCGGGGTATTTTTCCGCCAAAGCGACGGTGTATTCGCCTCGACCACAGGCCAATTCTAGAGTAATGGGTTTATCATTTTGGAAATGTTTTTCTCGCCATTTCCCGCTCAATTGTAATTCCTCCCCGTTGAGTCCCGTCAGTTTGGGTGGATACGAATCAAAATTTTCGTAAACATTGGGAAAGGTCAAAATTTCCGCAAACTTTTGTAATTTATTCCTTCTACTCATCAGTCTTTGTTGTCGAAGTTGGGGCACACTTTTAAAGTGTACCCCAACTTTCACCTTGAAATTCGAAAGACAAAGGTACGTAGGTTTAAATATTAATAACACCAAAGTAATTGTAGATATGTCGCTCAGTATAAAAATTGCAGAAGCATCGCTCGAAGAAGTCGTTGCCATCTCAAAAGAAATCACCGAGTTTCAAGACCCGCACGGACTGGAGGAATACCAAAAGCGACTGGACGGCGTACCTCATTTAGTGCTGATTGCTTATGTGAATAACGAAGCGGCGGGATTCAAAGTGGGTTACGAACGAACGGGTTATTTTTATTCGTGGATGGGGGCAATTCTACCCCAATTTCGTCGATTGGGACTCGCTAAAAAACTGGCCGAGGCGCAAGAAACGTGGGCCAAAAATCAAGGCTATCCGCACGTCACTTTTAAGACACGCAATCGACTAAAACCGATGTTGCTGTTTGCTATTGGGCGAGGGTTTAATATTATTGATGTCCAGCCTAGGGAAGAAATTGAGGAGTATCGTATTGTTCTGAGGAAGAAGCTGGTCTAACTAAATCCTCCGAATCTTAATATTCCGAAACCGCACCTTATTCCCATGATACTGCAACCCAATATGGCCACTATTGACCTTAGCAAAGGTTTCTTTGTTGAATTTGCTATTGGCAATTTTCTCGTTCCACTCGGGGGAGTTCCAATCGTATTCGATGCACAATTTACCGTTTAGCCAGTGTTCGACTTGACCTTTTTCGGAAATAATTCTTGCGTTGAACCACTTATTTTGCACGATGCCTGGATTAATCACGCCGTCGTACAAATCGAAAGCGTCGCCTGTCAAGTGTTTGTGCATAAAATCAGCCCCTTGTTTGTCGAGATAAGTAGCGTTATCGACTAATTGATATTCGGGCGCACTGTGGTAAATCGGGCTATTGGGAATCTCTTGAGCAAAGTAAAAAATACCGCTATTGGTGGCTTCGGAGAGTTTAAATTCTAACTCCAATTCGAAGTCCTCAAATTGTTCTTTGGTGATTAAATCGCCGCCACCGTCACCGACTAACTCGCCGTTTTCCGCCGTCCAACCTTCTTTGGGCAAACCTTCTAAATTATAACCTTTCCATTGGTCAAGCGAACGTCCATCGAAAAGGAGTTGCCAACCGTTGGCTATTTCCTTTTCGGTGATAGTATTGGTCAATTCTACGGTTTTAGCCACTTTTGGTGGCTTTTCTTTTTTAGTGACAGTAGTTGTCTCGGCGGTATTTTGGCAGGCAATACTAAAGCATAAACTACACACAAGCAGGGAGAGAAAGGTAATGGTTCGCATTTTTGTTTGTTTCTATCTCGTGAAAAAGAGCGGGGAATTGGCACTCAAAAAGGGAGCAATCAATTAGAAGATTGCAGATTATTATACGCTTTGACTTTAGGATTCATTCGCCGAAACCATAACGGAGGCACCAAGGCTAATAGTATCGAGGCGGGATAGCCCTGTGGTAATTGCGGGCTTTGCTCAAAATGACGCAATACCTGATATTTTCGGGTGGCTTTATAATGATGGTCAGAATGACGAGTCAATTCGTAGAGAAAAATACGGCCTAATTCGTGATTAGAGTTCCACGAATGTCTGGGACTAACGGGTTCGTACCTGCCCGATGCCAATCGCTTTCGACGCAGACCGTAATGCTCTACGTAATTGATGCTTTCTAACAAAAAGAAACCAATCATGGCCACCACTACTGCTCCTAAAACGGCTACCCATCCAAAATATAAACCGATAGCTACTAAGTAAGCAGCTTGTACTAAGTGGTACCAAATCATTTCATTATTCCAGCTAAAAACCGATTGATTTGCTCTTCGAAGACGAGTATTTTCAATTTGCCAAGCACTAAAATAACCCCCAATAACGGATTTGAACCAGAAAGCATAAATGACCTCGTTGTACTTAGCCGAAGCGGGGTCCAAATCGGTCGCAATATTTTTATGATGACCTTTATTGTGTTCGATAAAAAAGTGCATGTAGAGCGCAGACATTAACATCATCTTAGACATTAACTGTTCGTACCAAGTCGTTCGGTGTCCCAGTTCGTGCGCTACGTTGATGCCCAAAATAGCAACGATGACGCCCGCACTCAACGTCATTCCAATAGTTTCGTAGATGGCTAGTTGTCCCGTAGTCAGTTGCTGAAAATATATCCAAAGCACCCAATAAAGTAAGGGCAGATTTAGGTAAAGAAGCCAGTCAAAAAAGCGATTGGAGAGTCGAACGGATTCGTCCCCTTCGGATAAGTTACTCGTTGATTTTGGTAAGATAAACTCCTCGGCAACGGGTAATAAAATGAAAGCAATCATCACTGCTGCGTAGGACCACCAACCACCCGTTTGGATGCCCCAAACGGCGCTTAGCGGAATAATGTAGGCTAAAATGTATTTTAGGTCTTTCATGTCGTTTGTTCTTTCCTATAATGGCGATAAAATAAATTCAGACAGAGAAGGTTTAAATTTAGCAATTTTTCTCTATTTATCATCTTTCAAAAACCAATCCTATTTGCTTTTCCCTTTCATTTCCGTTAATTTTGTTCAATATTTTTATAAAAGTGTAACATGAAGCCATTTTCCAACATAATTATTAGCATTATTATAATTCAAGATTCGACCTGCAATCTGTGATAGTGCTAAAAATTTGGAGTAAAAAAGCGTTGACAGATTGAATTTTGTCAACGCTTTTTTATTTCCAGTTAGGTATCTTTGCATCTCCATTTTCGAAAGCTATGAAATTCAGGTTCTTTCCTAATGTGGCAGAGCCGCTACGTAGAAGACGGAAGTCAGACTGACTATAGTCTATCAGATTGACCCGTCAACGTCAAAAGTCTGACCTATGACTTAAGTACGGTCAGCACTTCTGACCTCTTGTCCCTCAATATCTTGGAATAATTTCTTGCTACCAATGCACAAAAAATAATTTCTAAGGAAATAAACTAAGTCGCCATGTATAAAGTAGAAAAATCGCTCCACCTGCCTTCCATTGACAAAGAAATCTTAGCGTTTTGGGAAGCAGAAGAGGTGTTTGCTAAAAGTGTGAACCAACGTTCCGAAGATAATAGTTTTGTTTTCTACGAAGGCCCACCTTCCGCCAACGGGAAACCGGGCATTCACCACGTCATGGCGCGAGCGATTAAAGACATTTTTTGCCGTTACCAAACGATGAAAGGCAAACGGGTCGAGCGAAAAGGGGGGTGGGACACCCACGGATTACCGATTGAGTTAGCCGTTGAAAAGGAACTGGGCATTACAAAAGAAGATATTGGTAAGAAGATTTCGGTGGACGAATACAACGCCAAATGTAAGGAAACGGTGATGCGTTACAAGGACCTTTGGGACGATTTGACCATCAAAATGGGCTATTGGGTGGATTTAGAGAATCCCTACGTGACCTACGAAAACGAGTACATCGAATCGGTTTGGTGGCTACTATCTCAAATGTACAAAAAAGGATTATTGTACAAAGGTTTGACCATTCAGCCCTACTCGCCCGCTGCGGGAACGGGACTAAGTTCCCACGAATTGAATATGCCCGGTGCTTACCAAGATGTGAAAGATACGTCGGCCGTAGCGATGTTCAAAGTGATTAAAAACGAAACGTCCGATTTTTTGTTCGACGATGCGGACGAAGATGTTAGAATCATTGCTTGGACGACGACACCTTGGACCCTACCTTCTAATACGGCATTAACTGTTGGTCCAAAAATCAACTACGTAAAGATTAAAACCAATAATGTTTACACCAAACTACCCGTTAGTGTGGTCATTGCGGAAGACTTGGTATCCAAATGGTTCGGAGGAAAGAAGCAGCACGAAATTTTATCTAAGAGCGATACTTTCGTAGGAACAAAGTTGGATGGGATTCGGTACGAGCAGCTACTACCTTTTGGAAACGAAATTGAGGAGTTGAACGGTCAGACGGATGCCTTTAAAGTTATTACGGGCAACTTCGTCACGACGGAAAGTGGTACGGGAATCGTCCACACCGCTCCTTCTTTCGGGGCGGATGACCGCAAAGTGGGGGCAGAAAACGGCATTGGGGCATTAACTTTAGTTGATAAGCAAGGAAAATTTAAAGATTCGGTTGGGCCATTTTCCAATCGCTACGTCAAAAATTACAAAGACGATAAAGAATACGTTGATGTCAACGTGGATATTTCGGTTTATCTGAAACAGAATAATCAAGCCTTCAATGTTGCCAAATATGAACACAACTATCCACACTGTTGGCGAACGGATAAACCTATTTTATACTACCCATTGGACAGTTGGTTCGTTAAAGCTGCTTCCGTCAAAGAAAGAATGCGGGAATTGAACGATACCATCAACTGGAAACCCGCTTCGACGGGAACGGGACGTTTTGGAAAGTGGCTAGAAAATTTGCAGGATTGGAATCTATCTCGTTCTCGCTATTGGGGCGTACCACTACCGATTTGGCGCACCAAAGTAAACGAAGAAGTGGGCGAAGTGGCAGAAGAAATCTGTATTGGTAGCATCGAAGAGTTGCAAAAAGAAATTGAAAAGGCCAACGCCGCTTTGGGTAAAAACCAAGTAGTACCCAAAGACTTGCACCGCCCTTACATCGACGATATTATTTTGGTCAGCAAAGACGGCCAACCCATGTACCGAGAACTGGATTTGATTGATGTTTGGTTTGACAGTGGGTCAATGCCTTACGCTCAATGGCACTATCCTTTCGAAAATCAAGATAAGTTCAAAACGAATTTCCCCGCCGACTTCATCGCTGAAGGCGTGGACCAAACGCGCGGTTGGTTCTATACGCTACACGCCATTGCAACGATGGTCTTTGACCAAGTAGCTTTCAAAAATGTAGTTTCCAACGGTTTAGTGCTGGACAAATACGGCAAGAAGATGTCCAAGCGCTGGGGTAACGCCGTCGAACCGTTTGATGCGTTGGCTACCCACGGAGCCGACGCCAATCGGTGGTACATGATTTCGGCGTCGCAACCTTGGGACAATTTGAAATACGACATTGACGGAGTAGTCGAGACGAGAAATAAGTTTTTCGGAACGCTGTTCAATACCTATAAATTTTTTGCGGGTTACGCCAATATTGACAAGTTTAAGTACAGCGAAAAAAATATACCGCTGGAAGAACGACCAGAAATTGACCAGTGGATTTTGTCCTTACTCAATTCACTCATTAAAGAAGTTAATCAAGACTATGCGAACTACGAACCGACCGCCGCTACACGAAAGGTGCAGACCTTCGTGATGGACCATTTGAGTAATTGGTACGTTCGTTTGTGTCGTCGTCGTTTTTGGAAAGGCGATTACACCGAGGATAAAATTGCGGCGTACCAGACGCTCTACACCTGTATGGAAGCGGTCGCTAAATTAATGGCACCCGTTGCGCCGTTTTTTGCCGATTGGTTGTATAAAAATCTCAACGAAGTTTCGAAGCAAGAAAAGTATATTTCGGTCCACTTAGCTAGTTTCCCAAGAGTGAGTCACGCTGCTATCAACAAAGAGTTGGAACAGCGGATGGATTACGCACAGCGAATTTCTTCGTTGGTGCTATCCTTGCGGAAAAAAGAAAAGTTACGAGTTCGACAGCCATTGCAAAAAATTATGCTGCCCGTTCTCGACGAAGCGTTTATCGCACAAGTGGACGGTGTAAAGGATTTAATTTTGGCGGAAGTTAATGTCAAAAATATCGAATATGTGACCGATACATCGGGTATCGTTAAGAAAAGTATCAAGCCTAATTTCAAAACCTTAGGGCGAATTTTAGGGAAAAATATGAAAGCGGCTATCCCAGTCATCAACCAATTGGGGCAAGAGGATATTGCTAAAATTGAAGCGACTAATGCTTATAAACTGACGATTGGAGCTGACGAGTACGATTTAACTTTAGCGGACTTTGTCATTTCGGCGGAGGATATTCCCGGTTGGCTAGTGGCCAATGATGGCGATTTGACCGTCGCGTTAGATATTTCACTAACGGATGATTTGAAAGCGGAAGGAATGGCCAGAGAGTTGGTCAATCGAATTCAGAATGCTCGCAAGAATAAGGATTTTAATGTGACGGACCGAATCAAAGTTGCTTTGGAAAAGCACGAACTGGTCAACGCAGCTGTCGCTTCTTTTGGGGATTACATTAAAAATGAAGTGTTAGCGGATGATTTGCTATTGGTTGAAAATGTGACGAACGGAGAGGCGATTGAATTGCCAGAAGACGTTAAGTTGGGGATGCAGGTGGAGTTGAATTAAAATTTTAGGACAGGTTTTAATGTCTTTGACAAATGAATGATGAATGATAAGTGATGAACAGCTTGCCCGTATGGGATATTAATGTGTGGTAAATTGAAAATATTCGTCTTACGAAATGTAAAAAACATCCCATACGGGCAAGCTATTTATCACTCGTCAACTACCATTCATTGTGGTTGGTGACCACATTAAAGTTTAGCTGTTCATTGCAAATTGTTCATTGAGTTGTTACTGCCGAACCATCAAATTACTAATCGCCGTTTCGGGTGAAAGCCCTAAATTTTCCAGTGCTAGCAGGTCACTGTGAAAAACGTTCAAATCAACGGGGCCATCAATGCCTTTAACGCTTCCTCGATTGCCATATTGCCAAAAAGTCCAATCTTGGTTGGCTAAAAGTAGCGGTTCTTTAGAATTGTAACGAGCCATCCAGATAGGATAGTCTTCGAAATCGGTTAGTAAATATTTGAAATAGAGTTTTTGGTTGGTATAAATGATAGGTCGAATTTTGTAGTGCGCTTCTACTACGTCTAACCAAGTTTGTAACTGTTTAATCAGTTCTTTCTTAGGAACGTTGTTAACTACTTCAAAATCGACAACGGGCGGTAAATCGCCAAAATGTAAGGGGACAGTTTGAATAAAGTTGGTAGCTTGCAGTTGACCCGACCGTGTGGGGTGAAAGAAGTGATAGGCGCCCCGTTTGATACCTACTTTTTTGAGTTCGGACCAGTTGTAGGAAAAACAGGTGTCGCGAAAATCGCCGCCTTCGGTTGCCTTAATAAAAGCAAAGTCGATGGACTGAGTAGCAACGGTATCCCAATTAATAGTGCGTTGGTGGTGAGAAATGTCAATTCCGTGTACTTCAAATCTCGCTAATCGCTCCGTCGTCGATTGACAATTGGCTAAAAGCAAGCAAAGTGAAAGTATCGGAATAAAGTATTTCATGGGTAATTAAAACTTTGAACCTATAAGTTAGGTTCAAAAACAGTCGAGAAAAGCTTAACGCAACAGTCAGATTAAGACAATTTTACAACAATACAACAAAATATTAGCCAAAAATAATGCCTATAAATTCGATATAACCATATTTGATTCAGATGGATTCTATTTTTTCTACCTATTTGTCTTTAGGTTTCGAACATATTTCGGATATCAAAGCCTACGACCATATTCTTTTCCTAGTGGCCCTGTGTGCCATTTACCGACTAGCCGAATGGAAAAAAGTTTTAGTACTAGTTACTGCTTTCACCATTGGGCATTGCATCACTTTGGTTCTAGCGGTCTATGACCTCGTTTCCTTTCCGACGAATATTATTGAATTTCTGATTCCCGTCACTATACTCATCACGAGTTTAGTGAATGTTTGGCAAAAACAAGAGGCTGGAGGTGCTATTGCCAATCAAGGAAAGGTCAAATATTTGTTAGCTCTATTTTTTGGAACGATTCACGGTATGGGCTTTTCTAATTTTTTGCGAGCAGCATTGATGCCTGGGGAAGAGGGAACGTTAGGAACACAATTGTTAGGCTTTAATATTGGGGTAGAATTGGGACAGTTGTTTATTGTAGCAGTTATATTGACAGCCGCTTATATCGCCCTTTCTTTTTTAAAAGTGAAGCAAAGAGAATGGAATTTATTTGTGTCGGGGGCCGCCGCAGGGATTGCCCTCATTTTAATGATGGATACCTACCCTTTCTAAGAGTTAAACAAATACTTACTTTTTCCGCTCCGTTACGTAAGAGACCAAGTCTTTTAAAGAAGTTTTTACTTTCGAATCTGGAAATCTGTCTAAAATATCGAAAGCATCTTTTCGATACTGGTACATTACTTCCGTTGCGTATTCTAAACCACCACTTTCTTTCACAAAACTGATAACTTCTGCTACTTTTCTCGGCTCGTTATTATTATTTCTTATCGTTTTAATGATTCGTTTCTTCGTTCTTCTCGGTGCTTTTTCCAAGGCAAAAATCAGCGGTAGGGTCATTTTTTTCTCTTTAATGTCATTACCAACTGGTTTCCCTACGTCATCTGTCCCGTAGTCGAATAAATCATCTTTTATTTGGAAAGCCATCCCAATTTTTTCTCCAAACAAGCGCATCCGTTCGATGGTTGCCTCGTCCTTAGTTACCGAAGCAGCACCCGCCGCACAAGCGGAAGCAATTAGAGAAGCGGTTTTCCCTTTGATGATTTCGTAATAGATTGACTCGTCAATGTCCAAGCGTCGGGCTTTTTCCAACTGCAATAATTCCCCCTCGATGATGGCCTCCATTGCCTCGGTCATGATGGTGAAAATCTTGTATTCCTTGTTGTGCATGGCCAAATAAGGACCACGAGACAACAGGTAGTCACCGACCAGTACAGCAATTTTATTTTTCCAAAGTGCATTAATGGAAAAGAACCCTCGACGCTCATTGGCATCATCTACAACGTCGTCATGTACTAATGACCCCGTATGCATCAACTCTACAAAAGTTGCTGCTTCGTAGGTGGAATCCGTTACCTCTCCGCACAATTTGGCGCAGAAGAAAACGAACATCGGTCGCATCTGCTTTCCCTTTCGTTTCGCAATATAGTGAAACACTTTATCCAAAAGCGGTACTCTACTGGAAATAGACTGACGAAAGTGCGTCTCGAACGCCTCCATCTCCGCCGCAATCGGCGCTTTCAAGTCTTTTAACGATTTTTTCCTCTTTAGTAGGGTTAACATTGCTTTTGCTTTAGAAGTGTCTTTTGAATTTGACTCAATTCAAAGATACTGGTTATTTTCAATAGATTCAATTATTTTTGAAAATTGAAACAACGCCACGCTAGTTTTAGTTCGGCTTTTTTGGCTATTTCTACATGAAATGAGTCATACACTCCATTACTTGAAATTATGTTTTCAAAGTAAAGTAACCTTAGCAAATAGTCTTCACTTCGTCTCACCCAATTGGCTTGTCAGTACTTTAACTAATCTGACTTCCCCAATACGGGCCGTATGGGATTTATCGGTCTTAAGTCTGACCTTTCTTACTGGTCAAAACGAATAATCATCGCCCGAACCTTTAAATCGGCTTCTTTCGCTTTGGGTAAATCCGAAGAAAAAAGGGCATCGCCCAATAGGTCGGGATAAACCGCTTCGGGGTTCGAAGGTTCTAAGAAAACGGATAAGTTTTTAGAAATTTTTCCTCCTTGCCAATCGTTCGCAAAGCCACTGTAATCCCATTCAAAACCCGCAAACTGAAAAGGTTTTTCGTTAATGTTTACTAGTTCTTTCAGCGTTGTTCCGACGGTGATACCTTGACTGGTCATCCAAGAGGTTTTGGCTTCGTCAATCAATATCTCGTCGATGACTTCAAACTGCTTATCCAATTGCCAAGTGATGAATAATTGGTTGTCCGTATTGGGAAAAAGTACCGTAGCATTTGCCATTTCGCCTTCTCCTAGTCCAATTTCTTTTCGTTCAACGTTCTCCACCCCGTAAGCTTCGATGACGTCCTTTTCAGAAAAATTTTTAGCAATTTTTCCTACTTTTTTCCCTGGAATACACGTCCAATTTTCAATTTCGTCGCTTGCATCAACTGCTGGCATATTCTGCTGTTGAGTGCTATCAGATTTACAAGAAAAGCATAAAACCAAGCTAACGAATAAAAGTATATTTCTCATAATAAAAAGGTTGGATAAGGAATAAGTTGAGTGGTGAACTAAAAATTCAGAGAGGCCTCTTTCTGAGTGGCGTCAAGTAAGAAATAGCCTTTTTTCTTTTGGGGTCCAACGACGCTGACAATGTTTTTTTGGTCCTCAAAAGTTTCTGTTAAAATACCATTTCTCACAGATAGCTTTTCGAAAGTAGGAATGTTTTCCACTTCTAAATAGCACCAAACACCGATTAAATCTTCCGACACTTCCTTACCTATGAAGGTATAATCTACGGTGCTGTCATCTAGCTGAATTTTCAATTGCCGTTGTAGATATTTGTACATGTAGATTTCTGCTTTTTCTGCCTCTTTTTCCGTACAGATAAACAAATTGACGGCTCCTTGCATCGCCAGTGCTTCCTCCAAGTCATCGATAAAAAGATGTAGCGTCATCTGTAAAGCGCTCTCTTTTTCGTTGTACTCAATTTGACATTTACTAATGTGAAATTCGTGTGCGGCGGGTTTGTCGGTCGTAAAGTGGAACGCTGTCAGTGGCAGGCAACAAAGCAGGAAGAGTGCCGTTTGTTTGAATTTTTGCATATCTCGATTTTACATACTTTTGGAAAAACCAATCTTTACAAAAATACAACGGATTGACGATTCAGAATAGTGCGAAGGCTGGTCTTAGTTAGAAACTATTCTTTTTTTGTCAAAATTAAGGTAGAATCGGGAAACCGAAGGGTCAAAAAGTTGGTGTCGGGCGTCCAATCGGTCTTATTGAGTGGTGGTGCTTGGTAAAATTGATTCAATAACGGGCCGTGTTCTCCAACTTTCAGCGATACGTCACGGGCGTGAATGTAACCGTAGTTACCCGCTTCGGATTGCACGTACAGATAAGGGACTAACTTTTGTTTTCCCCGCTGCGTAATCACTTTTTCAAAGTGCTGGATAACGCTTAATTTGGCATTAACGGGCAGTTTTTCGGCAATATCGCTTAAATAGGAAGGGGCAGTTCTCAGATAGCCCCGTTCTGTCTGGAGTTCGGCCGCAACGTACGTTCTGCTTTTTTCGTAAAGCGGGATGTATTGCTGCAATCCATCTTCCCAAACAAAAGAATAGGTCACATATTCCATGCACTTTTCGTGCGTTTCGTCCAATTGGTTTGGGATGTAAGGCAAGGTGTATTCCTTGCAATCGATATAATCTACGTAGGCCACTCTAATTGTTTTAGCGTCCACTTCCACAAACTTGAATTGTGCTGGAGAAGGGATTTTAGGTGCATAAGACAAACTCATCCGCTCTTCAAACACCTTGCTAACCGAACCCGCTTGAAACGAATAAATTTCCAACACTCGGTCTTCTACTGCCGTTCCATTGTCAAAATTACTTTTGACGAGCAGTATTTCGGGGATGCGGTCCTCCGTAATATCTTTTAACAAGAGCTGGCGGATTTCGCTGCTTCCCATAGCACTCTCACTTGCAAATTGGATATGGAAAGATTTTCCTAATTGACTCGTCAATACTAAGTAGTACTCTTTGTAGAGCGGATTTAGAATATCCTCTTTATAAAAGTTATCCTTTCCTTCGATACTGGCCACCCAAGCAGTCGTTTCTTCCAAATCATCCGAAAAATTGAATGTCCGTAAGTAAAAAGGACGTAGTGGAGCGGGCACTTCGGATTCGGGGACTAAAACGGCAATGCCATCTCCAAAAATCCATCCTGTCTGTCCATCGGGTGTGTTGACTTGATACCACTTAAATTTTTGATTCTGCGCTTCGTCCTCGTATTCAAAGCGGGTTTCGTTGACGATTTCAAATAAAGTTCCTTCTTCGTAGAAGATATTGGAATGGGCAAAAAAAGAAGAATCTGGATATAAAATAACTTTGTTCAATGCGGTAGCAGGCTTAGCGGGAAGGTGTTGTCCCCACAAAGCGACGGTAGATAAAAAAAATACGAGGGTGGAAAAAAGCCGCAAGTTAAAATTGTATTTTGGTATCAAAAGGTGAAGTACGTCACGTTGCTAGAAATTGCCGACAAATAGGAATTTATTAGCATATCAACCACAATCGTGCCGCTTTAGAACGAATGACTAAGCGTTTTTATCATTCGAACAGGTTTTTTTTTGGTAAAAAGATGTCTTTTGGCTAGTTTCAGTTATCTGAAATCTTCTAAGTCCCAAGCGTTATTATCGTACGTTTTTTTTGGATTACGTAGGCACTTCATCCCTTGCGTTAACCCATCTAAGGTCATCGGGAACATTCGATTGCCTGTAAACTCCCGTAGCATGGGAATGGTCTCGTAGAAATTCCACTCGTATTCGGCGGTGGGATTAATCCAAATCATGCTCGTGAAATGGTCTTTCATTCGTTTTAACCACTTGATGCCCGCTTCGTCGTTATAATGCTCCACACTTCCCCCTGAATAAAAAATTTCGTAAGGCGACATCGTTGCATCGCCGATAAAAATTAGTTTGTAATCTTTGTTGTATTTATTGATAAGTTCTAAGGTGGGCATTCTCTCCGAAAAGCGGCGGCGATTGTCTTTCCAAACCGATTCGTAAAGACAGTTGTGGAAGTAGTAAAATTCCAAATGCTTGAATTCGTGTTTAGCAGCGGAGAATATTTTTTGGCAAGTGTCAATATGTTCGTCCATTGTTCCGCCAACGTCCATTAACAACAATACTTTGACCCTATTCTTTTTCGAAGGAACCACTTTAATATCTAGTAGTCCCGCATTTTTCGACGTATTTCTAATCGTATCGTCAATGTCCAATTCTGTCGGTAGTCCCTCTCTTGTCAAATGACGAAGGCGCTTCAAAATCATTTTGATGCTCCGCGTATTCAGTTCGATTTTATCGTCCAAATTGCGAAACTCTCTTTTGTCCCAAACTTTGATGGCTTTGTTGTTGCGATTTTTGTCTTGGCCAATTCGAAAGCCTTCGGGATTAAATCCGTAGGCGCCGAAAGCAGAAGAGCCACCCGTTCCTATCCACTTATTACCGCCTTGGTGCTGCTTGCGTTGTTCGGCCATCAAGTCCCGAAATTTTTGCATCAGTGCATCCAAGCCGCCCATTTTTTCGATGGCGTCCATCTCTTCCTGCGACAATATTTTTCTCAATTCTCCTTTGAGCCAATCTTCGGGTATTTTGGATACAAAAAAGTCGTCGGGAATCATCTCTAACCCCTTGAAATAGTGGCCAAAAATACGGTCAAAACGGTCGAGTTGAACTTCTTGTTTGACCATGATGGTTTTACACAAATAGTAAAAATCGTCTAGCGTGTAGTCCGTAAATTCTTGCTTTAGGGCCTGCATTAGCGTTAAATATTCGTGCAAACTGACTTTAATACCGTGCGTTCGAAGACCGTAGAAAAAATTGAGAAACATAGGTTGGGAATGATGAACTATAAACGATGAATGTTGAGTGTAACGAAATCCCGATTTTATGTCGGGAATGAACGATAAATGATAAACTTCGTGATGTGGCTAAAGTTCTACACGCTCTACAAAAAAAGCAGTGTAGCGAATGTAATGCCCAATGAGAACTACACGTTTACCAAGCTGTATTTAGTAAACATCTAGCCTTACACCTTACGCACCGCCAAAAAAATCTGTATAATGCTTAGTAGTTTTTAAAATTAATATTGTCGGGTTTTAGTTGAGCAGGAGAAGGAGATTCTTTCAGAGAATCTTCTTCTTTTCAAGTTCAAAAGAGAAAGATTCCCTAAAGGAATCTCCCTCTCCTACCCGACAACTTTATCTTGAACAACCACTTAGACAATATACAGATTTTTTCTTTTCGCACTACGTACAACCGTAAGGTATAACCTGCATAAGCTATACAACTGCGGTTTTCTTCTCTTCTTTTCCTACACTAGGCAAGTCCATTTGCTCGTGTGACATATCACAATAAGGCGGCGTTTTGGTCAGTTTACACGTACAAATAGATGCTCTGCGCTTTTTCTTGATTTCAAAGAAAACGGGTTTGTTTTTTGTCCCGTGGTGGGCGCCGTTGCAAAAAGGGTTATCAGAACTTAGGCCGCAGGTGCAATATAGATATTTACCAGGCTCTAGCGTCATTTTGACGGGTTCATTGGTGACGTACGACTGTTTTTGATAGCCAGCAGCAAGTTCACTCCCCTCTTTTTTTGACTTGATAATTGGGTAGTACAAGTGAGCGTACCAAGGGTCTTCGGGGTCATTTTCTATCCCAAATTCTTTGGGATATTGTCTGGTGATAATGGCCGTACCAAACAAGATGTCCCAGAAGAAAAACATATTACTAAAGTTACCATTGGGGTCACTAATACCGTCCTTGGCGGTTTTGCCATGATGGGCAAAGTGAGTAGCGGGTGTAGAGATGGTCCTTTCTACGACCCACGCAACTGGGTGCAACCATTCGTATTTATATAAAAATTGGTCCCATTTTACGCTACTGTGTGCGCCAATCACCACTATTTGCTTGAGAATTAGACCAATTAAAACTGCTTGACCGAAGCCCAAGTAAGTAAATATTCCGCCCCACCACAAATTAGGTAATAGTACAAAATAGAGGGCGGCGTTTCGATAGCTAGCGAAGGCGCCCATTTCGGGAGAAGCATGATGGGAACGGTGAAGTTTCCATAGCCATTCCCACTCGTGGGCCTTCCGATGATACCAATATTGGGAACAATCATCAACCAATAGATACATTGGCAACGCAATCCACAAAGAAACATCGGTAAAGGCTAGATGGTGATTGGGAAATAATAAGCTGGCTAAGAACAGAGCGGTTGCTACGATGGCGGGTTGAATAAAAGTAGCTAATTGTAAAAAGCCTACTGCTTCTTGCATTAAATCATCTTTTCGACGCTTTCCACGGTGGTAAGAGCCGACAATTACATCGCCCAATGCAAAAAGTACAAGAATACTTAACACCATTATGGTGTAGGCGTCTTTAGTAATAATTTCCATAATCGTTACTTAATTTTCGAGGTGCCCTAGCAGTGACCTGTCAAAGTACCTCCTTTGATTTATTATTTTTGTTTTGAGATAATATTTCAAGCTGCTTTTTTCCTTTTTCGGTTGCATAAGGAGATACTAGTAACCAAGTTGCGGTAGTCATTGCTTCGACACTGCTATCTTTTCCTCGAACAGCCATTTGTAACGGCCAAAAGACGGTACATAGCCAAAATTGCTGCGCAAGATTTCGGTAAATGTTTTCGGAATGAGAAGCGATTAAATTGCCTGCACTTACGTTGTACTGAAAACTTTTATAAATCCCTTCAATTTGTTCCTCAATGTGTTTTTGATGTTTGATAGCTAGTTTTGGATAGGCTCTTTCTAACTCCAAGAGGTCCAGATAAAAAAAATGAAATCGTTGCTGAAAAGCGTAAAAGGCCCGTAGTCTCCTATCAATCTCCGTTATTTCTAAAGCCGTAGCGTAGTCGTAATTGTTTGTAATAGCTGCCAATTCTTCTTGAAAATACACGTAGATAGCATTAATCAATTGCTCTTTTTTAGGAAAGTGGTAGGTTAGATTTCCTAAGCTAATGGACAATTTATCAGCAATCTGCGGTAAACTCACATTGGCAAAGCCATGCTCGTTGAACAATTGAATAGTGGCTATTACGATTTTTTCTTTTGTTTTGCTCAAAGCTATTTTTTATGAGTCTGTTTAATTGATATTCATAAAAATAGGAAAGTCTTACTAAAAACAAAAGAGTTAGTAAGACTTTCCTAAAAAAAATAGAAATTATGACATTCAGTAGGTTATTTTAGCAGCAATTACGCCCCAAATGCCGCCTGCCACGCCAAAACGCCGCCTTCCAAATTGCGAACATTTTCGAAGCCGTGCATTTCTAAAATTTCCTGTGCTTTGCCACTTCTTGCCCCCGACCGACAATGAACCACAATTTCTGCTTCTTTGTGTTCTTCTAAATTATCTACCTCATCCATCAAATCACCTAATGGAATTAATTTCGCACCTAAGTTGAATTCTTCGTATTCGTAGTCTTCTCGTACGTCAATGAAGACAAAATTTTCTTTTTTATCCAATTTTTCTTTTAGTTCTTGAACGGTAATATCCATGATTTTGAGTTAGTTAATGAATAATAATAGGTCACTTTTGTGGCCCCAAAAGAGTACAAAAATACCAATTGAAAAGTTCTTTGTAGAATAAAAATAAGCATCCATAGAATTAACTGTTTACTTCAACCTAATTTGAAGATTATTGTTAAGTCGATGATTTTACGGTAATAAAAAACCAACTTGTTTATGTCTATCCTACGACTCGAAAATGTCTTAAAAACTTACGATAAACATACCGCCGTTGATAATGTCAGTTTTGAAGTGCCCAAAGGCAGCATTTTTGGCCTTTTGGGACCCAACGGTGCGGGAAAAACGTCGCTCATTCGAATTATTACAACCATCACGGGAGCGGATTCGGGAAACGTTTACCTAGACGGGGAAAAACTAAATACGGAACATCCCAACCAAATTGGCTACATGCCAGAAGAACGGGGACTGTATAAAAAAATGAAGGTAGGCGAGCAGTTGATGTACTTAGCTCAACTCAAAGGACTATCTTCCAAAGTGGCTAAGGAAAAGATTAATTTCTGGTTCAATCGACTAGGCATTGACGATTGGTGGAATAAAAAGGTAGAAGAACTGTCTAAAGGAATGCAGCAGAAAGTACAGTTCATTGCTACCGTCGTACACGGGCCTAAACTATTGATTTTGGACGAACCCTTTTCGGGGCTTGACCCCATTAACACTAATCTCATTAAAGATGAAATTCAACGAATGAATGATGAGGGGGTGAGTATCATTTTTTCTACCCACCGTATGGAACAGGTTGAGGAGATTTGCGAATTTATTACGCTCATCAATCAAGGGAAAATTGTGCTGGGCGGTAAAATGGACGAGGTCAAACAAACCTTTAAAGAAAACTTATTCAAGATAGAGTACACGGGGGCGCTACCCGAAGACTTGACCACTGCGGGCCAAGCGGACGAAGGTTGGAATGTTGTCGTCAAAGAAGAAAACTCGGTGACCGTAAAAGTAGCGGATGCACAAGCCTCTAATCGAGTGCTCAACTACTTTATAAAAAGTGGTTTACAAATCAATGCTTTCAACGAAATCCTACCGAGTTTAAATGAAATTTTCATCAAGCAAGTGGGCGCTTCGAATGAGTGAATTTAATTGATAAAGTTTACAAAATAGTTAAGCTGCGCTCGAAAAAGAACTGTGTGAACTCTATGACCTCCATACCTTTGTGGTAAAAAATGAATGCTAGATAGCTTCCTTCAAAAAGACTAAAAATCTATCGTTATGAATAAATTGTGGTTAATTATCAAAAGAGAATATCTAGTGCGGGTGCGCAAAAAAACCTTTATTCTTGCGACCTTACTCACTCCCTTAGCCATACTACTAATTTATGCCCTTCCCATCATTTTGACCCAATTTGGTAATGATACTAAGCGGATTGTCGTCAAAGACGATTCGGGTATTTTCACGAACCCCATTGCCGATTCGGACAAAGCCAAATTTATTTTCTCTACCAAAAGCCTCGACGAACTGCGCAAATCTTACGAAGCGGATAATTTTGATGGTGTCCTCTATATTCCCGAATTCAAAAACCTCGATAACGAACTGTATATCCAGTACTACGCCAATCAACAAATTGGTTTGACCGACAAATCGTTTATTGAAAATCGGATTGAACGAAGAATCAGAGACTACAAAATGGAGCAAGCCGGCTTGACCCAAAAACAACTGGACAAACTAAAAGCGAGCGTTAACTTGCGGCAGAAAAAACAGAGTGTGAACGACCAAGGAGAAATTGAAGAGGACAATCGAATGGCAAATGCTGGCTTAGCGACGGGTATTAGCTTGGTGATGGGCTTTTTTCTTTACTTCGCCTTCATTGTTTACGGTCAAATGGTGATGCGGTCCGTGATGGAGGAAAAGATTAACCGAATCGTTGAGGTAATCATTTCTTCGGTCAAGCCTTTTCAGTTGATGTTGGGTAAAATCATTGGCGTTGGTGGCGTGGGCCTCACGCAATTACTAATTTGGTTCGTCGCAATTTTTGGTATTCAGTCGTTGTTAGTGCCACTTTACTTAGCAAGTGGACAAACACCCGATACTTCAGCGGTTAACACTGCCGAAGCGGAAGAAGCGATGGGGCAGGCCATGCAAATTATGCAAGCCTTCGGAGAGCAAAACTGGTCGCTTATTTTGCCTTTGCTCATTATCTTTTTTCTAGGAGGGTATTTTATCTACGCTTCGTTACACGCCGCCGTCGGTTCGGCCATTGGCGACGATTTGGGCGAAGCGGGAACGTTGACTTTACCCATCATGCTTCCCATCATTTTAGCCTTTATTATTACCACGACGATGTTTGATAATCCGCACGGACCTCTAGCGGTTTTCGCGTCTATTTTTCCATTATTTTCGCCCATTGTAATGCCCGCCCGATTAGCCTTCGACCCGCCGATGTGGGAAATTGTTCTATCGGTTGTTTTGTTGATTGCTTCCGCATTTTTCTTCGTTTGGCTATCCGCTAGAATTTATCGAGTCGGTATTTTTATGTACGGTAAGAAAGTGACGCTGAAAGAAATTGCCAAGTGGATGTTTTATAAGGGATAGACTACTCCTATAACTAATCTACATTTCTGTCGTAATGTAGTAACAATGAAAAATAAGTACAGAAACGTATTTTCAACATCCCTTCAATTAGTGTTAAAATCTAAGGCATGAATATAGTAGATTCTGTAAAAAAGGAAGTAACTAAAATAGCACCCGATAGCGAAGTAATACTTTTTGGTTCACGGGCAAGAGGGGATTTTAAGGAAAAATCCGATTGGGATTTTTTGATACTACTTAATAAAAAAAAGGTGTCTAAGTCTGAAAAAGAGAAAATCCGCAGCAAATTATACGAAATAGAATTGATGACCGATGAAGTGATTAGTACCATTATTCATTCCCGTAGTGAATGGGAAAAGCGTTCAGTTACCCCCATTTATCAAATTATAGAAGAGGAGGGCAAAAGAGCATGAATTATTCGAAAGAAGCGTTAGTTAAATATAGATTAAAACGGGCAAAAGAAGCTTTTGCGGATGGACGAATTCTGGCATTAGAGAAAAGGTGGGATTCAACGGCCAATAGGATGTATTATGCTTGCTTTTATGCTATTTCGGCTTATTTGGCAAAGCGAGAAATTAGGGCAACTACTCATTCTGGGGTAAAAACTGCGTTTAATAAAGAGTTAGTCAAAACGGGTAGAGTAGATAGAGAGGATGGAAAACTTTTCAACCAACTCTTTGGAATGAGACAAGAGGCTGACTACGAAGATTTCTACTCTGTTGAGAAGGAGGATATCCAGCCGTTAATACCCAAAATCAAATTATTAATTGAAGAAATAGAAGGAATCATTCATGAAAAATGAAAACAAATCATCTGCATCAAATCAACGCTTACGAACAAGAAAAACTATATCCCACAATACCAATACTAAAAACAGTCTGCTACGCTTGTTCCCGACCAACTTTTGGAAAAAACACTTACTTCCCGCAGGTATTCTATTTTTTCTAGCCATTGCATTGTACGCCTATTCCGTTACGTTTGACTATGTGTTAGACGACCAAATCGTCCTAACCAACAATGAGTTTACTAAAAAAGGATTTGCGGGCATCCCAGATATTTTAACTAAAGAGAGTTTTGTCGGGCGCTTCGGTGAACAGAAGAACTTAGTGACGGGTGCTCGATATCGACCGCTTTCCATTGTTATTTTTGCCGTTGAATATCAATTTTTTGGGGCTAATCCCATTGTTTCACACGGGATTAATATCCTATTGTACGCCCTACTCGGTTTACTGCTCTTTCGAGTATTTTCTCTTTTTTTTCCTAAATCGACCGCTACGAGTAATCATTTAAAAGAGCGTTGGCATTGCTCTATTCCTTTTTTAGCCACCCTATTATTTGTCGTGCATCCCGTTCACACGGAAGTAGTTGCCAACGTAAAAGGGCGGGATGAAATCATGACCCTACTAGGTGCTTTGGCAGCACTTTATTACAGTTTCCAATACGTAGCGAAAGGACATATTAGTTACCTTTTACTATCTTTTACTACCTTTTTTCTAGCGCTACTATCCAAAGAAAATGCGTTGACTTTTTTGGCAGTAATTCCATTAGCTCTCTATTTCTTTACGAAAACATCGTATCGGAAAATTGGCATTACACTGCTTCCTTTAGTCTTAGCGTCGGTAGCTTATCTATGGATTCGGTATCTAGTAATTGGTTATTTTTTGAGCAGTGACGGAGCGCCAATTACGGATATTATGAATAATCCGTTTTACAGTTTGTCGAGTAGCGAACGGTTTGCGACGGTATTTTATACGTTGGGTTTATACGTTAAATTGCTATTTTTTCCGTACCCATTGACCCATGACTATTATCCTTACCAAATTCCAATCATTTCGTTCGGCGATGTGCGAGCGATTATACCCATCGTTCTGTACGTCATTTTGGGCATCATTGCACTTTTAGGCATCAAGAAAAAGTCCGTTCTATCGTTCAGCGTTCTCACTTATTTGGCAACGCTTTCTATTGTCTCCAATCTGCCTTTTACCGTTGGTACCTTTATGAACGAGCGCTTTTTATTTATGCCGTCTATTGGTTTTTGCTTGATTCTAGCGTGGTTATTCGCCGACCGATTACCCGATTTTTTAACCCAAAAATATGCTAAAAATAGGGCAGTATCCCAAGCAGTAGGCTTGGCAGTTATTGGAGTTTTCACCCTCGGTTTTATCGGAAAAACCTTGGACCGAGTACCCGATTGGAAAAATCGAATGACGCTAAACGTATCGGGTGCTTCGGCGTCTCCCAACAGCGCCAGAGCGAATTGTTTTTTAGGAACAGCCATCTTCGAAGAAGAGTATAAAAAAGCAACAGACACGAATCAGAAGCAGCAGTTGATTCAAGAGGTCGCTTTTTTTATCGACCGAGCGTTGGCGATTCATCCCAATTACGGGTCGGCACTCATTATGCACAGCGGAGTGGTGGCCGAGGAGTATAAATACGACCGAGATTTGCCCAAACTACTGAGCGAGTTCTATAGCATTTTAACTAGGAAAAGTAACATCCCTTTCATTGGTGAGTACCTCGCTTATTTGAGTAGTCGAGTTGACCAAAAGCAATTAGCGGACTTCGCCTACCAAACGGGTTACGAGTTTTTTGGCCAAACCCAAAAGGATTACAATAATGCCATTAAGTATTTGAACTACGGTTTGCAAGCGGCGCCGACCGACCGTCGATTGCTGCAATCTATGGGAAATATTTATCAGTTAACGGGGAATAGTGAGCAGGCGGCTATTTATTTTGGTCGAATTAAGTGATTTCATAATGATGAAAACATGAATCATCCCGAATTTCGTATCAAGATTTTTTCAAGCATCGAGCCCGAAAAACCCATTTTACAAATTTGGCGACTCGATGCCATCAAATTTGTTATTGAGTTCCGTAAGTATATTATCCAAGAGATGATTCACGTTTCATAGTTATTAAGCCATCCAATTTGTAAAAAGACTAAGTTCTATTTGTCTAATTACATAGATTTTCCTAAAACTGAATTCGATATAAAAAGTCAGGGAAAAAGCCAATTTGGTCAATTTGGTCAATATTATTGGTAACTCGGTTAAATTGTCGAGCGAAGACATTGGCTCGATTTGTTACATTCTGGAAATCCATAAAGAAGGTATGCGATAATCTACGTTTCTTGCTATTGAGCTTGACACCTAGTTTCACATCTAATCTAAAATAGTCATCATACTGCTGCGAAAAGGCTAAGTCATCTTGCAAGACCTCTCTCCCAACTGCTCTGGATGCTGCTAAGTCAACCGGTGTAAACCATCTACCTCCTGCTGTCGTCAATTTAGTATCAACAAATAAAGAAGAACGCTTGGCTTTGCCTATTTTAAATTCTTTCCCTGCAAGTAAGTTTAAAACGTAGCCATTATTGAAAGGTGTGTTCCGTTCTACCTCATCGCTCCCTTCGTATTTACTCTCGAAGAAAGAGCCAGTTGCTAAAACGTGATATCCTTTGCTGTAAAATTTCTCCAAAGTAATTTCAAAGCCTCGATTATAGCCCGTACCCTCACTTACCAAAGACGTCTTATCATCGTTAAAACCAAAGTCTGCACCTTCTACTAAGGTAGAATAGCTAGAGGGTATAGCATCTACTGGCGCTCGATCAATAAATTGGTAATACGTTTCCGCTTTTAATCGCCAATCATTACCCAGTTTAACATCATAACCTAAAACAAAATGCTGTGAACGTATAAAATCTAAATCTTCATTGGTTCTCACCAATTGACCATCAATATCTTCGTTCAAAAATAAAATAGGAAGGGGAGCATTTTGGTTGTGAATGCCATAGCCATAGGTAACTTTGTGTTTATTATTAAAAGTGTAGGCTAGACTCAATCTAGGTTCTACCACAAATTGACCACTTAAACTCGAATATTGACCGTGCAATCCTCCATTTAATTCTATCTTATCATTAAATCGGTATTTGGTTTGTACAAATGGCTGGAACATCGTAAAATTATCATTAAAATCAT
The DNA here is from genome assembly GCA_039024375.1 of Bacteroidota bacterium. Classification (GTDB taxonomy): domain Bacteria; phylum Bacteroidota; class Bacteroidia; order Chitinophagales; family Saprospiraceae; genus JAFMDF01. The sequence continues at coordinate 23,096 of JBCCQK010000047.1, forward strand.
ATACCGTAAACCAATCAGGTTCATCATCATTATCCAAGTCTGGCGCATTTTCTCGGTCTCGATTAAAAGAATTATTGCCAATATTTTCAACTAAAACACCTACTCGAATGCTTTGCTTAGCGTTGATTTTAGAATTGATGTAAGAAGATGCCGTAAATCGAGATTCTGTATTGTCTACTTCCGTAATTCTTCTAATAAATTCATTGTCTGTACCAAAATTAATGTATCTATCTTGTTCCCAAGTATTAAAGCGAGTAGAACCACCAATAACAGTTCGCCAATAAGTGTTCTCTCCTATAATTAAGTTATGTTTTAACCCTAACACCCCAAAACCACCTTCCACATAGCCATCCTCATCCTCGGCAGCAAACAAATCATCTTCTTCAATTTCACTTCCCAAAAACGTAATATCTGAAGTACCACCAATACCAAACACGGAAAATCGACCGAATTTAGTATTGCCAAAGTCTAATTTAAAAGATATATCTCGATAGTCTGGGACAGCAGCTGTACTTCCTGCACCTACTAAACCGATAAAAGAATACCTCCCAGCAACTAGAAAAGAACCGTTATTTTTACCTAGTGGCCCTTCTGCCATTCCTTCAAAACCACTAAATGCACCCATTTGTAAAGTGTATTCATTTCGGTCTTTATTACCATTTCTAAAACCAATATCGAATACCCCTGCATTGGCATTTCCATATTCGGCGGGGAAAGCAGACGTTAGAAAATCAGAATTCTTTAGTATGTTTGGATTTAAGGCACTCACAGGACTACCCGTTGTACCAAAAGTAGAAAAGTGATTAGGACTTGGTACTGGAATACCTTCAATACGCCAAAGCACACCTGTGGGCGAATTTCCTCTAATAACAATGTCATTTCTGCTGTCATCGGGAGCAGATACTCCAGCAAAATTAGAGGCTAATCGAGCGACATCACTCCTACCTCCAGCGTAGCGGTTAACCTCTTCTACACTAAATTGTCGAGCGGAGATAGTAGCCATATCGTTCTGAGCTTGGTCTTTTAGTGTTTTACCAGTAACAACAACTACCTCTAAATTCTGGGTTGCTTCTCTTAGACTTAGGTTCAATTGCACATCCTTTCCTGCTGTCACATCTATATTAGGAAGTGTAGCGGTCTCGTAGCCCAAGTAACTCACTTGAATAATGTGTCGGCCTAGGGGCACTTGGTCGAGGCTGAAGTAACCATCAATATCCGTAATGGTACCTTTTGTGGTTTCAACCGATACTAGCTCTACGGTTGCGCCGATAACAGGAATTTCGGATTGTTGGTCGATTACGATACCTTTAATAACACCAGTTTGAGCAGTCAAATTAAGACTTACCAACATAAATAATGTAATTTGATAAACTATCTTTTTCATGATTTTTACTTTAAGTCAGATGAAAGAATGAGAATTTTGATACAAAGGTAGCGGTGAATTGAAGCTTAAAAAAAGTGATTTTGCTGAGGTATCACCTTGGTAGGTTGAATGACACTTTGGGTTAGTTGGAGGGTATTTACCATTTACTTTTAAAGTTTAACTAAACAATAAACCCTATCTCAGGATATAAAACCAGATATAAGCTTACTACTCCTTTTAACCTATGGTGAGTTTATGATAAAGGTTGGAGAAGAAAATGAACGATACGGAGCATTATAATCTAAATCACTAAGTTTGACACTTCAAGTTAAAAAAACGATACGTCAGTTCTTGAATAGAGTATTCCAATTTATTTTAATAGTGAATTACGCTGATTAGGTAGATTTTTGAGATAAAAATACTGAAACAAGGGTCCATTTTTATTCCATTATTGAGTATTGGAATAGGGTTTTTATTTACCTTTATTCAACCAAATAAAGAGAGTAAAAAGGTTTTAACATCTGCGAATAATAACTGGTTATGCAAAGAAAAATTCATCCATATCTAGGGTTTAACGATTTTTGGTTTATTGTTATTGGAATCATTATGCTAGGCATCTTCGTACCTATTATTTTTTTTAATGCAGACCTTTTTGATAAGCGATATCCTTACATTAATGAAGTATTCGAGGCTATGATGTTCAGTACAGGATATTGGATGATGAGTCGAAAAATAATTATCCACTTCCGCAAGAAAATACCTGATTTTCAGGATTCCAAAAAACGTATTTTAAAGGTTATCATATCGTGTGTTGTTGGTGCATTTCTACTAAGTATCGTACTGATTCCTCTGGTTAATATCTTATTTCGCTCACTAAATTTAGTGACCGCTCCTACGTCAGCAGTTAGAGGTATCATAAATACTTATACCGTTACTTTTTTCATTCTAGCTATTTACGAATCAATATGGTTTTTTAGTCAATTAAAATTATCCTATGCAGAAAAAGAGCAAATAAAAATTGCTCATTTACAAACCCAGTTAGATAGTCTTAGGAATCAGGTAAATCCCCATTTTTTATTTAATAGTCTAAATACACTAAATTATATTGTCACCTACGAAAATAAAAAATCGGCAACAGCATTTATTGATAAATTATCAAAAGTCTATCGCTATATTCTCGAAAGTCGAGAAGACTCTACCATTCTCCTAGCCGAAGAGTTAGCCTTTATTGAAGCTTATATTGCTATTCAAAAAGAACGATTCTTTGATAGTTTGGAGGTTATAATAAATATACCAAAAGAACATCATCAAAGGAAAATAATCCCTCTTAGCCTACAACTATTAATTGAGAATGCTATCAAACATAATGTTATTTCCAAGAAAAAAAAGCTGACAATTCGTCTAGAAATAGATATGACTTCCAATCAATTAGTAGTAAGTAATAACCTTCAAAAGAAAAATAAAATACTGCATTCTACCAAAGTTGGTTTGCAAAATATTAAAGAACGGTACCAATTACTTTCAGAGAAATATCAAGTACTGATTGAGGAATCTGGCCAGTTTTTTACAGTACGTTTACCTATCATTCAATAGGAGGCTATTATTTATTAAGATCCAAGAAGTATAAATTAAACCATGAGAGTACTAATAATAGAAGATGAAATCAGAGCGGCTAAGCAGCTTGAAGCTATGTTGACTAATATGTTCCCAAAAATAGAGGTGGTCGATATTCTAGATAGTGTAGAAGAAAGTGTAGCATGGTTACAACAACATTTGCATCCAGATTTAATGATATTGGACATTCAATTGGCTGATGGATTAAGTTTTGAAATACTTCAACAAGTAGAAGTAGAAGTACCTATCATTTTTACAACGGCATATGACCAATATTCGATTCGTGCTTTTAAAGTAAATAGCATAGATTATTTATTGAAGCCTATTCAAGAGGAAGATTTGAGAATAGCTATCGAAAAATATTTAAAACTCAACAAAAGGGATAGTTCAAAGCTTGATCTATTAATGGTGGAAAAGTTAATAAATAATTTAGTGACCGATAAAACTAGAAAAAGATTTGTTGTTAAGGATGGTAATTCTATGAGTTTTGTCCAGGTAGGAGACATTCAATTTTTCTATTCTGAAGATAGTATTTCTTTTTTAATGACCAACACAAAAAAAAGGTATATCGTGGATATGACCCTTGATACGATTGAAAAAGATTTAAATGACCATCAATTTTTTAGAATTAACAGAAAACAAATCGTTAATATCAATGCCATCCAACGCATGCACCCTTATTTCAATCACCGTTTGAAATTGGATTTATCGGGTCATTCTCAATTAGAGTTTATAGTAAGTCGAAAACGCTTACAATCATTTAAAGAGTGGATTACATAAGGTCTGCAAATAAACTAACTAATGGGATTTTAGTGACACACTTTTGTGACGCTTTCCTATTCGATTATATACAGTTATTCTTTTTGGCACTACGGTGAAAAGTGTGGGTTAACGGTGCTTTGTACTGGGTTAGTACAACTCGGAGAGTTGTGTTACAGTTGA
>JBCCQK010000048.1:0-26705 GCA_039024375.1 Bacteroidota bacterium
AATGGAACGGGCAGGTTCATTTGGCTAATTTCTAACTAACTCATAATCAGTATTTTTTGAACCTACCAAATAAACCTGCCCGTTCCATTCAGGCGGGTTTGGCGGTTACGAGTAAATGCCTCTAATTATGTTTACAGAGCACTAGTTCTCTCACAAAGAAATTAAGCCTGTTTTTAATATCTCGTAGAGTAAAAAGGAAGAATTTTCTACTTTTGTATTGTTCTTTTATCAATCGAACCCGTCAATTTTTCGATAATTATTGAAAATGCCAAAACAGTCAATGCTACTGCTCGAAATAGTCAATACTACCGCTCGAAAAAACTTTATGGACTCTATGAGCTGTATGGACTTTATGGTAAAAAAAGTGCTAAGTAGTTACCAATTTTTAATACCCTATTTCTCCTATTGTTATCACCTTTCGTGTAAAAAGATTATTCATTTGTTGCCATTTCTTTTCTATCTAAATAATTGCCCCGTTTCGGTGATTAGTTCAACAATTAAAACGACCACATGAAGTACCCAATCAGCAAAGGCAGTTACGTCCTCCTTTTTTGCTTCTTTCCCTTTTTTTTGATGGGTAGCCCTCTAACCAATGCGGACATACAAAGTATTTTCTCGGAATTGACGGTCGCCGTAGGAGATAAAAGTCGGACGCTTCCCAAGGTGGTTGTTCGGCAAGAAAAAAGATTTGGGGCAAGCTACAAACGGTCGGAAAACACGATTTTTATTGAACAAACGGCTATCGACATTTGCAATACTTTGGGGGAGGATGCGAAGAGTGCCGTCGCCTTTTTGTTGGGGCACGAACTGACGCATTACTACCAAAAGCACGACTGGCAAGAAGCGGGTTTTACAACTGGTTTTTTGACCAATGCGGCCATTTTTCAGAAGCATATTCACCACGAACGGGAAGCAGATACGTATAGTGCTTTTATTACTCATTTGGCGGGTTATAATAGCATCAAAATTTTACCCGAACTGCTGGATAAAATCTATCAAGCCTACGGATTGGTGGGCAAAGAATTACGTAGCTATCCAACGCTTGCGGAACGGAAAGCGGTCGCTAACGAAGTTTGTAAAACGGTGCAAGGATTGATTGACATCTATCAAGTAGGGAACTATTTATACGCTTTGGGCAAGTACGAAGAAGCACTCGTCAGTTACGAATACCTACTAAAGTACGTTCGGTATAAAGAGTTGTACAATAACATTGGCCTTTGTGCTTTGTACGCCGCTTTACCCGCCACTCGGAGAGATTTTCCTTTTGATTATCCACTCACTTTGGATACCAATGTGCCACTTCGAGCACCGAGTAGTTTTACCAAAGACGAGTTACTACAAAAGGCGATTTATCATTTTGCGGAAGCAACTACTTACGATGCTAGCTATTTTGTTAGCTACTTGAATCTGGTCTGTGCCTACGATTTAGCTGGGGAGTTCGATAAAGTTGACCCTTTGTTGCGCAGCCTCAAAAAAATTGCTTTTCAAGCGGAAGAACAACAACAGCTAAACCTGTTGGAAGGGATTCAAGCATTTCGAAGACAACAAAAAGAGGTCGCACTTGACTATTTTTCGAGGGTAGCCACTAATCCTACCTTTCCAAAACTAGCTGATTTAGCGAATACTAACCTCCAAATCGTTCAAGGACAAAAAGTACAGCGAAAAGCAGGGTATCAGCCGCCGAGGTTGGCCGATAAAATTGATGGCATTAACTTACTGTTCTACGAAAACGAAGCCGCAGACAATTTTCTGCTCCGCGACGAACCGCTCCACCAGCAATCCGTTTTAATTCATTCTCTAAAGTCTTCAAAAATTTACTTATTCAAGTCCAACGAGCAAGTGACTAAAATCCAGTTCACCAAAGCGCCCAATGCGAGAACGAGTCATAATATTGGCATTGGGTCCAGCATCCGCCAGATTGAAGTAGCTTATCCCAATACTGAAAAGCGATTAGTTGCGCATACAAATGGCGTATATTTATTATTGGAAGCAAAAGGGCTGTTGTTTAATTTAGATAAGCAGAATAGGGTGTTGGAGTGGTGTGTTTTTATCAATTGAGGCTACTGATAATACAACAAAGAAGACCGCCCACTAGGTGAACGGCCTTCTTTTGTTCGTAGGTTGTTAAATGTCCACGTTACTTTAAGTTAATCACCTCTTCGTCAATATTACTTGGAAGAACTATTTGGTACCCTGGTTCAACCTCCTCTATACACACATTGTCAATATGGAACTTACTATTGCGCTCACCTGTAAAGAAGCCTATACCTTGGATAGATTTTTGACCATTGTACGATGAATTTCTCTGAGCATTTGCCCGCATAATGATTCGTATCCCATTGATGAGTATCGTAATCTGATTTTCTCGTAAATCGAAAGCCATCGAAACTTTATGCCAAGTGTTGCTGGGGATACGAGTGTAAGCGGTGTAATCTTGACCCTTATGTGTAATCGTCAATTGTTCGTTTTGAACTTTCAACTTAAAGCCCTGCTCTTCACCGTAATATTGCGTTTTTTCGCTATACATTTCAGCCACACCGTTGGGGGCTACCCACATATCGAAGTCCATGAAATAGTAGCCACGAGAAAGTGGTAAGCCAATAATATCTCTCACTACATCTTGGTAACCAAATCGTTGCGCATCAAATTTTACTACCTTATTGCTAGACCTGCTCGATTCGTACAATACTAGACCATCTTCCGCATAAGGACTCCAAAGGTTCCAGTGATTGGACTGCTCCGAGATACCCTCGTCGTAACTAGCTCGCAAAGTTTGGTAATCTTCACAGGCTTTGTAAGTAGGTGGATTTGGGTGTCCCGTATTTTCGCAATTTACGCTCAATTTGAAATCACTGCCAAATTGGTAGGTTTCTACAACGATAAAGTATTTTCCCGCTTTTAGGTCTAGTGAGATGCGCTCATTATCCGTCCCACCGTTGTCACTTGTCGCTAATAAATTGCCGATAAATTGTCGGCCAAAGTTATCCTCCAATAATTCGGTAACGAACAAGTCCAAATCTGAGCGCATGTGGGATAAATCAAACTCCACCTTGCCCGCTCTGTCCAATTCTACTCGATACACTTTATCTGCTCCAGAGTATATGTCAACGGTATTGGTTTCTCCTCGGGTGGTTCCCGATTTAACGTCGCCGCAATCAATCGGTGTAACGGTTCGACTCCTCGAACTGGCAAGATTGCTAGTGGTTGCAAACTTCATACTACCCAACTCTACGTCTTTGGAGAAGCTAGTAATTTGGTCTTGTCGCATCCGACGAATTTCTTCTTCATCGTAACTTTCAATCGTGGGCAGTTCTTCTCCCGTTAAGTGGTCGCCGTCGTTGGTTAAACTAGACTTTTGGGTGGCTTGAACATCTTGCATTTGGTCTTTCTGGCAGCTAGTCAACATAAAAATAGTTGCAAAAACGAAGGCAAAAACGACTTTTAAATTTCTCATGATTCTATATTTTTTAAGTTTTGAAATGTACTGTTGAAGTATTTACATCTCTTAATACCCGAATCAGAAAAATGCTATCAGTTGGATTCAAAAAAATGTGGAAATAATTGTTTTTTGTCGTTTCTTTAGTCTAAGGAAAGCTTAGTTTATAACTTAAAATATTGATTATCAAATACTTATAAAACAAAAAGAAATTAGCGAAAAAATAAAATTATTTTTCACTAATTCCTCAGCAGTGGATTTTATTGCTCTTCGGTCTTTGTACAGCACTTATTTTTTGACTACTAAGGATTGGCGTCCACAGGGCAGGAGTTCTTTTTCGAGCGCAGCTTTGACGAATATGCTACCTAAGCAGGCGATACTTTGCCAATCTAACGACACCCCACAAGTTTACTCTAGGGCAAAAAGGTACGGAGTACCGATAACATTTGTATCATCTACTGCTAAAAATGGACCTCAAAGGTGCAGCGCAGTTCTCCGTATGGACCGTTCACATTGAACCTTATTTTTAACAAATGTGGTCGGTGCGCTGCACCTTTTCATCCCCAAAAAGATGTGGGGTGTCAATAGACTTTGTCAGTATCTCCTGCTTTTCAAGCGCCTAAAAGAAAGCGATGCTTTGTCAGCATCTCTTTCCAACCGCTATCCGAAACTTGAGTTAAATAGTAAGAACCTCTCTGAGGTCAATCTTTGAAATCACTTTTTTAGGCGGAGTTAGGTAGGATAGCTAAATTAACTGTTTTTTAGAGCAGTACGGACTTCTATTCCAAAGTCTTCAAAATAGTTTGTGCCTGTTCTTTGTACGTACTTTGACTGAGGGAAGATAATAACGGAATTGCTTTTTCAGTTTGCTGGTCCTTGAGATAAGCTAATGCGAGATACCATTGAGCGGCTGTTTGTTGAGGGAAATTTTGATTTTGGAGGGGTGTCAATAAGTTGATTGCTGAGGTGACCTCTTCCAAATTAAGGTGAGTGATGGCGAGATATAAAGTAGCGGTGGGATAAAAATCATCGGTTGGTGGGGCGGACTGGCGATACTGCACGAAAAGCGTTTTGGCTTGTTGATAGCTTGCGCTTTGGTCTGTTCCCCTATTTTGTGCCGTATTATAAGCAGTCATCGCCTCTTCGAGTAGGTCGTAGTAAGGTTCGGTAACGAAGCCTGTCTCTGCCAGTTCTTCGCTTAGTTCATCTGATAGAGGAGAAAAGTAATTAGTGTAAATCATTTCGGGAGTTGGAGCAGTCGGCCGAAAAACCCACCACGATGTGGCAACGGCCAGTGCAATACTTGCGGCAATGGCCAAGCGGCGAAACGGAAATCGGATAATTTTGGCGGTTGGCTCTTCTACAGTTTTATTGGTTGCTACCTTTCCTGCATCCAATTGGTCGAAAAAGCCTTCTTCCGCCAAATCTTTGTCTAAATCTTTAAACAAATCGGCCAACGCTGCTTTGTTCCCTTCTTTTTCAATACCCGCTTGCGTAAGTTCATGTAACTCGAAATCAGCTTTAAAAGCTGTATCCTTCGCTAATCGCTGCTCCATTATCGCTCTTTGGTCATTACTGAGCGTTCCCGCTAGATAGCCATCCATGTCTTCGGAGGATAGAAAAAAACCTTCTTTTTCCATGGCCGAATCTAATTGACGAATGTCTTTTCGTACTTCGTTCAGCCCAAATCGTTCAATCCCCATCATGGTCAAGTGGTGCAAGTTGACTGCTTCGGCAAATGCTGGCTCTGCCTTCATTCTTGCTACGATGCTTTCTTGCTCGGGCACATTTAATTGACCAGCTAGGTATTGTTCTATTTTTTCTGTGTCTATGTTTTCCATTGTACTTAATTTTTAATCACTACTCAAAATAGTAACGCCCCGTTTATGAAGTTCCGAGTTTAGCTTATTGCATCTAGTCATAGCCATTCAGAACTAGAAGTAGAGAACAGTATGTAGAGACTTGAAATGTTGACAAATAAGGGTAGTCATCAAAATTTTGTCCATTTACCCAAAATTTGCGTCTCTGTTCCCTCAATGAAATGCCTGCCCCGACTTTTTAGCGGGGGTATCTATTCTCTATTCTGAACAGATACGTTCAACCGCTCTTTCACCTTTTTCTTCAACGCATCCATACAGCGCACCTTTTTTACCCGAATGAACTGATTCGTGTAATCCATCGCTGCAGCGATTTCTTTCATGCTTTGTTTTTTGAAATAAAAAGCGGTCAATATTTTGCGGCAGTCTTCTTTGAAATTTTTTAAAATGTCGGCAACCATATTCAACTGCTTTTCCTTTTCGTGTTTTTCCTCCAACTCGTCTTCTTGGATAATGACGTACTCGGTGTCCGATGGGTCGTCCATGACCAGAGATAATCCACCTTTATTGTTTTTACCTAAACGCTTCAACCACAAATTCCGCATGATGGAGTACAAATACGTTTTGATGCTACAAGACAGTTCAAATCTTTCTTTGCGTAGATTTTTCACCAAAATCATCAGACTCTCCTGAAATACATCTCTAGCATCATTCATCGTTCCGTTATTATTGAGTATCAAGTTGGAACAAGCTGGAAAAACATTTTTGTAAAGCTGCTTAAAAGCTAGCCCCTCTCCTGCTTTTAATTGATGGATAAATGCTGCGTTTTCCGTTGTCATATATCTTTGTTAAGCAAAATCTAAAATTACAAATTATAAATTCAAAACTTCAAAGTTCTGATAATGAAAAAGTTAGATTTTAAAAAGTGAATATTTATTGATTTCACTTCCCTTAATTATTTGAGCAGAACTATTACCCAATCCCTTGATACCTGATTACGAGTCAATGTTATCACTAATTTTGCTATTCTCTAGCCTTTATCGTCCACTTTGGTGGCCGCTTCTCCGCAAACGCCCGCGCCCCCTCCCAAAAATCATCACTATTCAACAAATCGTCGAACACATCGTGGGGCGCAGCAACGGCAGCATCCTCACTAGCGTATTCCGCCGTTTCGTTAAATAGTTTTAGTGTACTTCGAATGGCCATCGGCGAGGCCTGGGTAATCGTATGCGCCAATGCTTCGGCTTTGACCATTAGCTGGTCGGCGGGGACGGCGTAATTGATGAGCCCCAAAGCAAGTGCTTTATCACAGTCGATGGATTGCCCTGTGAGCATCATTTCCATCGCCGCTTTTTTCCCAATCTGTCGGGGTAATCGTTGTACGCCTCCTGCTCCCGCAAATAGCCCAATTTTCACTTCGGGCAAACCAAATTTGGCGTGGTCGGCAGCGACAATAATATCACAGGCTAGAGCGATTTCTAAGCCACCGCCGAGTGCCAACCCGTTGACCGCCGCAATGATGGGTTTTAATCGCTTGGGGCGGCTAGTAATTCCCGCAAAGCCCATTTCGGGAATATACATCGGATTGCCCGACGCCATGTATTTGAGGTCATTGCCCGCCGAAAAAGATTCGTTTCCAGCACCCGTGAGAATGGCGACTCGTAGCGATTCGTCTTTTTCGTAGGCGTTGAAAATGCCCGCTAATTCTTCGTTGGCGGTAGGGTGTAAAGCATTGCGTACTTCGGGACGATTGATGGTCACTTTTAGCACCCATTCGTTCCGTTCGACGGTGCAGAATTTATACTTGTCTTGAAAGGTGTCGATGACTTTGGGGCGATACTTGGCTAAAGTAGCCTTATCAAAAGCAAAGCGATTGCCTCTAGGGTCAGCTTCTACAAAGATAGTCGAACCGATTAAATCTTTTTGGGCTAATGCTTGCACGGTTTCCGTTTCCACCATTTGCGTAGTAGCGTAAAAACGTTCGTTGGTCTCTTTGAGTCGTCCAATAACAATGGCTTTGACGGGAAAGCCTTTGAAATAGTGAATGGTATAGGTTTCCAAAATGGCCTCGCCCGTTGGTTGTCGATTCGTTTTCATTTTGGGTATTGCGTCCACCTTTGCTTGAAATGGTTGGCTATCGCTCGGTTCCCAATCTCCTTCTATCGGAGTGGTCGAATAAACGCCGACGGCGTGTTTAGACATCCAACCACCATTGGCATAGACCAATCCGAAACTGCCTCGGTCTTTCCGCAAATTTTCCACCAAACTAGCGATGGCGTGCATGGAATAATTATTGCCTGGTCCGCCAAAAAAAGGTAAGCCGCCCGTTTGGGTTAATTGGCGTGGGTCATCTTTTAGGATATTCAGAACGCATTTTGCTTCGTTGACGACGATGGGAAAACAGCTGTAAATATCAAAATGCTGAATGTCTTCGGCCGTTTTATCTGCGTTGGCTAAAGCCCCTAAAAGCGCCTGTTCCATACCAGCGGATTGCCCTAGATGTTGACGTTCCAGCAAAACGGTATCTTTAGTGTCCGCCGAACCGTGCAAGAAGACCCATTTTTTCTCAGTAATTCCCAACTTTTTGGCCTGTCCGACGGTCGTCATCAATACGGCCGCCCCTTGGTTCACTCGGTCTTTGGCGATTAATTTTTTGGTATAAGGAGCAATGATAAGTCCATTTTCTTTGGTAGGGGTGATGAGTGTTTGGGCATCGTAGGCCGTTTGGTCAACAGCATATGGATTATTAGCAGCCACTTCGGATAATCTACTAAATGTCTGGCCCATTTCTTCGGCGTAGGACTCGGCTGTCTTTCCCAATGCGGCTCGACGGGCATTTTCCATCAACGCATAAAACTGCATCGGCAAAATGATTTGGTTGGCAATTTCCGAACTCGTAATGAGTCGATACCCATCTAGCCCTCGGTCTTCTAGTGTTCCTTCGACGTTTTCATTCCAGTTGACTGGAATTTTTTGTCTTTTAATCGCTTTAGCGTTAGCAATGGCCTCACCACCTGCTAGTAAGACCATTTTACAGGCTCCCCTAGCCAATCTTTGGGCAAATTCTGTAACCAGTTTTTGCGGTGAATCGCCACCGACCGACGCATAAATCGCTTGGGTTGGATTCGCTCCAATTCTGTTAGCAATTGAGCGAGGAAAATTATTGGTCCTACCCGTTTTAGCTTGGTGTTGTGGGGAAGAATCGGCGAAGGTCTTAATGCCCGCAATAACGTCTATTTTAGCTGCTAACGAGGCACCTTTGGCTTCTTTCAGCGCTAGTTTGGCCGCTTTTCCTGCTAAGTCTGCGTGGGAAGAGGCGGTGGATAAGTCCTCAAGAACAGCTTCCGTAACTTGTCCGACCCCGATAATAATAGGCGTGTTATCTTGTAAGTTCGACATATTTTTTAGGGAAATGGGTATTTGTTATTCGTGTATTAGTTATTCGTTTAGACGTTGACAGTCATCGCTTGCACTAGTAGTCACTAATTGAGTTACTCCGCAGAAGCAGTGCTCCGATGTTGCTAATGAGCAACTGGCGCTTTGTACGCTTTCGCATCAATCGTCATTTTCGCAATGATTTCGCACAGCACTTCCGACGTTCCACCACCAATGGTGCCCAACTGACTGTCTCTCAATAATCTAGCCATCGGGTAACTTTCCATGTAACCGTAGCCACCGAAAATGCGCATACATTCGTAGCAAACTTTATCGCTCAGTTGCGTAGCGACCAATTTGGCCATTGCCGCTTCTTTGATGATGTAGTCCCCTTGGCTGAACTGTTTGTAGAGCGTATAAACGAAGGCACGAGCAGACAACACTTCACTGGATAACTGAGCAATGCGGTGGCGTAGCACTTGGAACTTATTGATAGGTTTCCCAAATACTTCTCGTTGCGCCATGTAGTCCGTTGCTAAATCAAGGGCTAATTGCGCTTGACAGACCCCAATCAATGCCATCGCTAATCGTTCCGACGCAAAGTGTTGCATAATGTAGTAGAACCCTCTACCCTCTTCGCCTAAGAGATTTTCTACAGGAACTCGAACATCGTCGAACGCTATTTCTCCTGTATCGGAAGCGTGCCAACCCAATTTTTTCAGCTTCGTAGCACTCACACCGAGCGTGTCTCGGTCAATAATAACCATACTGATACCTTTTGCGCCCTCACCGCCCGTACGTACTGCCGCTACGATGAAATTACTCAGAACACCGTTGGAAATAAAAGTTTTAGAGCCGTTGATAACGAAATGGTCGCCCTCTCTTACGGCTTTGGTTCGGAGCGCTGCGACATCGGAGCCGCCACTCGGTTCGGTAATGGCCAAACATCCTACTGTCTCTCCTTTCAATCCTGGTATCAAATATTTTTCCTTCTGTGCTTCCGTTCCTTCGGCATTTAGGTGTACCAACGCTAACCCCGCATGTGCCCCGATAGAAGTATTAAAACCACCAGAGTTCATTCGAACCATTTCTTCTGTATGGACGACCTCAAAGAAGGTGTCTAGTCCCATTCCACCGTAGGCTTCGGGAAAAGTAATGCCCAAGTAGCCCATTTCTCCAAATCGACGATAGACTTCTCGGGGAATTTCGCCGTCCTCTTCCCACTGTTCGATGTGTGGGCGGACTTCTTTTTCTAAAAAAGCCCTGAAACTTTGACGAAATAACTCGTGCTCTTCGGTAAAAAATAATTTATTCATTTTGATAATCGTTTTATTATTTTTAGAAATGGGGTGTCAATTCAAAGTTGGCACAACTCAGAGAGTTGCGTTACGGTTATTGGCCAAAAATAACACAAGTCTCGAAATTGTAGGGTAGTTGGCCCATTCCTTTCTATGTCAATTCTTCACAAAATATCCTTCGTATATTTCAAATAGTACCTACCAGCACAAGCATAGAGAGGGGGATAACCTCAGCAAAAAGATTCGTGTGTCATTTTTCTTGATTATCTAATAACTTTGTCCCCCAGTTTGGCGTAAAGGAAAGCGACAAAATACAATCACAAAACATCCTTCGATAAATCGAATATACCATGCGCAGATATTCCTATTATTTGTTACTCCTGTTTTTTTTAAGTGCTTGTGCTAGACCAATCGCTGATTTTGCGGTGCAAGGAGACGACAGAACTGCTCCTACGAAACTACAATTTGAAAACAACTCCCAAAATGCCGAAACTTACGAATGGGACTTTGGGGATGGCAATACTTCTACGGAAGAAACTCCTCAGCATCGTTTCGGTTCTTCCGGAAATTATTTAGTTGTACTAAAAGCTACGAAAGGAAAAAAAACGAGAAAAGTAGAAAAACGCCTTAAAATTGATGCGCCCGAAAAGTGCTTAGTGGAAATAGAAACGGACTTTGGGATTATGATTGCCGAACTATCGGATTTGACACCACTACACCGAGATAATTTTTCTAAACTAGCCGAAGAGGGCTTTTACGATGGACTCTTATTTCACCGTATTATTCCCAGTTTTGTCGTGCAGGGAGGCGACCCAAAATCCAAAGATGCCAAACCTGGCACACCACTCGGAGGTGGCGGCCCAGGCTATCAAGTACCCGCCGAAATTACTACCGAATTGACCCACGTAAAAGGTGCTTTGGCCGCCGCTAGAACGCCCGACCACGTGAACCCTGAGCGAGAATCGTCGGGTTCTCAATTCTACATCGTTCACGGACAACCACTTTCCGAAAGTACTTTGGACAGATACGAGGCCGAGAAGGACATTCGCTACACGCCCGAACAGCGAAAAGCTTATTTAGAAAACGGCGGTAAGCCTTCTTTAGACCAAAGCTACACGGTGTTTGGCCGTTTGATTAGTGGCTATGAGGTATTAGATAAGTTGGCGGAAGTGAAAAAAGACCGTCGAAATCGACCAACGGAAGATGTAAGAATGAAGGTTCGGTTGATTCGTTAATTATTACTTTACATTTAATTTTAATACTACTGGAATTATTTTTACAAACACTAAATAGGTAAACGTGGAAAGAAGTGGTTAGCGTAAGTTTTTTATGCTGAATCTGACGATAAATCACCATAATCGCTTCTTGAAAAACGTCTTTGGCATCATCCGTCGTACCACTATTTTTTTGAATGTACTGGACAATCCTCGGTAGTGATTCTCGATAAATTTGTTGTAGAACGGTATAATTATTCTGGGTAATTCCCAAAAGGAAATCAGTTTCGGTAGTCAACTCAGGCGTAAATTAATCAATCAATTTCGCTACTTCAAAAAAGTTAATAAAAATTTAAGAAATTTTGAGTACACTTCTAGCGCGCTTGACTTAATAGAGTAAAGATAGAAAACTATTAACGACCACTCCTCAATTTAGCTTTTATTGTTTAATAATTGTTCATAATAGAGAACAGAGATAAGAGAATAGAAATGGATAGCAGCGTCAAATAGAGAAAAATTTACTTAAACGAAAGCTGCAAATCCCTTTCCACCGTCAATTACATGGCCTCTGTTTTCTATTCTGTAACAATACTTTATCTTAATAATTATCAATTTTATTGCAGAACACCTTTACACTTTATTCACTCACTAAGCGCTTAGTCGAATAGGGAATCTATTATTCCATAATCTTTAGCTGTAGGAAAATACTCGAACGGAAGATACATACGTCGTAGCGTGTGCTAATTAAGTTATGAGACTGAAATGATTTTGCATTTATTGGGTTCAATTAGCTGTTAATCAACAGTTTTCCGAGTCTGACATCTGACAGAATTATCGGTCTGACATCTGTCTTCTCAACTAACGAGTAACGCCTATACTCAAACTCAAAACAATAAGTTATGCTTAACCGAAAAATGTTCGTTTTTTATTATTGCTTTTTCTTACTTCTCGCACTATCCTCCTGTTCGAAAGAAGATACGCTGGCCGATACCCAAAATTTTACCGAAACGGAAGAACTCGCTAATCGGGGTAATAATCCACCCCCGAATAATAATGGCAATAACGGTCCCAATAACGGAGGACAAAATGGTAATGGGCCATCTGACAATACTCCTAGTGGTACCAATAGCGATTTGATGATAGAATGGATGGATTTATTTTTAGAATTAGAACGGTACGCTGGAGGGATGCGACCCAACGCTTCGGCACGGGCCATTGCCTATATCAATTTAGCGGCTTACGAAACCCTTGTTCCGGGGATGCCCGATTTTGTTTCCAATGCGCAACGGCTAGCTGGTTTAGATATCGAAGAAACGCCTCCTAATAACATTAATTGGACGGCGGCACTCAATGCTTGTTATGCGGATGTCTTGCAACATTTTTTGCTGAATGTTCCCGACAATCGGTCTAGAGAAATTGGTCGTTTGGAAAATGAATTAGAACGAGAAATTGGGAATAATCGAAATGCGCAAAGTTCCCGAAATTGGGGGCGCTACATTGCCCAAACCATTATCGAATACAGCCAGACCGACACCGAAGCAGAAGCACAAATCTTGGAACCCCAACCGCTTTCTTACGAGCCACCAGCAGGCGCGGGGTATTGGACGTACTCCGCCGAACCCGAACGTGCTTTGTTCCCGTATTGGAAAAGTGTTCGAACGTTTGCTGTGACGCCTAACGAAACGACGACCGTTCCCCCATTGACCTACAGCACCGACCCCAATAGCGCCTATTACAAAGAAATGGTAGAAGTGTACGAAGCGAACAATCAAGCGAAGGAAGAAGATGGAGAACAACTGTGGATTGCCGAATTTTGGAGTGACGACGTGGAGACACTTACGTTTAGCCCGCCTGCCAGACAGGTATCCATCGCCAATCAGCTCATCGTGGATTACGATATGAATCTAGCCGAAGCAGCGCATTTGATGCTAAAATTGGGCTTTTCGCTAAATGATGCGGCCGTTGCCACTTGGAAATACAAATACCAGTACATGGTGATGCGACCGAGTGTTTTTATTCAAGATTACATGGATGCCGACTATCAGACTAATTTGTACCGACTCATTCCTTGGCCTAATCCGACTTTTCCAGGCTATCCATCGGGACACTCTTGCTTTGCTTCGGCCGCCGCTGGTGTTTTTATTGACTTTATGGGGAACGACATCAACTTTACCGACCGCTCTCATGCGGGTAGAAGAGAATTTAAAAGCCGCCCCCGAGCCTTTTCAACGTTTGAACAAATGGCCGCCGAAAACGGATATTCGCGCATCCCGCTGGGCGTTCACATTCGAATGGATTGTACAGAAGGGCTTCGGTTGGGCTACGAAATTGCGGATTTTGTGAATGGATACGATTTGCGGCAGCCCGATTTTTAAGAACACCATAGCTACTTGACATTCATTTTTTACCACAAAGGTATAGAGTTCATAGAGCGCACAAAGTGTGCTTCCGAGCGCAGATTTGACGAATCCCTTTGCGACTTTATTTGGTTCTTTGACGGTACAATGTGTCAAATAACCAAATTTTATTTTGACAGGTCATACGACTCCGCATTCATCGGAGTCGTATGACCTATCTGATAAACCCTAATTCTGTCCATTTACTCCAATAATTCGGGCTGTTTTCCCAATTTTATCAACGCCCAAGCCGCCAAAATCATAAAAAACAGTGCGGGAAATCCACCTAAATTAGACACCATTTTTACCCCGTCAACGCCCGAATTAGTGACCATTATCAATGCCACGGCACCAATAGTAACGCCCCATATCAACTTAATGCCTAACGAAGGTTCGGGACTTTCGGGAGAAATACCCGTTGAACTCAGCCCACTCATCGCCGACGTATTGGAATCAGATGCGGTGACAAACGATAGAAAAATGATGACTAAAAACAGAAAACTGATGACTTCTGCAAAGGGAAGCGTTTCAAAAATCGCAAAAACGACGTTTTCGATACCTTCGTTTTGTAAAATGGTATAAATGGGGCTGTCTGCTTGGAAGTAATCGGCATGAATCGACGTACCGCCGAATATCATCATCCAAAAGGCACCGAATAACGATGGATAGACCAAATTGAAATGAATAAAATCCCTTACGGTATAACCTAAAGAAAGCCTACCTAAAAAAAGCGCCGTAACGGGCGTCCAAGCTAGCCAATTCGCCCAATAAAATAGCGTCCAACTTTGTGCCCATTTGTCTTCGGGACTCAACCCAACGTAAAGGCTCCTTTGGAAAAAAGTCTGCAGAAATTCTCCGATTCCTTCCACGCCAATCTTTAAAATAAATAAGGTTGGGCCACACAAAAAGACAAAAATGGCTAAACCAATAAAGGCTCGAATATTCCAGTCCGATAGGAGTTGAATACCTTTCATCAATCCACTAATGGCGGATAGGACAAAAGCCGCTACAATGACCAACGCAATGACGGCCAGTAAAAAATGACTACTTTCAAAACCGTATAGCGTATTCATCCCACCCGAAATCGTCAAAATGCCCGTGCCCAAAGAAGCCGCCATGCCCGCCACTAAACTGTACAGACAAACAGCGTCGATAATCGTCCCGATGGGTCCTTTGGTCCGTTCCCCGAAAATGGGATAAAGCATGGAACCTAAACTGAAAGGTCGTTTTAAATTATAATAAACAAGTGCAAATAATAGCCCTGCACAAGTATAAATCCCGTAGGGAATCAAGGTCCAGTGCATAAATAAAGTGGACATAGAAAAGCGTAATGCTTCCAAGCTGTTGGGTTCGATACTCAAACCTGCGGGCGGTGTATGTAGATGGTACAACGGTTCGGAAGTTCCCCAAAACAGGATGCCCGTTGCGATGGTCGTACATAAGGTAATTGAAAACCATTTCCATTTGGTTAATAACGGTTTTGCCGTTTTCCCACCAATTCTAATTTGAGCGATGGGCGAAAAATAAGTCCACAGAACTACCGTGAAAAAAGTGAGCGTACTAATAGAATACAGCCAGCCAAATTTGTCCAGCAAAAAGTTATTGATTCCAGTAGCGTTTTGAATAAAACCTTCAGCATCGACCAGACTGTAGAAAACGGATAGGAGTAAAATGAGGAAAGGGGGCCAAAAAACGGAGTGCTTTAGATTCTGCATGGAAGGATGATACCATAAAGTTATCAATATCCAAAGAAAAGTTGGTTAATTTTTACTACGCCTTATCTATTGTCCACTTCAACCTCTATTTTGTCCACTTCAACCTATTTGTCCCTGTAAACAAAAACTCACCTTGCATTTTTGTGTTGCTCCATGTTAAGGTCAACTAGTTAGCCATTATCCACTAGCGAAAAGCAAAATTAGTCGAATTTAACCAAACAACTTTTTACAGAATAGCGGGTTTTGCCAAACAACATCAAAACATTAACTGTTTCGCTAAGACAAAAAAGAGGAATAGAATAGGGGAATGGTAAAATTTGATAGTCTTATACAAAAAATCACCTAAACGTTATGAAAAATTTATTGCTCCTATTGGCCGTTTTCGGTTGCTGCCAATGGGGATTTTCTCAAGAAAAAGTAACCATTAGTGGTTATTTAACCGATGCGGCCAACGGTGAAAGTCTAATTGGCGCCACCGTTTTCATTCAAGAAACGGCCAACGGAACCGTCACCAACGTGTACGGTTTTTATTCCATTACTTTAGAACCCGGCACTTACAACGTTGAGTACCGTTTTCTGGGCTACGAAACCATTTACAAGGAAATCGAACTATTGGGCAATCAGCGGATTGACTTAGAATTATCCGAAGGGGGCGTCGAATTGGTAGAAGTGGTCGTGACGGGCGAACCCGAAGACCTCAATGTGTCGGGCGTCCAGATGAGTACGCAAAAATTAGACATCAAAACCATCCAAAAACTACCCGCTTTTCTTGGCGAAGCGGACGTTATCAAAAGTATTCAGACCCTACCGGGCGTCTCGACGGTCGGCGAAGGGGCAAGTGGCTTCAACGTTCGGGGCGGTAGTGTTGGGCAAAGTTTGGTCCTACTGGACGAAGCGCCCGTTTACAACTCATCGCACCTATTGGGCTTCTTCTCCGTTTTTAATCCCGATGCGGTCAAAGATGTGCAACTCATCAAGGGGGGAATTCCCTCTCGCTACGGTGGTCGAATCGCTTCTATTTTGGACGTACGGATGAAGGAAGGCAACAGCAAAAAATTTGCGGCACAGGGCGGTATCGGTACTATTTTTAGCCGATTGGCCGTAGAAGGCCCCATCGTAAAAGACAAAGCCTCCTTTATCGTGGCGGGGAGACGGTCCTACGCCGATGTTTTTGCCAAAGCCTTTACAGACGTATTGGACGATGGCGCTGCGTTGAATTTCTGGGATTTGACGCTGAAAACCAACTACAACATCAACGCCAAAAACCGAATTTTTGTATCGGGCTATTTAGGTCGAGATAACTTTAAATTCGACGCCCAGCAGGGATTTAGTTGGGGAAGTCAGACGGCGACCGTTCGGTGGAATCATTTGTTCAACGACCGATTGTTCGCCAACTTTACTTTTTTCTACAGCAATTACGATTACGAACTGGCGTTTGGAGAAGACGACTTGGATAAATTTACGTGGAACTCAACCATTAAAAATTTAGATTTCAAGCCCGAACTAACCTATTTTATCAACCCCAATAACAAGTTAACTTTTGGAGGAGAAATTTTGCAATACACCTTCGAACCCGCCAATGCCGTAGCCGTCAGTGACGGTGAAACACAGGACATAAGTTTGAACGAAAAGCAGGCATTAGAAACATCCGTTTTTATCGGCAATGACCAAAAGATTGGAGAAAAAATTGATTTGCAGTACGGACTACGCTATTCCAATTTTGCCTATTTGGGCCCAGGGAAGTACTACGAATTTGCTCCTGCCGCCGAACCGGGGGAAAGACGTTTTCCAACGGAGGAATTTACCGCCGAAAGTGGTGAAACCATTGCCAACTACGGAACGCTGGAACCTCGATTTTCTATCAAATACCAATTGGATGACCAAAGTTCGTTGAAAGGTAGCTACAACCGAACGGCGCAGTATATTCATTTAATTTCCAATACAACGGCTTCTAATCCACTCGACGTTTGGACACCGAGTACGAACAACATCAAGCCCGAAATCGGCGACCAAGTGGCCGTTGGTTATTTTAGAAACTTTGGTGCGGACAACGACTTCGAAACGTCCGCCGAACTGTATTATCGAAAGACGACGGGACAAATCGACTACGTGGACGGCGCCGATATTTTGATTAACGAATTTCTCGAAGGCGACTTGTTGGAAGGTATTGGTCGAGCCTACGGAATGGAATTATACATCAAGAAAAATACGGGAAAGTTTAACGGCTATTTGAGTTACACACTAGCCCGAACGGAATTACAAGTAGATGGCATCAACGAAGGCGAATGGTACCCCACTCGATTCGACCAAACACACAACTTCAAATTAACGATGTTCTACGAACCCGAAAATCGCTGGTCTTTTTCCGCCAATTTCACCTACGTCTCGGGGACGCCCACTACTTTCCCTACGTCCCGATTTGCCGTACAAGGCTACACGATTCCGCTCAACTTTGGCAATGGAAGAAATAACGTTCGGATTCCCGATTTTCACCGTTTGGATGTGGCAGCTACCCTACAAGGTCGCAAGGTGAAACGCAACGGACAAGCGAAAAAGAACGAAAGTTATTGGGTTTTTTCGGTATATAACTTATACGGTCGGCGCAATCCATTTTCAATTTATTTCTCCCAAGTCGATGAACGTTTTGCGGTCAACGAACCCGCTACAACGACGGCCAATCGAGTAGCGATTATCGGAAGCGCTTTCCCCGCTATTTCTTATAATTTCAAATTTTAGTAGCTAGTTATATTGTTATCCGTTGTTTCAATGACTAATAACGAGTAACAAATAACCAATAACAAATAACAAAATGAGTCCTCAAAAATATAATTTCTTTCTTTTAATGGGTTTACTAATAACCCTACAAATCAGCTTCTCTAGTTGCGAAGACGAAATTCGTCCCGAATTGGAAGAGGCGCCGAATATTATGTCCATTGATGCGTGGATAAATAATAAACCTGGTCAACAAGTCATTAAAGTGCAGCAAACTCAACCGTATTTTGACAATTCGTTCCCAACTGGACTGACGGGCGCTACCGTACAGGTCATTGACGAAAACCAACAGGTCTTTGATTTTGTAGAAACAGAAGCAGGCAATTACGTTTGGACACCCGCTGGAGATGAAACTTTTGGACAAATTGGCCTAGCCTACGAACTGAATATCGAGCATGAAGGAATCACGTATAGCGCCGTTGGACGGATGAACGGAGTGCCACCCGTCGATAGCATTTCGTTCGAATTTGAAGAAGCGGATGGGCCTTTTCCCGAGGGCTACTTTGCGGAGTTCTGGTCGAAAGATTTACCGGGGCAAGGCGACACTTACTGGATAAAGACCTTTAAAAATGGACAGTTTTTGGGCAAGCCCGAAGAGATTAATCTTGCCTTCGATGCGGGATTTTCTAGCGGAGGAAATATCGATGGATTAGTTTTTATTACCCCCATTCGCTTTGGAATTAATCCTTTCGAAGAAGATGAGGATGGTGATTTTTTGTCGCCTTATTCGCCAGGGGATTCTGTTTTCGTCGAATTACATTCCATTTCCAACGAAGCTTTTTATTTCTTGACGGAAGTACAATTGCAGACCGACCGACCTGGCGGTTTTGCGGAATTGTTCGCTACCCCGTTGAGTAACGTTCCAACGAATATTACCCCTTCCGACGAAAACGTTAACGTGGTCGGATTTTTTAATGTCTCGGCGGTGTCGGGCAATGGGAAAAAGTTGGAAGAATAGTAAGCGATAAGACAGAACTAGCACACGTTTTTTTTGACAGGATGACAGGATTAATAGGATGTAAATTATTGGTCGTACAAATCATGTAAATCTTGAAATCCTGTCTAAAAAGTTATCTCAATTCTGACTTTGCAACTACAGAGTCAGAAATTACTCCGAAAACGTCAATTCGGACATCCCATTTCGTCAATCTGAACGTTTGGACGTCATATCTTAGCTACTTTTGAAATAGCCTTGGCAGATACTGCTAAAAGCCTATTTTCAAAAAACATTTAAGAAAAATCCATGACCGTCCAAATTGCTTTAGTTTTTTTGAGTATTGCCCTAACTATTTCCGTTGGTATCAATATTTGGTTGGTTCGACTAGTCATTGAAAACCAACCAATCGAAAAGCCAATAATAAAAAAAGAAATGGAAGTGACTCCCCCCGCACTTCCAAATAATGAACCCTTATTCAAGCCCAAGCTAAAATACACTGGTTCTAAATTAAGCGCTATAGACAAGGACCGTTATTTAGAAAAACTGACGAATTATTTAGCCGAAGAAAAAGCCTATCGAGATGTGGACTTGACTATCGGTAAATTGGCAAAGCGGATTAATGTTCCAAAACACTACGTATCACAAATCATTAATGAAAAAATAGGATGTAGCTTTCTGGATTATATCAATCAACAACGAATAGCGGAGGCGAAAGAATTATTGAGTGCTACCAATTTGAATGGTGCTACTTACATCGACATTGGTAAAAAAGTAGGCTTTAAAGCCAAATCTACTTTTTATGCCGCTTTTAAAAAATACAATCATCACTCTCCGGGAGACTTTAGAAAAAATGTATTGAAGTTGAAAAATAGCGAATGATTTAAGAATAACAACGTACAGTTGATAAGGAATAATCGAGTGCGGCCACTCGATTCAAATTCGGTGACCCGCTGTTAGACGAATATCGTCCGCAGCGGGTACTTTTTTCTCAATAGCGATGAAGGTAATTAGATTTTCTAGCAGAGCATGGTACGTAACAATTGGAGTATTTCAAATGGTCGAATGTGACAACCGATATTGTCCTACGTGCGGAAGGAAATGCAGCAAGTGATTTTAATTTCACAACGAGCCGTTGTAGCGAGGCGGATTGTAATGTGGTTATTCCGACGATGAATCAATGGGGGTTAGTAATTTTTGGTTTGTTAGGGTTGAATTTGGGATTATTTTCTGTACGAAGACGAGTTTTTGCCTAAAATGACTTGTGTCGAAAGCATTTTTAATTAATTTTGATTTATAATCAAGTCATTTTTCTTTAAATTTGCTTTAAAATCAAGTCATTATGGAGCAGTTAGTACAGTATCAAGCCAATTTATTAGGAAGTATCAGTAATAACTTTACTAGATACGCTTACAATAAGTTGCCGTGGAATTCCCGCTTCTTGGGGATAAAAGGTTTTAGAGGAGTAGGTAAGACCACAATGTTGTTGCAGTATTTGAAGTACGAACTTGCTGACTACACCAAGCATCTTTACGTTACCTTGGACCACCCATACTTTTACCAACAAAGTCTATATGACCTAGCTACCCAGTTTTACCAGTTGGGTGGCCAAACCCTGTTGGTGGATGAAGTGCATAAGTTGCCCGATTGGTCGAGACAGCTGAAAATCATCTACGACGGGTATCCCAATTTGCAGCTTATATTTACCTCTTCTTCCGCTTTGGATATTTTAAAAGGAGAGTCCGATTTAAGCAGAAGGGTACTAACCTACGAATTGAGTGGTTTGTCTTTTAGAGAATACCTTTCATTGGTTCACGGAGTCTATTTCCCTACTTATACCTTATCGGAAATTATTAACCATCATACAACAATTGCTGCGGAGATTGTCGCTAAAATAAAGCCATTGGCACTTTTTAAAGATTATTTGCAACGGGGTTATTATCCATACAGCCAATCTGAACCGTCAGAGTTATTTCAGAAGCGATTACTGCAAGCGCTCGGAGTCGTCCTACAATCGGACATCAATTACATCTATGGTTACACCACCGAAAATACGGCAAAAATAAAAAAATTGTTGGGTGTAATTTCTGAGTCTCCGCCGTTTACGATTAATATTGCTGCCGTTGCCAATAAACTGAGCATTGGCAGAAATACCGTTTCTAATTACTTGTATGCGCTGCAAAGAGCAGGAATTCTCCGTTTTTTGAATCGTCAAGGTAAAGGCGTCGCAACTTTGCAAAAACCAGATAAAATTTATTTAGATAATACCAATCTTTCTCTAGTGCTCAGAGCTAGTTTGGACAAAGGAACGCAAAGAGAGACATTTGCACTAAACCAGCTACAAAATGGAGGCTATACTACTTTCTTACCCGATAAAGGAGACTTTTTTGTAGAAGAGGAGGCAGTAACTCTGGAGGTAGGGGGAAAGAATAAAACGATGAAGCAATTGCAAAACACTCCAAATGGCTACGTCATAGCGGACGATATTGAAATTGGTTTCGCTACGAAAATACCTTTGTACTTATTAGGTTTCTTATACTGAAAAATGACTATTGAGGCAAGTCATCCGTCAGAACCAACCGCAGCGTTTCCCTATTTTTTTGACTATCAAAAATAGCCGTAATCAGAATGTTAAATCCCGTTACGACTCGACTGCGTATCGTTCCTTCGCCCGATTTCAAAACTAGTTCGTATTTTTTGTTTTGCAATACATATTGGGAAACCGTTTTCTCGTTTGGGTCAACAATCCAGTATTCCGCCACGCCGTGCCGTTCATAGTCTTTGTACTTCGTAACGGTGTCTCGTTCGATGTTCTTTTTGCTACATTTGGAGAGAATTTCAACCACAAAGTCGGGAACGGGGTACAGGAGTTGGTCGTCTTCGAATTGACTCGCTTTTTCGGTACCAAAAAAACAAACATCAGGTTCGTAGTCATTTCTTGAAAATTGAGTGAGTACTTTTTCAATACCGACCCATCCTAGGTTTTTTTCCTCTACATAATTCATTAAAAGATTATACAGTCTGCCGTTCGCATCCGTATGTGCCTTCATCACGGGCGAATGAAAAATGATTTCTCCATTGATGAACTCTGCTTTGTCATCTTCTTGAATCAAATTGTAAAATTCGATGCGTTTTTGCTTTTCTGCGTCGAGTTGCCGCCGCACCTCGCTGATAATAATCGCCGCATCGGTTTGTTCTAACACTTTATCAACTAAATTTTCTTCGTTTAACATAAGGAAACTGTTTTGCTACCAAAGATAAACAATTTTTGTAACTAATGATAAGTGACCGTAACGCTAGGTGCACCTCAAAATGTCATTTAAGGAATTTATATCGTAACTGTTCAGAATAGAGAACAGAGACCACTTCGTTGAGAGAATAGAGACTTCATATTGTTGGTCTGTATCCTTAATTTTTTCGCGAGACAGACCGTGTAGCGTACGCCGTGCACCGTAAACCGAATGAAGTTTTCGTCTCTGTTCTCTCAATAAAATGGTCTCTGTTCTCTATTCTAGATAAATACTACTTTTGTTGAAATATCACTTACCTTGTCGCTAAAATCCAATTACGCTGATACGACACCAACATACCATTCCCAGCCACATCAACCCCACTCGCCTAAGCGATTACGCCGTTGGAATATTTCCACAAATTCCTTCCCGAAAGGGCATCAAAAAAGCTATAAAACGGGGCGAAATTCACTGCAACGGAATCGTCGGCCAAACGGGGACTTGGGTAAAGGGCGGTGACCAATTGACCTTAGTGGAACTCGATGAAAAGCCCCGTAAGATTTACCAACTTGCTCTAGATATTGTTTACGAAGATGACGAACTAGCCGTTATTCTAAAGCCAGCAGGGCTATTAGTGAGTGGCAACCAATTTCATACTGTGCAAAATGCGTTACCTTTCAATTTGCAGCCTTCCGAAAGCGTAGATGCCTACCAGCTACCCAAACCTATTCACCGTTTAGACCACGCTACGTCGGGCCTTTTATTAGTAGCAAAGACCCGTTCGGCCCATCAACATTTGGCACAGCAATTCAAAGAAAAAACCATTCAGAAAAAATATCAGGCGATTGTCGTCGGACAGCCCAAAAAACCCGAGGGCGCAATTAACGAACCAATTGATGGCAAAGAGGCTCATACATTTTACAAAGTGGTAAAAACAGTACCTTCTTTGAAGGTAAAACACCTTTCTTTAATGAATCTATTTCCGCAAACGGGAAGAACGCACCAACTCCGAATTCACTTAGCTGATTTGGGACACCCTATTTTAGGAGATACGTTGTACCACGGCGATGCACCGCTATTAAAAGGAAAAGGCTTGTTTCTGTGTGCCGTGGCGCTAACATTTATTCATCCAAAAACGGGAAAAGAGGTACGATATGAAATAGATGCTCCCGCCAAATTTGAATATCGTCTAGCGCAAGAAGAGCGACGATTTCTCCAGTAACTATAAACGTATCGAAACAAACGTATCGGGGTTATGTAAAAAGTCCTTAGATGTAAAAAATTACCTGTGTAACTGCAAAGTGTCTCTGGGATAATTGTTTTATTGCTTTATTGTTAAACCAGCCCGCCTAGCGGCAGTCGGGCGGGTTGTTATCATACAGTATGTTACACTAACAATTTAACAATTAAACAATCAGCTAAGATTATTTGATTACACATTAAAACTTAATCCATTTTTACCCTACAACCCAGTGCATCCAACTACCTCTAAAATCACCGCCGCACCCTCGGCTCAAAGGGTAATTGCCAATTGCGGCGCACTGCCAAATAGCGAATAACGATGACCACCGCAATAGAAAACAAAATGTTATAAACGGAATTACCTATCAAACGGTCAAGGCTCAAATAGACCAAAGCACCTACCAAACAGGCCGAAGCGTAAATTTCTTTCCTAAAAATCAGTGGAACCTGTGTGGTCAGAACATCTCGAATAACCCCTCCGAAAGTCGCCGAAACAATCCCCATCAATACGGCCACTAGCGGAGAAAGGCCAACACTCAACGTTTTTTGTAGCCCTAGAATAGTAAAGAGTCCAATCCCAATCGTGTCGAACAAAAAGGCCCCTTTTCGCCATTTTTGGATTCGTTCTTGGAAGAAAAAACAAAGTGGTAAAGCCGTAAAAATAATTAACAAATAATTCGTGTCTTGCATCCAACCAACGGGTGTTTCTCCAATTAGAACATCTCTCAGCGTTCCTCCTCCAACCGCCGTAACGATACCAATTACCGCCGCACCAACTACGTCAAACTTCTTTTCGATAGCCACAAATACGCCACTGACGGCAAAAACAAGCGTGCCGAATAAATCAACAAAGTACAATATTTCCATCGGACAAATGTACATACATCGTTGGGATAAAATGGAGTGGATGAACTCCAAAATGGCCGTTATTGTTCCAGATTTACGAATTCGGACGTCTGGACAAAGGCTAGACCTTTATCGTTATCAAGAGAACTAATTATTTTTAAGTAATTTATAATCAATACTTTATGACAAAAAACTAAAGTTTTTTGTCCGAAAATACCAGATAAGACCTCCCAATTCTTGTATTCGAACTTTTGAAGCTAGAAATGCCCCTACATTTGTATCATCACCCCGTTCCTCGCAGCCAGAAGTAAGTAACAAAAGAATTTTATTGAGAGAGTTTTTTAGGAACTAGTAGTTGTTTACAATTACTGGTTCTTTTCTCAACTCTTCTTTAATCACAACTAAAAATCGAACACCATGTCTCTCGTAAAAACGCTAACTATCTGTATTTGCTCTCTTTTTCTTTTTGCTTGTGGAAACCCTCCTAAAAAAATTATCGTCAGCAGAGCCTCCGTTCCATCCTCCTTCAATAGCCTAACCATTGAAGGTCGAGTATTAGCTATTGAAAATGGCAAAGATGGTTACATCGCCACTATCAGAACATTCGATGACATAGAGTATCGTGCGTTGGTGAGTATCGTCAATTTGGGTAGCCCAAGCAATTTTGAACGATTCAACGTCGGTGATAAAGTTACTCTCAAAGAGATTCCTTCCGAGTTGGACGGCACCAAGCAATTCAAAGTGGAAGAAATTATTGAGCAACAACCAACGGTGAAAGAATACTGCTGGATAGTCAATAAGGATATTACTCTATATACTCAACCAACAACACAAAGTAAACCCCAAGGCAAACACTTCCAAGGGGAAGTACTACAAGTATTAGATAGTCGAATTATCGATGATTTACTGTGGGTCAACGTAGAATTTAAGCTGTCCGTTAAAACAGGTTACGAACACCAATTTGCGGATGGGCAAGTCCTATCTGCTGGTATTCCTACGGGCTGGATTGGCGGTATAACGGTTCCCGTTATCAATTGTAAGTGAGGTAGGCGGAAAGGTTTAGAAGCTAAGAGGCTGATAGAAAACGATAAGCCGCAAAGGAAGAAGTCAACATCTAAATCCGTTGTCCAAGTCAACATCAAACAAAGCATCCGTTGTCCAAAAGTAAAGGTGATATGAGAATAGGAGTATAGGAGGGAGGGAGGCGGATAAGCTAAGGGACAAAAATCAAAACGGTGGAAAACGAAAAACAATTCATGCGAAGAGCAAAAGTCTGCATCTGTCCGTGTTCCCAATCTCCGTATTATAAAAACAAAGAAGTAGGCAGTAGAAGTAAGCAGTAGCACCAAGCACTAAAGAACAGAAGCAGTTGCTAAAAATTACAATACCCCACAAGAAGAAAACGTCCACCTCTCATTCCGTGTTCCCCAATTTCCGTATTGTAAAAGAAAAAAAGTACGGCCCCACAGAGACTTACAAAAGCAGAAAAAGCCCTAGTTTTGCTCCAAAATACCGTGAGCAAAAACGAACTATGCAACCTAATTACCAGCCCATTATTCGCATCATCGAGGAAGATTACGAAATGCCCCAATTGGGACGACGACGGCGCATTTCCGCTTTATTACCACACGATTATGAAACTTCCGAGAAGTATTATCCCGTTTTATACCTACACGACGGGCAAAACCTATTCGACGAAAATGCGCCTTACGGCAATTGGGCCATTGACAAATCCTTGACGCAACTGAGAAAAGAAGGACACGGAGAGGTCATCATTATTGCCATCGACCACGGCGAAAAAGACCGTATTTCCGAATATTCCCCTTTTCCCAGCGAACGATTTGGGGCGGGACAAGGTATTTTATACCTCCGCTTTCTACTCGAAACCCTCAAACCCTACGTTGACCGAACGTTCCGAGTGTTGTCGGATGGCGCTAATACGGGCATTGGCGGCAGTTCTATGGGTGGATTATTTAGCTTATTTGCTGGATTGCGCCGACCCGACGTATTTAGCAAAATGATGATTTTTTCTCCTAGTTTGTGGATTGCCCCCAGAATTTATAAAATGGCGCAACGCTTTCAACCCGTTGGTCAATCCTTAATGTATTTATATTCTGGTGAAAAAGAAAGTCCGACGCATCATACCAACATTGAGGTGTTTATAGCGTATCTAAAAATGAACAATTTGAGCGAAGACCAATTTAAAAAGCAACTAGTCATCAATCCGCAAGGAACGCACAGTGAGTACTATTGGAGCCGAGAGTTTCCCGTAGCTCTCAAATGGTTGTTTAATCAATAACTTGCCGTTGATGAGGTTTGATTTTTGGACAAAAACAGCAAAAAAATAATGACTATAAAGTACAGTAAAAAAATTCCAGCCAAAGCCGAAACGATTATTTTACCTTTTCAAAAAGGAAATGTTGATACGAC
>JBCCQK010000049.1:0-26486 GCA_039024375.1 Bacteroidota bacterium
ACTTTCTTCGCAAAAAATTTTAGTATCAGCACTATTGTACGACAAATCTTTTAGTAAAAAACTGCTCATTGATGACACCTTCCAAGAAATAAACTCCAGATGGCAACTGATTCGTCGGTAGCTGTATTTTTCCGTCAACCGTATTTTCGCTACGCACTAACACCAATCTCCCTAAAGCATCTACTACGCGCAATTGTACTATTGACGCAGATGTCGTCAGCATTTCTAGCGTCAGTATATCCTTCACTGGGTTGGGATATAATTTTACAGGCTGTTTGTACAATTCTTTCGTGCTAGACACCAATTTTTCAATAATCCTAAAGCGATTGTTAGACATATCAAAAAAGATATTGTCGGCACATTTTACCTTAATCCGCGCTCGATTGGACGTTTCATCAGGTAGTTTCACCTTCGTTTGGCCATTATTGGAAATAGAAGATGTTAGTAAAATAGGAAAAACCTGTCCATTGTTCAGCGATAAGTAAATATCTACTTCCAAACAATTGACGGGCGGCAGATTGGTCCCCGCAACGTTCCAACTAACCTCTACGGAATCGCCCGTTTCGAAAATAATATTGGACGTATCGGGTGCCGTCACCAAAAATGGGCCCGCCGTTTCAGTGGCAGCAAAAGAAACGATTTCGAAAGCCGTTGTACCTCCCCGTTCGTCATTGTCCCGTACGGTCACCCCAAAAGTCAACTGTCGAGTAGTATCGGGAAGGATTTCGTTGACCGATTCGTTATTCAAAATAATATCTATTACTCTAGGGAAAATTCTCAGAGGGTCCCGCGTTGGCACAAAAGACCGAAAACTGGGTGCGTTACCAACAGGCGTACTGATTTCACTGACAGCCCCCGTATCTAGTTGTTCCCAACTGTACGTTAAGCGAGTATCATCTTCATCAAAACCAGAAGCCAATAGCTCAAACGGTGTTAGAATAGGAATGGTAAAACCGCTCGGTCGAACCGTCACAAACGGCGGCGTGTTGTCTATCGGTAATTCTTGAAAGCAGTTGATGGTATCCCGACTCAACGTTTCTTCAATTTCTAAAATACTGATGCCATGTAGATTATCGTGGGCGGAAGGTACAATATTTAAAGCCCCACAGAGTCCGCCGTAGGACATGATAGTACTACCACTACCCGGTTCGACCGCCGTTGCGGGATTACGCTGACTCTCGTTGACGTCTCGACCGCAGTTACTCCAAGTGTGATTAGCACCCAATTGATGGCCGATTTCGTGGTAGAGCGTCCGTCGGAAGTCTGCAATATTTTCTCTAAACAAACAAGAAACCCCGTTCGCCTTTATCTTGGAAGAGCAAACACTCGCTAAAGAGGCCAAACCCGCTACCCCTCCCGTACAGTTAGCGGCAAAAACGTGCCCAATATCGTAACTGTTGGGGTCAATTAGGCTATCTAGTATGGCAATATGCTCTCCCCATAATTCAAAAGCTCCCTCAGAGTCCGAAAATGGAGCGGGGTTTTGGTCCGTAAAGATTAACTGGTCGGTATTAGGATGCAAAAGAAACTGAATCCCCAAATCTCTTTCATAAATTACATTTAAACTATTAACTGAGTTGACGATGGTAGAAAGCACAGAAGGAATATCTGTTCCCGTAGCCTCGGAGAATGCTTCGGTTGTAGTGACCGCTAAGCGAAAAGTTCTCAAATTCGATACCTTATTTCTTGGGGTAGATTTTTTAAAATAGTGTAATTTTTCTGGAATTTCCTGCCAACTATTTCCACATAAAGGCGTTATTTCTGCTGTTGTTCGAACATCCTTCGCTCGATATACTCGATACTTTTTTTCTTCAAGATTGATAGAAAATGGTTCTACAAATACTGATTCCCCCCTATTCACTAAATGAGCAAATATCCCATTTGTCCCAATACTTATTCGGCCACTCAACGAAGGGTTTTCCACGGATTGTACTCGAAAAGTGCGAATGTTTGGGTATTTGGCCCGCAAATTAGGTGGCAAAATAGGCGCAGGAGACAACTGTACCCTTGCTATCTCACCCAACCCAACGGGTAGCTTTACGGATATTTGATGAGCAGTTGTATTGGTGTCCGCTAGGCATTGGATAAATTTATGACTGTTTTCTAACTGAAAAAGGTCAAAATGTTGATATTTTTGTACTTCATCGGAGTAAACAGATTGGCTAGAAGTCTGTTTCCATTGATAGTCTTGACCGTTCAGCGAACAAAAAAGTAAAAAACTAGTCAAAAATGAGAGAAAACGAGTGAAAAACGGTCTTAAACAAAATATTTTTTGTAACATAAAGTAAGTAATATATAACTCTAAAAGAGGATAAAATGTGCTGTTTTTAGCCATATAATTGGGTGAAAAGCAAAAAAAGCGAATCCTCACCGATTTGTCATATTTTTTTGTTTAACCTTGTTTACAGAACAATGACAAACTTCCATACATAGAGTCCTAATTTTGTTGCCAAGAGGATATGATGTGTTTGTCTTTAAGTCTTTAAATCACTCAATGTTATGATTCAATCCTGGCGCGGACAAAGAAGATATATGTTAAACGATTACAAGATACTAACAGTAACCCATAAGTACGTCCGTTTGGAGAGAATCGGTGACTTTGTCATCACCCACGCCAACGAATCTGAACTCAAAGATAAGCTGGTACAACTCAAAGATAAATTTAATTTAGAAGAACTGCTTTATGTAGCTACTTGCAACCGTGTAATCTACCTCTACAAGTCAACCAGCCAACTTACTTTACCATTTCTACAAGAATTTTTCCAGACAATTAACCCAAGTCTGAAGCCCGACTACATACAGCGTATTTTGACGGCTTATGAAGGCAAGGAAGCTATCCAACATTTGTACGAGGTGGCTTCTTCAATTGACTCTTTAGTCGTTGGTGAAAGAGAAATACTTCGACAAATTCGAGAAAGCTTTTACCAAGCAGAAGAGTGGGAATTGACAGGGGAGGGTATTCGTTTGTTGATGAAGCATTTAGTGGAAGCTGCCAAAGCTGTTTATGCCAAGACTCGAATTGGGGAAAAGCAAATTTCCGTTGTTTCTTTGGCCATTAAAAAATTATTGGATAGCAACCTATCTAGAAATGCCCGAATCTTACTTGTCGGTGCGGGACAAACTAATACATTAGTATCTAAGTTTTTGTTAAAGTACGATTTTACGAACGTGACCGTATTCAATCGAAGTATTGAAAAAGCACAAAATTTAGCGGGTCGTTTCGATGGAAATGCTTTTTTACTGTCCGAGTTGCCAAGCTACCGAGAAGGATTCGACTGCATGATTGTCTGCACAGGCGCTACAAAAGCCATTATTAATAAACCCATTTACCAGCAATTGCTCGGAGGCGACACTTCCGAAAAGTTAATTGTCGATTTATCTATTCCTAATAATGTAACTAGAGAAGTGGTTAATGATTTCAATGTCAATTACATTGAAATTGAAGACCTAAAGCAGTTGGCAGAAGATAACTTAGCTTTCAGAAAAAAGGAGGTGGGCAAAGCCAAGAAACTGTTGGCTAAGCGTATCGCAACCTTCCAAAAAGTCTTTAAGCAGCGTGCTTTGACCAAAGCATTGAAGAATGTTCCAACCGAAATAAAAGCTATCAAAGAAAAAGCCGTCAACGAAGTGTTCAAGAAAGATTTAGACTCCATGGACGAGGATACCAAAGCGTTGTTCATCAAAATGATGACTTACATGGAAAAGAAGTGTATTAGTGTTCCGATGAAAGCTGCTAAAGAATTGATTGCGTAAGATGGCATTCGGTCAATAGCGTACGGTACATGGCAAGACATTGATAACTAAATTAATAATCTTGTGCAAACACAATCAATTCAACAATCTCTAGGGTAAAATTATTCCCACTAACAAGGGTTCTTTTGTAACTGTTTAACATACTTAGAAACGCCCGAGAAGCGCAAAATAGCCAAGGCTCCTGCTCGAAAAAACTCTATAGACTTTATGGTTAAAAACACTGCTAATTAGTTACGTTCTTTTTACACAATTTTTTACTAGCATCTAACTTATCGGAAGTTTAATACGCTGTATAGCCACGTACCTTTAAATTTTACATCTGCAATTCTAGATTTCTAGTAAGCTCGCTCATTCTTTTTTTCCACATAATTAACAAACGCTCGATTGACCACTCTAAATCCGCCGGGTGTCGGATAATTTCCTGAAAAATACCAATCTCCGTGATTATTTGGGCAGGCTTTATGCAGTCCATTAATTCTCTGATAAATCACTTTTACCTCGGGTTTCGTACCAATGGGTGTTATCATTTCCGCAATTTTATCCGAAATTGTTTCGTAAGGAAAGACATTATACAGGTCAATTAGTGGATTGACCATTTCTTCGACGGGCAGTTGTAGCTGCTGCTTGCACTTTTTGTAAGTTTCTCCTATCAACGATTCTTTCCCATTTTCTTTTAGCAAAGCGATAAGTGCCTTAAAAGCTGCAAAATTACCTAATTTGGACATATCAATTCCGTAGCAGTCGGGATAGCGAATTTGGGGCGCCGAAGAAACGATAATGATTCGCTTGGGCCGCAATCGAGAGGCAATTTTGATGATACTATCCCGTAACGTCGTACCTCGTACAATCGAGTCGTCCAGCAAGACCAGATTATCCGTATCGTTATTCACAATCCCGTAAGTCACGTCGTACACGTGAGAAACCATTTCTCCCCTCGTCGCATCGTCCGCAATGAACGTTCGCAATTTAGCATCTTTGACCACCGTCTTCTCAATACGTACCTTTTGAGCTAAGATTTTCTCGAGCTTTTTGGGCTTTAGATTACTCCCCAAATTCAAAATTTGCTCTTGCTTTCTTTGGTTCAGACATTTCTCCATGCCTTCTACCAATCCGTAAAAGGCGGACTCGGCCGTATTTGGAACAAAAGAAAAAACAGTATTTTCAATATCGTGGTCCACAGCTTTCAACACGGAATGGGTCAATTGTTCGCCCAGCTTTTTTCTTTCCAGATAAATGTCACGGTCCGTTCCTCTCGAAAAATAAATGCGTTCGAACGAGCAAGCCGTCCGCACTTTCTTTTCAATGTACTTTTTTTCTCTAACCGAGCCATTTCTTTTAATAATAAGGGCGTTGCCTCGGCCCAATTCTCGAACTTTGGAATAGTGGACATTAAAGGCTGTTTGGATAGCTGGTCGCTCGGAAGCGACGACAATAATTTCGTCGTCTTGATAATAGAAGGCGGGACGGATACCGCTGGGGTCGCGTATCACAAAAGCATCACCGTGGCCAATCATCCCCGCAATCACGTAGCCTCCATCAAAACGCTTACTCGCTCGTCTCAACATTCGACGAACGTCTAAATTATCAAAAATTAATTCATTAATCTCTTGGTTAGAATGGCCATCGGGCTTGTGCCAGTTGAACAATCGCTGTACCTCATCGTCCAAGAAATGACCAATTTTTTCCATCACCGTTACCGTATCGGCTTTACGCTTGGGGTATTGTCCCAAAGTCACCAATTCGGTAAACAACTCATCGACGTTCGTCATGTTAAAATTGCCCGCTAAGACGAGATTTCGGCTAATCCAGTTATTCTGCCGAAGAAAAGGATGACAGGTAGCTATCGAATTATCCCCGTGAGTACCATAACGCAAATGTCCCATTAGCAATTCGCCCATGTAGGGCTTATGGTCCTTCAACCACTGTGGGTCATTCAATTGGTCGGTTGATAGTCCTTGAAAGTGCTTGCGAACATCCGTAAATAAATCAGCTAAGTAATTGTTGGTTACACAGCGTTTGCGACTGATGTATCGCTTACCCGGATTAGGATTGAGTTTGATGGTCGCTAACCCAGCGCCGTCTTGTCCCCGATTTCTTTGCTTTTGCAGCAATAGCTGCAATTTGTTCAGCCCGTAAAGTGCCGTCCCGTATTTTTTGTGGTAGAAATCTAAGGGTTTCAATAACCGAATGACGGCTAAACCGCACTCGTGTTTGATAGCATCACTCATAGAGAAATGTAAAATTGAAAATTACAAATGTAAAATCTAAAAATGCTGATAGCCAGTAAAGTTAGAATTTGAAAATGTAAATCTATTTTCTCAACGTTCCATAAAAGCAATTATCACAAATTACTTTTATAAAAGTATTTTTTGGAAACGGCAAAGTTACGAGAAATAAAGGGAGGAAGTGTGGTGAAGAAGTGAGAAATATTAGCTTTTTGAAGATTTAGTTTATCAGCGATAGTACGGAAGGAGAAGATTTACGAAGTGGTTTGTTACGAAAGTAAAGTTAATTTGTAGATGTGCCAAATTTCAAAAATTTGGCACATCTTGGCTTACGCCAGTGGTTCAAGTTCTAGTTGACAGTTTCTAGCCAAAGCAAGGGTTTAAAAATCAATACTTTGTTTAACTGGTGCATGAAGAACAAAACAATTAATAGACAGCTATTCTTATAAGTAACTGACTTATAGCGTTTCGCAAAGACTGCTAGCTATCAACTGTTTACGGCCTACTACACTAGTCACTAGGCTAATTACGAATTACTATCCTAAAAGGGCAAATCATCGTCGGCAGCACTTGCCGTATTATTACCCGCCGCAGGTGCATTTTCCATCGTAGGGAAATCACCGTCTTGGCTGGGTGGCGGTCCCTGTGGAGCAGCGGCAGCGCCCGCTTCAATTCTCCAAGCGTTCAAGTTGGTGAAGTATTTTCCTTGCCATTCTCGACCTCTCAAATCAAAATGCACTCGAATGGAATCACCTTCGTTATAATTATCAATCAAAGCGCAACGGTCTTGCACCAATTGGAATTTTACAAACTGCGGATAAGTCCCATCTACTTCAATTACAAATTCTCTCGCTTGAAAGGTAGCGGTCTTACTTTCGGTATCAAATTTTTTATGTAGCTTTCCTACTACTTCAAATGACATAGCTTACGGCTTTAACGGTTATTGAATTTTTTACTATCTCTTTTTCTGTAAGAAAATTGAGAATAGCCCCCACAAATTTAAACAAATATTTGATGAAAAATAAGAAAAACCATTAATTGTGGAGCGTTTTCTTAGAAAAAAGTTTTAAAATCGTATAGACATAAAAGAGCGAATAGGTTTTTATTTTCTGCTTGATTAGGTACTTATGAAGCAATTGCCCGTGCATTTCGCCCCAACTGCGCCCATTTTACCCCAAAAAATGCGATTCCCACCAGTTTAGTTGCCATTGACCCCATTTTTCATTTTCTAACGAGAACAGCACCTACCTTTGAGTCGTCAAACGATTTTAACTCAATATCATACAGATAAAAAATGTGGACCAACAAACTAATCATTAACTTTTTTACCCTCTTTTCGCCTCTACTATTGACCGCTCAAAAAGAGCTAATCCTCACGGGAACGGTTATAGATTCGGTCAATAAAATGCCATTGGCGTACGTCAATATTGGTGTGGTAGGGACGAGTATTGGAACCGTTTCAAATGCAGTCGGAACTTTTCAATTACATCTCACGACGGAAATAGACGAAGCGCAGATTGTTCGATTTTCCTTCATCGGTTACGAAACAAAAGAATACACCATTGCCTCCTTACAATTATTAAACGGAAAAAATATTCAACTGGCCCCTACGGCTATAAAGTTGGAAACGGTAGAAGTGCGGCCCAATTTGCTGAAGAGTAAGAATGTTGGTCATACCAAGACGAAAACTCGGATGAATACTAATTTTGCCATTGGCCAAAAGCCTGGACAAAATCTGGGCGCTTCCATTGGGCGACGATTTAATTTGGGAAAGGAATTGCATCAACTAGCTACTTTTAGATTTTTTGTAGCGGCTAATAATTTTGATACCACTCGTTTTCGAATTAATGTCTTTAACATCAAAAGAGGAAGACCCAACGAATTAGTACATTCGTCTCCTATCATTGTGACGCTCAAAAAACAGCAGCAAGGTTGGATAGAAGTTGATTTAGTCGCTCAACAGATATTCGTCGAATCGGACGTAATTGTAGCCGTAGAGTGGATTGAGTACAGTCAAAAGGGTAACGCTCTTGGTTTACCCATTACGATACCCACTTTGGGAACGCACTTCTACAAATACGGTAGCCAGAATCGTTGGAAACGGTTTCGTGGAATGTCCACGGCGATGGAGTTGACGGTGAAGAAGTAGGAGAATCGGATTACGGTACACGGTTGACGGCACACGGTTGACGGCACACGGACGGAAACCCAAATAAATCTATTTTAAAAATTTTAAACCTTTTCTCTCATGAAAAATCAACAAGTATCTACTCAATCTCTATTTATTTTTATTGGTTTATTGCTTCTAGTTTTGAATAGCACTTCCTGCATTTACCGAGAAGCTTCAACCGTAGTGACGGAACGGGAAACATTTACGCTAGATTTACCCAATTTTTCTGTCATTACGCTAGATTTCTCCGCCGACGTATTCATTTATGAAGGAGACCAGCAGGAAATTAAAATCATCGCTCAACCAGAAATATTTGAGGCCATTACCAAAACGGTCATTGACGACGAATGGCTCGTTGATTTAGCCAATTTTAATGGTGGCTACGAATCGGTGACGATTGAAATAACAATGCCTACTATTAAGGGACTATACACCACCTCAACGGGTGATATTTTTGTCAAAGATAAATTCGATGGCCCAGAAACGTTGGAATTATCGGTAAAAAGGTCGGGCGATATAACGTACCGAGGTAATCCTCAACTAATCGACTTAAAAATGAATGGAACAGGCGATGTTGATTTAAGCGGAACTACTCAATTTTTGAAAGCGCAGTTAAGTAGTTCAGGCGACTTGTCCGCTTTTGATTTGAAAGCTCAAATCGTAGAGTTGTCATCAAGGAGTTCGGGCGATGCGGCCATTCGAGTGGATAAAAAATTGGATGTCATCATGACCAGTTCGGGCGATGTTGAATACAAAGGTCGTCCACAAATTACCAGTAATATCAGTGGGTCGGGAGATTTGGAAGATGCAAATTAGTCTTTATTCTAAAATAGATTTAGTGGTTCCAGCACTCAAAGTGCTGGAACCACTTTCCTTGAGAAAAACTTCAGAATAAAAACACGATTAAAATGACTAAAAATATTATAACAATTTGTTGGAGTTTACTATGCGTATTAGGTACAATCTATGCGCAAACGGATAATCGTTTCAAACGACTGACTTCCGAAACGGGATTGCATCTGCAAACTACCTTAGACCGTCGTTTTACCGCTAATGCTGTTGCTCATCTTGGTTTTCAAACCAGAACAGGATTTGAATTCGGTTCAGATAGACGTTTTAACCGAATCGAACTGGCCTTTTCGGTCAATTTTTCGAAAGTCAAAGGCATTACCAAGTATGCGAATCTAAACCCTACGATTAGTTACACCCATTTGCGTAAGCTGGAACAATCCAATTTTTGGCTGGGCGGTCAGTTGGACCAAGGGAGTTTATTGATTTTACCCGCTAGTACGGACTTCGAAAATAATCCGATTTCCTATACTCTTTGGTTATCGGTTGGGGTAGCGGCGAGATGGCAGCGCCAACTTCAGCTTAAACAACAACGAGTTAACGTAGCGATAAATGCTAGTCTCCCGTTCTTGGGATACGTCGTACGTCCTGCCCATGCCCATCCGTATCCTGAAAACTATTTGGTGGACGGCATCTTCGATTTTGAGCGAACCAACCTTGGTCGATATCTAATAACTAGTGGACGGATTCGACCGCTTAACCAATTCACCCAGACAAAAATCAAAACAATTGCGGGAGTCCCTTTTGGTAAAAAAGGGCACGAAATCGGCGCAAGTTATCAATGGGAATTGTTATGGGGAGGGGGCAGGAAAAAAGTGTGGCACGCCCAGCAGCAACTGTCCGTCTTTTTACAAATTAATTTCTAAGTAATAAAGTATCTCGACTCTCCAGAGTCGAAATCCAAGTAACTCGACTCTCCAGAGTCGAAATCCACTTAATAGGACTAAATACAATCGTTGACTATGCTCAATTACAAAATATTAACCAGCATCATTTTTTTACTCTTCGCCTTCACCGCCTGCGAAAAAGCCGTTATTCCAAAATTGGATAATAATCCCCAAGCTATCTTTGACGAACTTTGGCAACACGTGGACGAAAACTATATCTATTTTAACTTAAAGCAGGTCGATTGGGCGGCGCAATACGACAAATACATACCGATGATTAGCGATAATATGACCGAAGAAGCCCTATTTGACGTTTGTGCTACTATGTTGCGAGAATTACGGGACGGACACAACGTCTTAGTACGGTCAGGTCGGTCTAATGCTTATAATTTTCGAGAAGGCTTTGATATTCATTTTGATTTGAACGTCGTTAAAAATCAGTATCTGAATAATCAATTTCAAGAAACGGGCTTTTTTACCTACGGTATTTTGCCTAACAACACGGGCTACGTCCATTTTAGTAAATTTGAAGGCGCTCGTCGGATTCGTCGAGTACTAGAGTTCATGCAAACCCAAAACGTAGAACAACTGATTTTTGATGTACGCAATAACTCGGGGGGGGAAGGCGCCGAAGACATCATCGCCCATCTTATTCAAGACCCCACCAACGTTGGCTATACCATCGAAAAAACGGGTAGCGGTCGGCGGGACAATTCGCCCAACTTATCCTTCGTGGTGCAACCCGCCGATTTCTACTTTGATAAGCCCATTGCGCTGCTGACCAATCGAGGTAGTTACAGTGCTACTACCTACTTTGCGGCCATGACTAAATCGTTGCCCAACGTCACTAGAGTAGGGCAGATTACGGGTGGCGGTGGTGGCGGAAATGCGGCTTACGAGTTGCAAAACGGCTGGATACTTAAAGTATCCGTCAGTACGTTTTTGGACGTGAATTTCGTGGATGTAGAACCGGGCGTTGAACCCGATATTGCCGTCAACAATGATGCTGCTGTGTTGGAAACGGGCGTTGATGAGATGTTGGAACGGGCGTTGGAAGTTTTTTAACACTGAGACAAATAAGCTGTGCTCGAAAAAGAACTTTGTGTGCTCCGTGCGCTCTATCCCTTTGTGGTAAAAAAAGTCAAAGTATTTGTTCTAAAAGTATGGCCTTTCCATTATGATAAATCCCATAAAAACGAATCGAAGACGCCTCGAAAGACTCAGTCCCCAAATCCGTATTGATTTGCCCGTAGTAATATCTGCAAATTCCGGGCAGATGCTTAAACGGTTTGGGTAAAAAAGTGGCCGTCGCTTGTTCGGGGCGGTCAAGCAACCTGTCCGAAGCGGGAATCGCCCAACCGATGATGATACCTCCCTGTACGCACGCAATTAATTTAGGAGTAGCCATAGAATTAGGCAATATCCAACCCGTAAAAACGACGTCGTTCTGCTCCGTTTTGGGCGAAAGAGTGAGGTTAAAAGTTTGATTGTTGGAATCCTCTACAACATAATGGTCCGTCAATTGGACGCCGACCAAATGCGTCCAATCGGCGGCGTAAATATTCTTTCGCTCCTGTTTTAAATGTTTCGCTACTTTGACCACAATCTCTTGAAAATAGGGCCGATTGAGTTGCGCTTGCCACAAATTAACCTCTTCGCCCAACTTATCGGGATGCACAATTAAATCCATTTTGGCTTTGGCGATTTCGTTGTAGCCGTACATCCGAACGTCCAGTTTGACCACATTGAAAATCGTCAGCCCCACGAAAACGATTCCTAAAATACTTGGGATGAGCCATTTTTTTAAAAAAGGAGTAGATTGGTTCGCTAGAAAAATAAGCGTGATGGATAAAAAACTATTCCAAAACAAAACGGATAAATGGTGATAGCGGTCTGAAAGGGCGTAGGCAAAATTTCCGTTGCCTCTCGATAGACCAATCAATAAAGCACAGCCCACCACGAATAAGGCTACCAATGTAAAAAAAAGCACGTGTCGCTGTGTGTTGGTTGGTAATTTTTCCATCTTAGGGCGTAGCTTGATGAAAAAATAATACAACCAAAATAGACCAGTAACAATGCCTATTAAACCAATACCTAAAGCAAGCAAGGGTAAGGAGTCAGAAGATAAGAAGGAGCGAAACAAAAACGTAAAGGGCGCACCGATGAGTGTTGGTACAATCATAACCAAGTCCATAAAGGAAGACGCTTCGGTGCCTCTATCCGTCAAAACATAGTACCCAACGGTAGCGAAACCACCCAACAAGGCAAAGGCTAGATAACCGAAAGTAATTTTAGTATTGTTCGCCAAA
This sequence comes from Bacteroidota bacterium, assembly GCA_039024375.1. Taxonomy (GTDB): domain Bacteria; phylum Bacteroidota; class Bacteroidia; order Chitinophagales; family Saprospiraceae; genus JAFMDF01. The sequence continues at coordinate 12,194 of JBCCQK010000049.1, forward strand.
AATAAAGCGGCTAAAAAACCGAAGGCCCAAGTAGCTACTCCACCGCCAAAACTGAAACTGGATAATAGGGCACACAGGGCAAATAAAGCGATTGTTGTTAGACTAGTTAAACTATTGGCTTTCGCCAAAACCGTGGCGGCTAAAACGGCGCCTAATGCTCCCAAATTATTCGATATACCCACTGTCCAGAATAACATCACATCGCTGGCCAACCAAAAAATACTGAATAGCAAAATACTACAACTCGTAATGCTTAGTGCCCTGCTCATTTTAGGGCGCAGCGCAGCGTAAAGATGGCTCGTAAATATCCATCCGATGACCAGAAGCATCCCTGTATTCAGCAACAGCAACCAAAACTCATTATCATCAAAAAGATAATAATTGACTTGGTATAAAAAGCTAGGCACGATGGTCAAATGTTCGTTTTGCCGTTCAAAAATACTGCGCCAGAATCCTCGTTCGAAGATGTAATCGTTGTGCGTGCGCCATTCGTCTTGAAATAAAATCGAGATGCGTAGAATGAAAATGAAGGCAATGAGCAGATAGGTGCTAACTAATACGATGCTAGCAAACAAGTAAGCAGCAAAAGTGGAACGATTCCACGTAGGCGCTATTTTTTGCTGGATGACTTGGGTAGCCTCATTTCTTTTAGTTAAAATAAGTCCTGCCAATCCCAACGGAATACCCGCCAACAAGACCGCTACTTCTTGCGAGGTATGCAGTACGGTCGATAGGGTAACATACAAAAAGCCACAAGCGAGTAATAAAGGAGCAGCAACTAGCCATAAGAAACGCACGAATTTTTCCAAAAGAACGGTCTGTTAGTGTGGAGGAATGACTTAGTTGAACGGTAGTTCAGGAAATTGGGTGCTGTGAAATTTAGATTTATTGGTAATACTGAATTCGGTATTTATATCCCTGTTCTACCAAAAAAAGCTGCCTATTCAAACCAAACTCCTGTTCTCTGGTATTCTTGGAAACGAGGGTGTAAAAATGAGAGCGTTTTTTCTTAGGGCGCAAAATTCTACCCAACCGTTGCGCCTCTTCTTGACGACTACCATAAGTACCCGATAGCTGAATCATAACGGTAGCATCGGGCAAATCGACCGCAAAATTGGCTACTTTGGACACGACTAGTACTTTTATCTCGCCCTTCCTAAAGGCGTTGTATAATTTTTCCCGCTCCGCATTTTTAGTTTTGCCCGTGATGAGGGGCAACTGCAAATCTTTAGCGACTCGTTCCACTTGACTAATAAATTGACCAATGACCAGTATCTGGTCGTCCGAATGGAGGGCAATGAGTTCTTTAGTTAGGTCGATTTTTAGAGAATTTTCGGCAGCGATGCGGAACTGTTGTCGTTTGGGGGCGTGGGCGTAAGTGACCGCCTCGGCCTTGGGCAATTCCAATCGATACTCGGTGCAGTACGCCTCGGCGATGTACCCTCGGTTTTCCAACACTTTCCAAGGAACGTCGTACCGCTTGGGACCGATGAGTGCAAAAACGTCGTCCTCTTTGCCGTCTTCTCGAATTAACGTGGCCGTTAACCCCAAACGTCTCTTAGTTTGGATGCCGACCGTCGCTCGAAAAACGGGAGCGGGCAGTAAATGTACTTCGTCGTAAATAATGAGTCCCCAGTTTTGGTCGGTAAATAAATCTAAATTTTTAAAATCCGATTCCCTTGATTTACGCCAAGTGAGCATTTGGTAAGTTGTAATCGTGATGGGTCGAATCACTTTGTCGACTCCCGTAAACTCGCCGACTTGTTCGTCCGTTAGTTCCGTTTTAGCGAGGATTTCGTTGCGCCATTGGTGTACCGAAACGTTGTTGGTCGTCACAACGAGTGTATGGTTAGCAATGGCCGCCATGGTGCCAATACCAATTATCGTCTTACCCGCACCGCAGGGCAACACGACGATACCGTTACCGCCGTTTTCGCCCCCACTGTGGTAAAAAGCATCAACCGCTTCTAGTTGATAATCCCGCAATTGGAAAGGATTACCCGTAATATCAGTAGTTCGCAATTGAATGGATAAATCGTCTCCCGAAACGTAGCCGCAGAGGTCTTTGACGGGAAAGCCAATCTTTATTAAAGCGTGTTTCAACGTACCACGCTGCGCTTCGAATACCAGAAATTTCCCCGGTTCGGTTTTAAAAATGTACTCCGTTAGGGTGTCTTCGTGGCGAAGTTGTTCAAAAATAAAATCGTCCGTTACTTTCAGTTGTAAGAACCCTTCGCCAGCTTTGGTCAATACCAATTTACCGTAGGTATCGTACCAATCTAGCAAGTCAGCCTTGACGTTGGCGGGCAATCCGTATCTCGCCAAGTTTGCTAGCCCATCCAGTAATTCTTGTAACGGAATATCCAGCGCCGCCGCATTCCAAAGTGATAGGGGCGTCACTCGGTAAGTATGGATAAATTCGGGCGATTTTTCCAATTCGGCAAACCGCGCCAAAAAATCCCGTCCTTCGGCGAATCTAGGATGCTGCACTTCTAGCATCATCGTATGGTCGCTTTGCACAATGAGTGGTCCGTTGGTCATGCGTTATCGTTTCACCGTTTCTTGATACTAATTTGGTACTTTTCCTTAAAATTGTCGAACGTCGCTTTTACCGCCTTTTCCTCGCTTTTTGGAAAAGAAATCTGCTTCGCCGTTTTGTCAAAAGTAATAGGTAGTCTAGCACTCAACAGCGCCGTTAAAAAAGTATTATAAAAGGTACTATTGCCAATGGTATAGGTCAATATCTCTGTCCGTTCGATGGCTATTTTTTGCTTAGTGGCCTGCTTAGCTTTTTCGATTTTTACTTTTGGAAAAATACTTTTGGCGGAAGCCGATAAAGGCGTCAATGCCTTCTGTTGGTGTTCGACGAGCATCGGAACGACTTCCGATTTTTGGAGCTTTTCGTAGAGTAGTTTGGGGCGTCGAACGAGTCGCAGGGTAGGGGAGATGCTCAGTTCAGTATGAATGTCGGCCAATGGTTGTTTTTTCAATCCTTCGTACAGTCCAAAGCCTTCGTACAGTGTAAAAACATCGGTGCGCTCGGTCCATTCTTTGAGTTCCATCTCTACGTTCTGTGGAAGCGGCGTATCGGATAGGTCTGCTAAAAAGTGCTTTATATCAAAGGTGGGATGTTCGACTATATGTTGTAGAACGTGCTGCTTTTCTAGTTTAAGAATGATTTGTTGGTCCTCTTTGACCACTTTCGTGAGTGGCTCCAACGCTGTCAGTGTAGCGGTAGGATAAACGGGAGAGTCGATGTAAATCTCAAAGTTGGGTTGTACGGAGACCTTGGTGGGCAGTGGTTCGTTTTTCAGGACACTGAAAAAAGTGGATTGCAAGCGAAAGGCCTGCAATGTTTCCATTTCTGGAGGAACACCGCGATACTTCTCTTTTGTGAAAGCTACTTCTACGTACCCCAGTGTAAAAAGGTAATCTACCAAGAAGCGTTCTATGAATCGACCTTCGACTTTTTCAAATCCTTTGGGGTCATTGTCTTGAACGCACGCTTCTTGCATGCTTCGGCTGTAGCTTCTGTCCCCTTCTATAAAATTGTAGTAGCGAGGATAGAGCACCTTCTTTTGGGGCTTCCGCCAACCGCCGCTTTCCATCACGTAGGTTTTTTCGGGAATCAAAAACCAAGGATGTTTTTCTTTCATCAACTGAATTAAATCGGACGTAGCGTACCATGTATTGGGCGACAAGTCGGCGAGTACGTCTATTAAGGTCAACTTACTTTGGACAAAACTTAAGGTAGGTAACACCCCCGTAGCAGACCCCCAAGAAGTGAACGAATCTAATAAATTGAATAGATTCCTGCTCATTAGCAGATTGTATTTCTGCCTCTTATTTTGGAAATGTCGGAGCAGGCGTTTTTCTTGTTCTAACCCAGATAGGCTCAAAAAGTACTCGTATTTTTCGGTATTGACTTCGATATAATTGTCTTGAAAAGCGGGCCGACTACTCGTGTAACCCAGATATTCCCCTTTCGTATCGTACGAAATCCATCCTAATTTTAGGGCTTGCTGGTCTAAATAATCTATCCACCATAAGCCCATTTCCTTTTCGTATTCCTCCATCAATTCGGGCCGACCCAACTTCTTGGCAATTCGTTTGTACTCGCTTTTGGATAATAAATTTCCGTAAACGGTTCGCTTGATTTCCTGCGTTTGGCAATACTGCATAAAGAGAAAAAGGTCCCTTCGAAAGTCGTAGGGGGTTTGCTGTATGTTTAAATGCTTAACGTCGATGGCGGTCATGAGTGTCGTGATTAGGTTCAATTAACAATGAGCAATTATCAATTAACAATGTGCAGTTACTTAAAATAGTGGAATTAGTCAACTTAGAGTATCTTAACAAATTCTGATTTGTACTTTTATCACTGTTCATTGCACATTGTAAATTGATAATTGCCTAAGCTGTGACTTGCTTGATAACGTTACCACTTTTGCTAATAATGCGCTCTATTGTAGGTAATACGCTTGGTGGAAAAGCGATAAATTCGTCGGAAAGGACGACTAATTGTCCCTCTTTTGGAAGGCCCTTCTCTATCAAAACCCGAAGACTCAAATCGGTCACTTTTGCCACTAGCAGGTTTTGGTGAATGATTTCTTTGCCGTACTTTTTTTTATATTGCGCAAAAGCCTCCTTGAAGGTTGGAGCATTTTTTTGAAGCCAATTAATTAGCGGATGCGTCCAAATTTCATTGGGTAAACTCGATATATTAACCAAGTCAGGTTTCAAGGAATTAGCTGTGGCGGACGTTGTTTGAAAAGTGGCTACTTGATTGAGCGGGAGCAAGAGCGAAAGTGGAATGGTAGTCAAATCGATTTGTATAGTACCTTGTGCTTCAATAGTTAAATGGTGCTCAAACTTTATCTCGGCAGTTGACTCGGTCGCTAATCTATAATAAGACTTACTAGCTATAGTACATTTTTCCAAAAAGCCCGTTTTCCAGCCCGCTTCGCACCATTTTTTAGGTTCATATCTCGAAGGATACTTTTTGTCTATGTCCAGTTCGTTTCTCTTCTTAGGGGCATCCCAAGTACTCAAAAGCTGACTAACTGATTTCTCGGAAAACCACTTTTCGGCAGGCAGTTGCTGCAAATAATGCAGGACAAAATCGGCTAACGTTTTTCCATCATCAAAATATTTAGTCTTCAAAATGGCGGCCCCGTTCGCTGCTGCCCATTGCTGCAGTTGTAACTTCTTTAGGCTGATATCGGACAATAAATCTTTTTTGAAATAGAGCTTTCGATGGGTTAAGCTGACGCCGCTAGGACTCGAACTAGGGCTGCGGGTAATGGCCGTTTTTATTTCTTTTCGAATGCTTTCGTCCGAAGTCGTTCCCTTTTCCGTTGAGTTACGTAAATCCGAAAAAGGACTAGGCAGATGGCTAACAAATTCGTCTGGAAATAAGAATCGTTGTCGTTCTGCTTTGCTACCACCACCCAATGCGTCCTCAAATCGGATGAGCAATCCTTTCTGGAATAAATTGGTCTGTACTTTTTTTAAGACCGTACCGTACTGCTGTGTGAACGTCTTTCTACCCAAATAGTAATACTTCATCGGTTTGGGCATCGGCGTGTAAGCTGCTTCGAAAACGGAGACGTCCGTTATCTATTGATTGAATGCTAAAATATGCAGTACCATCACTTCCTCTGTGGATAATTTTTTAAGGAGTACTGATAGACCGTCGTCCGATAAAAAGTAAGTTCGAAATAAATCAAAGTTGTCCATCGCATTTTTGGGCAACTTTCTGGCTTTTAGGATTTTGCTCTTGTCCGTTGCCGTTAGCCCACTTTGGTACATTTTCATGAGGGCTTGTTCTTTGTCGGCAATGGTGTATTTTTTGACGTTGTGCATGTTGATTGAAGCTGGTGAAGCGGCAAAGATAGGTTGAGTGGGGCTTATGTTGTAGTTTTTGAAAGGGATTTTTGTTGGTTAAAATCAGAGCATACTACTCAGTTTTTTAGAGAACCACTTTTTACAAAATCTATGAAGTTTTTGTTTCGTACTTCTTGTTCACCACGAACTCTTGAAAAATTTGTCGCTCCTCTTTACTCAAATCAAAAAAAGCGGACTAGCAACCATAAAATGCTAATCCGCTCTTCATTTAAATGAATGAGCTATATTCCTTACTTACGCTACTTCCACATCCAAAACTTCCGTTGCGATTTCCTTTTTGGCTCCTCCAAACAACCGATTAATCCCATACTTCAACCGATAAGCCAACCAATACATCGCTGGAATCACAATCAAGGTTAAAAAGGTAGAAAAGACCAAGCCGTAAATCACCGTCCAAGCCAAAGGTCCCCAAAGCGCATTCGAATCGCTACCAAAATAGATATTTGGATTGAGGTCGGTAATCAAGGTAGTAAAGTTAAAATTCATCCCAATCGCCAGTGGAATCAAACTTAAAATAGTCGTAATTGCTGTAAGCAATACAGGCCGCAATCGGGTCGAACCACCTTCGATAATACAAGCCTTCACGTCCTCCTTAGACATTTGCATCATATCGGCTAGACCGAGGGATTCTCGCTTTCGTTGGACGACCAAGTTGATGTAGTCAATCAATACAATAGCGTTATTCACTACAATTCCTGCTAGTGAAATAATCCCAATGCCCGTAAAAATGACCACCAAATCATTGCCCGTAAGGGCGTAGCCGAGGAAAACGCCAATGGTACTAAATAGGATGGAAAGAATAATGATGAAGGGTGAATAAACGGAGTTGAACTGCGCTACGATGATGATAAAAATGGTAAAAATGGCAATCAAGAAAGTGGTACCCAAAAAGGCACTATCTTCCGATTGTTGCTCTTGCTCGCCCGTGAAGGCGTACGAAATGCCTTCGGGCAGAGAATAGCCCGCCATTAAGCCGTCTAATTCCGCCACAATTTCGTTGGCATTATAGCCTTCTACTACGTTGGAATAAACGGTAATCATTCGGTCTTCATCTTTCCGTTTAATCGAACTGTAAGTGGAGTTGAACGCCACGTCCGCCACGGCCGAAATGGGCACTTGGCTGATTTGTCCCGTAGCGGGGCTGCGGAAGGTAATGCGCTGGTTGAGAATGTCGTCGATATTATTGCGGTACTGTTCGTCCAAACGAATAAAAATAGGGTACTCGTCTTCCCCTTCTTTAAATTTGGATACTTCTTTTCCATAAACGGAAGTCCGAATGGCATCGGCGATGGCGAAAGTCGAAACGCCGTAACGCCGTGCTGCTTCTCGGTCGATGGAGACGGTTAGTTCGGGTTTACCCAAACGTACATCAGGCTTTAGTTCTTCAATGCCTGGAATCGACTGCTCGTTGATAAACGCAATGACCTTTTCGGACAATAGCGCCAATTCGTCAATACTTTCTCCACGAAGTTCCAAGTTGATGGGATAGCCCGTCGAAGGGCCGTCTGCGCTTCTCGCTACGGTAATCTGTGCGCCCGGATATTTGCCCGTTACCGATTCTCGGATTTCTTCCAGTACTTTGAAAGTGGAAATTCCACCTCGTTCTTCCGTAGGGACGAAGGCTACCGTCAAACGTGCTTTGTTGGGCGTTACGCCGGGTTCGGGCATCGCATTGGGGTCGGAAGTATTTTCGCCTATTTGGGACAAAACGGCCGTCACAATGTGTCGATACGGCTCAATAGTTTTTTCCACCCTTTTCTCCATATCGAGCATCAACTCGTTGGTGGCCTCAATCCCTTTGCCCATGGGCAATTCTACAAAAACGTTGACGTACTGCGGATTACTGGCGGGGAAATACACAATTTTGGGCATAAACGTTCCTAGTAGGATTAGAGAACCAAACAGCAAACCAATCGTTCCAAGGAAAATAAAGCCAGGAATCCGCAGGGCGCCCCCAATGAACTTGTTATAGACTCGCTCCAAAATGGGCAAACCTTTATTTTGAAAAGCAAAAGCCCCGGGTCGCATCAAAAAGAAATAGAGTAGTTGAATCACCAAAGCCATGCCCAGTAAATTGCGCAACCACAACGCTCCCGAAAATTGACCAAACAAGGCCAATCCTAACATAATTGCCGAACCAATTAGGACGTTTTTCCGCTTCGATGCTCGTCCTTCTTTGGTCTCTGCTTTTTTATCTACCTTCATCAAACGCGAGGTGAAAACGGGATTGATAACCAAGGCCACAAACAGCGATGAGGACAATACGATAATCAGCGTAATGGGGAAATATTTTAGAAACTCCCCCATGATGCCCGGCCAAATCAGTAGGGGAATAAAGGCCGCCAAAGTGGTCGCCGTAGAAGCAATAATCGGCATCGCTACCTCGCCCGTCCCGTATTTAGCCGCATCGGGTCCACTGTAACCGTTTTGCATATAGCGGTAAATGTTCTCTACTACTACAATGGCATTATCCACTAATAAACCCAAGGCCAAAATCAAGGCAAAAAGGACCATAATATTCATGGTCTGTCCCGTAATGTTGAGCCACAAAATCCCCGTCAACATAGAAATGGGAATCGCCAAGCCAACGAACAGCGCATTTCTCAGACCCAAAAAGAAAAGCAAAACTAAGACGACTAGAAGTACGCCCATGATGATGCTATTCTCTAAGTTGGCCAACTCATTTCTAGTATAAACCGACGCATCGTTAAACGTGGAGATGGTCAGCGATTCGGGTAATTCCGCTTTCATTCTTTTCACTACAACATTGATATTGTCCGCCGTTAGCAATACGTTTTTACCCGACCGCTTGATGACGTCCAAGGAAATAACGGGACTACCGTCCGCACGGGCGTAACTTTTGCGTTCTTCGAATCCGTAGGTAACCGTCGCAATATCTTTGAGATAAATCGGTCGTTGATTCTCACTTTTGACAATCATATTTTCAATCTCCGATACGTCCTCAAATTCTCCCACAACTCGAATCGCTCTTTTAAAGTTGTTTTTGGTCAACTCGCCGCCCGACATTGTAATATTTTCGGATTTTACGGCGTTCTCCACGTCGGCAAAACTGACTCTCAAAGCGCCCATTTTGGGTAAGTCCATATCAATTTTGACTTCCCGTTCTTGCGCCCCTTTCAAATCGACTCGCATCACTTCCTTTAGGCTTTCGAGTTCGTCCTGCACTTCTTCGGCGTAGGCCCGCAACTCGTCCATTTCGTATTCGCCCGAAATATTAACCGTCATTACGGGGAACTCGGCGAAGTTGATTTCCTCGGCCTGCGGGTCTTGGTCGAGGTCAGTCGGCAGTTCCTTTTTGGCCTTGTCCAAGGCATCTTTGACCCGCTGCACGCAGTCGTCCACCACTTGGTCAGAGTTAAATTCGGCAATAACCACCGAAAAGTCCTGCATCGAATTGGATTTCACGTCCTTAATTCCTTTCAGACCCACCAATTCTTTTTCAATGGGTCGGGTAATTAAGTTTTCGATATCCGCCGCCGAATTACCAAAGTAAGGGGTACTGATAAAAACAACAGGAATATTTGCCTCTGGATATTGCTCTTTCGGCATCGTTCGATACGACGAATAGCCAAAAAATAGTATCATTATCGTCAAGATAAAAATACTCGTTGCATTATCGACCGCCAAAGAGGTGAGGCTAAAGGTCTTTAGGTTATTTTTGTTAGGTGTATCTTTTGACATTTTGTTATTCGTTATCTGTTACTGGATGCTGGTTACTGGTCTCTGGATACTGGTCTCTGGATGCTAGTATCTAGAATCCAGCATCCAGTATCTAGGTTCCAGCCACCACATTTTTTGCCGCTTTAATCAATTGTCCATCCGTCAAACCTTTAGCGCCGTCCACAATCAGTTCTTCGCCACCTTGTAAGCCAGATTGGATAATGATGTTACCATTGTAATTCTCGCCCGTTTTGACCATTACTTTTTGGGCGACGGGGCCTTTATCGGTTTCTTTTTTGATAAATACGAAGTCTTTTCCACTGACATCCTGTTGTACCATAGCGACGGGAACAACGGGGACGTCCGTTGCTTCGAAATCTTTGACGAGGAAAAGAGCGAGTAGATTGGGTTTGTACAACTTTTGCTTATTGTTCAAATTGACGACGACTTCGAACGTTCGATTAGCGGCGTCGATGGTGGACCCCAGTCGGCTAATTCGCTCTCGAATGGTTTTGTCCAAAGCGGGAAAGCGAATATCTACGTACTGGCCCTTTTTGATTTTACCTAAAAATGTTTCGGGGATATCGGCTATTACTTTCACTTTTTCCACGTTCAGAATTTGCAAAATGGGCATGCCTGGGCTAGCTACTTCCCCTTGTTCCGCACCAATGATGGTGACGATGCCCGAAGTAGGTGCATACACTTTAGCTTTCGTTTTCTGAAAGCGGACGGTTTCTAGGTTTTTTTCCAATCGCTCTTTTCCATTTTTAGCTTCTAAGTACTGAATTTCGGAACCAATATTTTGTTTCCACAATCGACTTTGCCGTTCGAATACTTCGGTAGCTAGTGAAAGAGCCGTTTCTAATTCGGCTATTTGCTTATCGACTTGTTCTAAATCCATTACGGCCACCAATTGCCCTTTTCGGATGTAGTCTCCTTCTTTGAAATTCATTTTAACAATTCGACCGCCAATTTCGCTACTGGCAGCGACAAAACCGTCCGATTTGACCGTAGCTTGAATTTCAACGAAGCGCTCGAAATCTTGCCGTGGGACGGGCATAGTCGTCACCAACGTTCGTGCCTTTTGGTCATCGGGAATCAGCGCGTCGATTTCTTTTTCCGTTTGGTCAATCAATTGATTCAACTGACGGAGTTCGGCTTTTTTATTTTTTAAAAATTCTTTTTTCCCCGCAAGGTCTTCGGGAATGGCATTCGGGTCAATTTCCGCTTCTTGTTGGCAAGCAACGGCTAAGAAAAAGACAAGGAATAAGGCAGTTAGGTATTTCATATTTACAGGATAACACGATTTTACAGGATAATAAGATTTATAGGATTTTACAGGATGTGTAGAATGTATGAAATCCATAGATTTTGAATAATTAAATGAATGTTGTTACAGCTCTAATTCTTTTATGATAATAAAGCGTAGAAGTTTGTTCAATAGTAAGTCAAAGCTGCGCCTGAAAAAATACTTTGTGTACTCAATGTTCTCTATACCTTTGTGGTAAAAAAATACGTAGCAAGTAATAAGCGTATTTCAATTTTTCAACTGCTTTCGTAAATTCTCCATCGTTTGAAAAGGCGCTTCCACAATGGCCATATTGATGAGCCAGGTAGGTACTTTCCCGCCTAGGTCCGCTTTCACTTGTTGCGTCACTTGAATGTGTCCGTTGCCCAAGGGTTTAAATTCCCAGTGGGCTTCCATTTTTGGAATGCGTACGATGCCGGAGTTAATAGGCAAATAGTTGGGCACTCCTTTGAGGAAAACGAATTGCGTACTATCAGCTAGTCGTTCAAACCTCATATGGGTGATGTTGTCTCGGTCCGCTACGGGCCACGGCGCATCGTTAAGGAAATAAACGTAAAACTCGTCGTCGCTTACCTTTTCAAGACGTTCGCTGACGGGGCAACGAACAAACCAATTTTTCAAATTATCGTGATTGCGTAGCAATTCATTCAGAGTCGCCACATCGGTCTTTACCGTTGTGACTGCTTTGTATTCTTTTGTATCGTAGTCGGCAATCTTCCGAGTAAACACCTGAATGGTTTCCGATTTTTTAGTTAGTTCCCATTCTTGCGCAATTAGTTGATTGTCCAAAAACAAACAGCAGCAGGATAGCAGCAATATCCCGTTTAATAATTGCATAGTACGTTTTTCGTGAGTTAGGATAGTAAAAGACGGACTTTGCGCAGATTAATAAAATTTACCATTTCAAAATTTTAACTTTCTGATTGTCAATACTTTTAGATTTTGAACCAGCCCGCACAGCAGTCTGGCGGGTTTGTAATTTTAAATTTTACATTTCCCCCTAAGTCCCCAGCGCTACGTCCAAAGCCAACTTTGCAATCAGCAAATCGAACATAGATTGCAAATGATTTCGCTGGGCAGCAAACAGGCTCTGTTCAGCTTGCGAGAGTTCGATGCTCGAACCAACCCCTTCTTTGTATTTAATTTTAGTCGTTTCGTAAATACGTTCAGCTAAATCCATGTTCCGCTTTTGGCTCGCTAATCGTTGTAAAGCACTTTGATAATCAATTCTAGCGTTGGCTACTTCTTGGTCAATCCTTTTGCCAAATTGCTGTTGCTGCACCCTCGAAATTTCGGAAGCCAACTGCGCCCGCTCAATCTTAGCTTTCCTACCAAAGCCGTCAAATAAAGGGGCTCTCAAAGACAAACCTACTAAGGCGGTGGGTGCCCAAAAACTATTGGGGTCGTCAAACAATTGGTCGCCTTGATAAGCCTGATTGTAAGACAAATTCAAGTTCAGTTTCGGCAAATAGCTATTCTTGACGTATTGAATATTCAAATCGTTGAGTTGGATGCCCGTTTCGGCGACTTTGTATTCTCGTCGATTGTAGTAATCCACGGGACCCGTCAAAGCTTCATTGGTTGGTACGGGTACTTCCCTGCCCAAATTATCTTCTATAATTAACTTCGTATTAACTGGAAAACCCATCAACAGCTTGAAGTCGTTCATCGTGGTTTCCATTTGCCGCTCCAAATTCTCTTTTTCAACCAGTAGATTCGCTCGACTCAGTTCCAGACGGTCCACATCTAATTGCTCTACAAATCCCTCTTTGTAGAGCGCACTGGTTTCTTGGTACAATGCTTCGATGTTGGTAATGTTGTTATTGAGAATTTTGATGCTTTCGGTGAGTAGAATAATGGGCAAATAAGCGGTAATGACTTGATTGCGGATGGATTGTTTTTTGGCGGCTAGTTCGTCCTGTACCAAAGTTCGGTACAACTGCGCCGCTTTTAGGCCCGTGAAAAAGCTGCCATCGAACACCATCGTTTGTAGGTTGACGCCACCTTGGAATTGATTTCTAAGAATGAAAGCGACTTGACGAGAAAAACCTTCGGGTAGGTTTCCTTCCGCATCGCGGGAAGCGGCTACGAAGGCTTCGGGTAATACTTGGACGGGAACTTGCAGGTAGCGGTTGAAATCCAAGTTAGCATTAATCTGTGGAAGTCCCGTTGCTCGAGTTTCTAAAATTCGCTGCTCGGCGTCTTCGATGTTGAGTTGGGCAATTCGAATATCGTCATTATTAGCCAAAGCATATTCGACCGCTTTGTCCAAAGTCATGTTAATGGTCTCTTGGGCCATCGTCAATTGCCCGACCCAGCAAAAGACAAGGGCAAGTAATAATTTTTTAACAGTCAGATTCATTTATGTACTATTTTCAGGTGTTGGAATGCAGCTTCACCAGCGCAACTATTTCTTTTTGAATATCGTTCCCTTCCATGTGTTTTTCGTAAAGGGATAGTCCCTTTGGAGAGGCGATACCGTGAATATGATATTGGATAAATTCTAAAAATAAATTTTCTTTGTTATACTTTTTTAGTGGAAACTCCTCTTCATCTACAATAATGAAGGTGTTCATCACGTACATTTTGGCTAAAATATCGGCATTGATATCCGACCGATAAACACCCTGCGCTTTTCCCCGTTCGATATTCTCCTTAATCATTTGGTAGCCGTGTTCTTTGTGCAGTCGCTGCACCATCGACCAAATGTGTTGATAGTACTTCTGTAAATCGTACACCAAAGCGGGCGATAACTGACGGAGTTGTTGAACGGCGTAGCGAGCAATTTTTAACATCTCTTCAATCGAATTGTTAGAACTTTCTCTTGCCTGACGCATTACGGCTTTTTCCTCTTCGATACTCGCCACGATGGTTTGCATAATTAAATCGGTCTTATTCTCCACATATTGGTACAGCGTTTTCTTGGAAATGCCCAACTTTCGGGCAATATCATCCATCGTTACACTTTTAAGACCATATTTCAAGAACAGCGCTTCGGCCTTTTCTAGTATTTGATTTTTCATGTCCATTATCAGTCGTGATTTCTCCACTACAAAATTACAGGCATAAAACTTAGGAAACTTTAATTAGTTCAAAAGTTTCCACAGTTTTTTGACCAATTGTCATTTTTTGCCGATGAATCGTATGGTCAAGAGTAATGAAAGTTGAAAAATCATTAATTTAGATTAATCTAAATTAAATTTTAGACAAAGCTAATAAATAAAATGACTTTATGCAAATTGTTTTTTTGTAACGGCGATTCGGTTTCCTACTAGCCGATGATGTTACGGATACTTTTCTGGGGAGGTGGCTGGAGTTTTTTTAAGTTTTGGTATTACGGTGAAAAATGTAGGGACTTTAAATACAGCACAACTCGGAGAGTTATGTTACGGTTGCAAC
>JBCCQK010000050.1:0-26409 GCA_039024375.1 Bacteroidota bacterium
CATACAGTCTAATTTCGAAAGACAAGTTGCCTTTATTAAAATTGATGAGGAGTTACAAAAAGAATTCCCCGATTTATGGGTAACCAAAGTACAATATAGTGAATCAAACGGTGACAGTCATGTAAATTATGAAATTACTGATTTTTATGAAGATGCTATCCCTTATTCAATATTTGATAAGTTGCACAATATACCCATTACACAAGATGAGACTCTTTTTGGGATGAGGTAAATTTCTGATAAATGACTAAAGTAGGTAAGGGACTAGCTTATTAAAAAGTCATAATGACCTTGATACTACCCGATGTCGTAAGAATAAGCGCTGTTGATGTTTGAATCCTGCTCAAAAAAGTGGGATTCAAATATCGACACTCGTTTTTTATAGTAGCTAAAGTGTTAAAAACAGCCGTTTATCTTTTACTGATGAACGGCTATTTGTGCTTTCTTAAGACATCGGTAAACAATAATGGGACAGAATTTAAAAATAGGAGGCAAGGCACCAATAATCGTCCTTCATAAGATGAAAGGGACGGATACCATTGAGGTAAAAGATTTTTTAATGTTAACCTTTGCTGGTGAAGATAATAGGGTAAACTTAGCCATGATAGAGCATTTGAGCAGTGTTAGCTCAGCTTTTACTAATATTTTTCAGTTATTTTTACTAGAAGAAGAAGCCCAAATAGACTTAACCGATATTGTTGACGGTGGGAAAAAACTACACTCAACGCTTCATGTTCTAAATGATTTTAAGAATAAAACAAGAAGATATTACGGTAATGTCGCTGCTGATAGTGAGATAAATACGTACATCTTAAACCAGGCAGGAAAGATTATATGGATGGGTAGTTGCATGAAGATAGATGTTAAAATGCTTGATGATTTACTAAGAAGAAATGCAAATTACTATGGCCGTATTAGTAAAAAAAGATTTGCACTTTTAGAAACTCCATCTAAAAACAGTTTAAGAAAAACGAAAAGAAAGGCCATTTTTTCGATAGAATATTATGATTCTGACGACCCAGAATCTAGGACGCTGAAAGTCTTTACAAATGGTCTAGGATATTATCATTTATCAGGCGCTTTGTCAAATGTACTTCCCCATTTACTTGAGATTCCAGATTTCTATTTCTTTGCAGAAGACCTTAATTACAATCCTGTCATTGAAATAGTTGTGAATGGAACAACCGTATCCTCCAAACTGATATTGGATAACCTTGAAGAAATATTTGAAATTACTTTAGAAAAGCGCACTGCTGTAAAGGAAGTGCTTCGAGTGGATTTGTCTTCTACTGATAAATTGACACTGTCAAGTTCCGTCGGGCATTCAATTTCAATGAGAGATAATATGCTTACGGCCAAAGGAGTAACGGTAGCACAATTTTTCAAATATTTAGAAGGTATGCTCAAAATGAAAATATTATTCAATAATAACCTTGAAGATTTTAATAGGTATGACTGGAAATTTTCATTTCCTCAAAACAAAGAAAAATACCTAAACTTATTGGAGAAAAAATATAATTTTGTTTTCAGAAGCGACGCTATTGAAACAAATATTTATACCGTTAGGAATAAGTAAATAGTATTGCTCTCAAAACCTGTTCTAATCAATAGAGATTGAAGGAAATTCTGATTATATCACGTAGTACTAGCATCTTCTTACAAAACTTTTATGAAAATAAACTACCTTTTACTCGTCTGTGTACTGTTTGGCTGCCTAAATAAGGAGAGTTCAAACGAACAAGAAGTTACCTATTTGGACCATAGGATGCAGTTTAGATTCGAGGATGGAAAAACTACACCCTACTTATCTTATTTTGTAGCATTAGAAGGTTGGGAAGGATTTGACGAAACGGTGGATAAGCTACATTCAACGATAAAGACTATAAAAAAAGAGCAAAAAATAGATAAAGTTATAAGCCTAGAAAATGACCAAGTGAATGCGACTCAACTTGGCCTGGCACTAATCGTAAACAGCTTGGAAAATGCTCAGTTAGAAAAAAGGGAGGATATTGACCTGACCGCTTATTTCCGTGCTTTCGACGGTTTAAGATTGTCCAACCAAGAAATAGCTATCCAATTAGATGAGCACGTAAACGATGTTATTCAATATAATTTTATTGCGGTTAATCTTGTAAATCCAATACTAACACTCCAACAAGAAAATTTTGAAATTTCCTCTTTCTTGAAAAATGGAACCAATCAGTACGTCTTTAATTATTCGGACGAGTCGGGTAATACCATGACCATCCAAACGAACAGTTCGAGACTTCACTTGTTTCAATAGGACTTTTGTTGATAATTAGGATACCAATGAACAAAAATATTCTTCTCTATCTAGTAATCTTCCCTTTACTATCCAATTGTCATCACTTTTCCTACCAAGAAATTAATGCTATTAGCCAGCCGCAAACCCTCCGATTTGAATCGCCTGCTACTACTACGCCTCATAACTTGCAGTTTCGGCTAAGAGCACAGACGGATGGTGGATTTATCCTTACAATCAATGACGAGCATAGGGTTACATCGAAAGAGATTAGCTTATTAAAAAATCATAATGACCTTGATACTATCTATTCTTTTGAATGGTATTCCACGGTATGTTGGATTGATTATGAGCCGATTAATGTTCGTAAGGGGAATGTAGCAATGGCAGTAGCGTTCGATTATATTCCAGAATGAGTATTCGGACAGAATTACTTTATCTTTTAGACAGGATGAACATGATTTACAGGATTATGATAATCAATAAGTTAAATCTCCGATTAAAATACGGAGTTAAAAACCTGTGAATCTTGAAATCCTGTCAAAAGAAACATGAAAAATAAGTGTGTCTAGCTACTTAACGAATACCTGCTTGCATAGCTTTCGTTAATTCCACAAAGTTTTTACTGCCAGGAAGTCCAATCTAAGCAACTATGAAAAATAAAATTGCGCTGAGTTTACTGTTTTTCTTCCTACTAATTTCTAGTAATTATTATCATTCCATTACCATCAAAAGCTACAACTTTTGTTCTTCAAATGGTGAATTTACTTATACCCTCCTACCAAATAAAGGAAGAAATGAGCACATGATGAAAATGGCTTTCGACCAATGGAAAAAAGAAAATAAGCAAAGAGGGGAACAAGCGCTGTTTAGAGGGTTCGAAAAAGAATACGCTAAATTTTGGAAATGGTACGAATATGCTACTAGCACTTATTATCAGTATCCTTGCAAAAAATGTAATAAGAACTAATCGACAGCAAATTGACTCGACAAATCCAATAACTCCACTTTTCTAAACTCAATTGGATGACTCTCACTCTGCAACGAAATAGACCCACTGCTCAAAGGCTGCCCGTCTTGTTTAATCGCAGGGTTAAAATCACTAACCACGCCGCCACCAATTTGTGGATATTGGTAAGAAAAAACGGTGTCGCCATTCACGATATGTTTTATCATTTCGTTGCCCAAAACGAGGACTTCGGCGGTCACCCATTCTTCGCCGTGGTACGTTTTGGAAATCGACTCTATGCAGTGCGTTTTGACCAGTTGACTGTCAATAACGACGTGCGTTCCGGGCGTACATAAATTGCAAGTGGGGCGCTCTTTGCCGTCTCCTTTTCCACCCAGTAACTGGACTTCAATGGAAATGGGAAAATCTTGGTCTTTCTGCATGCTCGTCGCCGATTGTCCGTGAATCATAATTCCACTATTTTTAAAAGCCCAGCCTTCGCCTTCGGGCGCCTGTTCGCCCACGAAACGATACTCCGTTCGGATTAGATAATGCGAGAAATCCTTTTCGTAAAAAAGATGCCCGTACCGATAATCGAAGTCGGTGTATTGGTCGTAGGCCACTTTCAAAATCCCATCTTCCACTCGAAAAGTATTACCGTAATTGTCATTCAAGTCGTGTCCTTTAATTTTAACGTCCCAACCCGTGAGGTCTTTGCCGTTGAACAGTTGCTGCCATTCGCCGTCGAATTTCAAAGTAGGGGTTTTGATGTTGTCGGAATTGACGTTAGGGGAAGAGCAGGCCAGTAGAAAGAAACAAAAAGAGTAAGTAAGGAAGCGTAGCATGATTTTAGCTTTAAAATTAACAGATAAGGCTCAATTAAACTTATGGAGAAAAAGAGCGTCTAAGCCATCGTAATAATATAAAAGCTAAGATGAGAAAATTTCTGTATTTATTTTTATTCGTGATAGTTTGTTGTACCAATAAAAACGAAACTTCACCTATCAGCAATCCAGCCAATGAAGAGGTACCCATCGTAGCCACAGACGCTATCTACGACGTTACGAAAGCTGAAAATATTACTTACGCACAAGGCCTTAGTCATCAAACCATCAATAGTGATATTGCTTCCACCGTTACCTTGGAATTAGATGCCTACGTTCCCAATAATAATTCGGATAACCGACCCGCCATCGTCTTGATTCACGGCGGTAGCTTTGAGTTTGGCTCTAAAACAGTTCCCGCCATGGTCAATTTGGCCAACTTTTTTGCGTCGAGAGGGTGGGTGGCTTTTTCCATCAACTATCGTCTAAAAAAGGCTAAAGGAACCGTTCCCGAAGCGTGGGTACAGTACGCCAGAACGCATCTGAATTTGACGACCGCCGCTCAGTCTTTCTCTTATTATCCCGCCAACAGAGATGCCAAAGCTGCTATTCGTTGGCTGTACGCCAATGCGGAAAACTACGGCGTCAATGCCGATTACCTCACCGTCGGTGGTGGTTCGGCGGGGGCGGCGATTGCTATTATGCTGGGCGCCTCGGAAGCGGAGGATTATACGGAGGAAATATCGCTGGAGATGGACCCTACGCTTTCTACTACCCATTTAGACCAGCCTTCGAAAGTGCATACCGTTCTCAATTTTTGGGGGAGTTTGGCCATGGTGAACATATTGGAAAAAGTGTACGGCAGGCAACGTTTTGATGAAAACGATGCACCCGTTATGATTGCACACGGTACGACGGATGCTATTGTCGATTTTGATAGAGCCGAGGCTCTCAGAGATGAATATGAAGCTACGGGTGTTCCTTTTGAGTTTTATCCTTTAGTTGGTGAAGCACACTCCGCTTGGGACGCTACGGTTAATGGTCAGTCTTTGGAAGAGTTGTCTTTTGATTTTATAGTTGCCCAGCAGGGTTTACGGCAGGAATAACTTTGCTTACTGTTACTTTTTTATAACATGGAAAAGAGGAACACGGAATCAGGCGTTGACATTTTTTGGACTAATTTACTGCTACTGCCACTACTACTACTGCTACCGCCACTGCCACTACTGCTCACTACTACTCATACCTTCACTACTATTACTAACTTTCCAACCTTCCGCTGCTTTAAAAATAGCATTGAAAATCAACTTATAGGTTCCTCGTGTCTGCCCTCGAAACTGCGGTCTAAAACCGAATAAGACGACATTTCCTTCGCCGTGTGCCACGTCAATCATAGCCGCTTTTCCACGAAGATATTGGTCTTCGCCTTGGGCCCAGCCGCTCATTAGTAAACCTTGGTCGGCGAATTGAACGATGATTTTTGCTTTGTGGGAAGGCGCTTTTCTGTTGTTTTTATTTATCTTTTCTTCAATATCGGAAGGAGCTTCAATTTCGAAGGCTCGACTACGAGAAAACGAAGTGGCTACTTCGGGTTGCATACCGTAGGCCAAGGATTTTTCTATATCTACTTTTGCCCGAATCAGTGAACCAGGAATGAAAAATTCCTTGCTGGATAGATGCTTGGTGACATTAGTGATAGGTAAATCGAATTGGTCGATGGCAAAATCGCTAGCTTGGTCGAAGGTAATCAAGGTACCACCATTTTTGACGTATTCGTTTAACATTTTAGAGCCTTCTAGTCCAATACCACCCGTGTATTCTCTCGGCATCCGACTAATATCGTGACCGTGTAGAATACGGTTAGGACGCTGAGAAGGTAGTACGATGGCGGCATATTGCTCTAGATTTCCTCGGCGAATATCCGCATCTTGCAAAGTATCCAAGTCGAAGGCGTGTTGTCGAAATACCCAACGACTCCAACCTTCGTCTATATTGGCCATCCAACTTTTGTAAATCCCCAGTTTAAATTTTTGGAGGCGCTTAGTTTGTGTTTTTATTCTTTTATTAACTCCTACAAATGTAACACCCGTTTGGGTAGCGATGGAACGAATGGTCGCTCTGTCACCCGCTACCCAAAAAGTCCCCGCAGGATAATCGGTCTGCTCAATAGTAGTTTGCGCTACTAATCGTTTGACCGTTAAATCTTGTGCTAAGGCTAAATTCACCGCTTTGTAACTCGCATTTTCTTCGGCGGATAAAAGATACCCTGCCTTCCCTTCGTCTTCAATTGTCCCCGCTAACGGGGCAATTAGCGTTTTTAGTAACTCCGTTTCGGTGGTAAAAGGTTCATCAATTCTATCCACGTGGACGCCCATTTGCATCGGAAGCGTCCAACCCGTTAAATCGTAGGGTGGTTTGGGAGGACCGCCGGGGTACAAATATTGAGTGGGGTATTCCTGTTTTTCTAGTAAGTCAATCAAAAAAGGTCGAAAGGCTTGAGCGCCGTAAAAGATGATAGTTCCTTTGGTGTAGCGTTTTCCTTCGATAACAAAATCATTGGTCGCACGGTGAGCTTCCAAGCCACCTCTTTGTAGAATTTCGGTGAGGTTTCTTGCTTCCCCTTTATCCCATTGCTCGGCAGGAATGACGTAAGCGTAGGCTTCTTTGGTATTTTCGATAGCGTCTCTACCCATTAGGTAAATATTGCGCAAAAACTGTTCTTTTCTATCCGCCGCAACTTCTAAAACACCCATCGAAGCGGTTATCATATAATCTACGGCGTCTCGAAAATGCGACTCGCCACCACCCCAAGGATTTGGATAAAAAATTTCTGACCCGTCGGCAGCCATGCTCGCTACTCTCTTGGGTTTTTTCGTTGGGTCGTAAAAGCGGGGAGTAGGAGTTGTGTGCGCCACCTCCGTCAATATGCCAATCATATTGTGGTAGTAAGGGGCCGTTCTCATACCACCATTCCAAAACATACTAAAGTTAGTACCCGAAATGACACCTGGCATTTTTTTCATGGCAAACCGATTGGCCATAGCGGTGCCTACTAGATTAACGGCCGTCGTAACGCCTGGGTGAATCCGAGGATTGACGGGGCTGCGAAAGGGCGGCAGAAAAATACGAGCCCAAATCGGCGACGGTTGGTGGTGATTGTGGATAATTTGTGGAAACCACTCTTGGTACAAAATCCGGTTCGCCGCTTTTGTTTCGGGCATATTGTTCATGAACCAATCCCTGTTATTATCGTGTCCGACGTATTTTTGGTACAGAATCGGTGGAGAGGAGGTCTCGAAGGGCGTTCCTAAATATTTTCGATACCAATCGACAACAATATCCACGCCGTCAGGATTGAGACAAGGCGCCAATAGCGTAATCACATTTTCTCGGATACGCTGCATTTCTGCGGTTTCTTCGGTGGCTATTTTGTAGGCTAGTTCGGTAGCCATTTGGGCGCCCGCCCGTTCGGTGGCGTGCATGCCTGCGTCCAACCAAACCACGGCTTTACCTTCTTTGACCATTGTCTCGGCTTCGTCGGGCGAAATTTGGGCTTTGGCTAAAGCGGCACTGATTTTTTTAAAACGGTCGAGTTGGGCTAGATTCTCTTTCGTTGAGATAAATAACAATTTGATGGGAAGCCCCGTGACCGATTTTCCCATTTCTATCATTTGTACTTGGTCGGAGGCTTCGTCGAGTCGCTGATAATAACTTAGCATTTGGTCGTAGTCCGCCAGTTTGTAGTCGGCACCCACTCGGAAACCGAAGACCTCTTCGGGTGAAGGTACTTTTTGGGCTTGAAGAAAATTGGATAGATTGAAAAAAAGAAATAACAAAGCGAGCGTAAAAAACCGTTGGTTCATAGTGAGTATGCTGGGTGTTCAAACAAAATATTGGTAGGCTACGTATCGGATGGAATGGTGAGACCTTAGAGGTCAAGTAATTAAGTGAAACCTAAAAGTAGCATTTGTTTTTGGCTAATCCTTAATTTTTGCCAAAATTTCTTTTACATATTTTCTGGAGACGGGAATAATTTTATCCGAATCCAATAATTGCAACTGCAACCCTCGGCTATTGCCATCAACGTATTTGATTTGTTCCAAGTTTAAAAGATAGGAACGGTGACACCGTTGGATGTGGGCAGGACTAATTTGCTCTTCAATTTTTTTCAGCGTTGAACGGAGTAGTTTTTTCTGAACCTGATTTTTTTCTTTGTAAAAAATGGCTACGTAATTATCCGTACTTTCGGCATAAATAAATTCCGAAGGACGTATTTTAATCCATTCGCTTTTATTCTCCGCATAGAGGGTTAGAATGGTTTCTTCTATGTTGCTTTGTGAAGGTGACGCTGCTGCTACATTATCGACGGATTGCTGCAATTGACTTGCCCGTCGTAAATTTCTCCGCAACAGCCAATTTTCTAATAAAATCGTACTAATCATTATGGGAATGATGGCTAAGATTAGCGTAACGGAACCGATTTTTAGAAATTGCTGCCAAGTAAAATTTTCAAAGTTAGACCAAATATTATTGTACACAAATACCCATAGAGTGACGGAAACAATATCGTGCAAGGTCCACAAAATGGATTTTCCAATCGTCCATTGTTTGATGTCAACGGGTAGAATTTTGCTAATAATAAAATGATTGATGGCTAAAATGAGGCTGACTACCGCGCCGTAGCCCGCAAGGATTAGCCAATTATCAGAATTGAATATGCTTCGGTAAGGACGAAAAAAGATGAGAAAAGCGGCAATAAACACCCCGTGAAACCCAATGACTAACCACCGCATTTGCCAGTCTTCCATCACGGGGAACGGCCGTCGGAATAGCTCCAACAAGTGGCCAATTGGCCCTCCTGCTTTTGGAATGGGTGTAGGTGATTGTTGATTCAATTGAGTCTATTATTTTTTGTTTATTTATGGTTGCTTTACTGCTACTGCCAACTCCTAATCCCTCCCTTTGACAATCAAAACAATCTCTCCCCTTACTTTTTTTTCTACATCATAATATTTTATTAAGTTTTCTAAAGAATCGTGGACGATTTCCTCGTGTAGTTTCGTCAATTCACGACACACGCAAGCCACTCTATCGGCACCGCAATGTTCTGCGAGTTGTTTCAAACATTTAACGAGTCGATGCGGCGATTCGTATAAAACAAAAGTATAGGGGAGGGTGGTGAGGTAGTCGAGTCGAGTCTTTCGTCCTTTTTTATGGGGCAAAAATCCTTCAAAATGAAATTTATCACAGGGCAGTCCCGATGCGACTAAAGCGGGAACGAAAGCCGTTGCCCCTGGCAAACACTCCACTCGAATACCTGCTTGATGACAAGCTCTGGCTAATAAAAAACCAGGGTCCGAAATGCCAGGCGTCCCTGCGTCCGAAATGAGGGCGATGTCTTGTCCCGTCTGTAATAATTTAATGATTTCGGGCGTTGTATGGTGTTCATTGTGTGCGTGGTGCGACCGAAGAGGGGTATCAATTTCGTAATGCTGAAACAACTTTTTTGATGTGCGGGTATCTTCCGCCAAAACCAGACTGACCTCTTTTAGCGTTCTAACGGCGCGGAATGTCATATCTTCTAAATTGCCAATGGGGGTGGGGACAAGGTACAGCATACTTATCGAAAAGAGAGGTCAGAAGGCAGATTCAATATTAGCGAGTCTTAAATCTGACAGCCCTAGGCGGTCTGACAATTTAATGGTCTGTCTTCTGACTTCTCAGATTAAGAATAATAAAAAAGCTATGTCAAGAACTCTCGACACAGCTTTTTTTTACAGGTGTTTATCACACCTCAAGTAAACAACTCACTAACAGTAGTGGTCGTAAGCCATTTTTAAGTTTTGCGAAATCATCTGCGCTGACCGTCCTTCAATGTGGTGACGTTCAATGAAATGCACCAACTGTCCATCTTTGAACAAGGCAATAGATGGAGAAGAAGGAGGATAAGGCAATAAATACTCTCTTGCTTTTTCAGTTGCCTCTTTATTGACTCCCGCAAATACGGTTGCTAGTTGGTCAGGCTTTTTATCGTGGGATAAAGAATCTTTAGCGGCGGGACGAGCGTTAGCGGCCGCACAGCCACAGACAGAATTGACCACTAACAGTAAAGTGCCTTTTTGATTTTCTAATAATTCAGTTACCTCTTCGGGCGTCGTCAATCCGTTGAATCCGGAATCCGTTAAATCCTTGGACATCGGCGCAACTAAATGTGGTGGATACATATTTTTTGAAATTTAATAGTTTTAGAATAGAAAGACAAAACTACGTGTTTTACCAGAAATAAATACAAGTAGTGCCCTAGAAAGTTCAAAGGATTAGTAATAGAGGTCACAACGTGACAAATGTCTAACGAAATAAGGCTTTCTTTTGATGGCTTGATTGTCTGATGGTTGCCTCGAATCCGACCTAGAACACGCTCAATAAGCAAGTCCTAAAAAATCCTGTCATCCTATAAATCCTGTCATTCCGTCTAAAAGAGAAAAAAGTGCAAATAATCCTTCATCGCACTTCGTAAGATTTTAAGTGCCTTTCCCATTTGATTCTCCACCGTTTTAATAGAAATATCCAGTTTGGCCGCAATCTCTTTGTAACTCAAATCTTCGAATCGACTCAATCGAAAAACCTGTTGGCAGCGGGGCGGTAAGGTCTGAATAGCCGCCGCAATTTTAGCTTCCAGTTCTTGGTGCAGTAGCTGTTCTTCCACCGAGTCGGTCGCACCCCCCAAATCGTTGACTTCTGCCTCGCTATCCTTTTGAAATTTTTTATTTTTCCGAATATGGTAAAGCGCCTCGTTGACTGCCATACGGCGTAGGTAGGCTTTTAGGGAGGTCTGAATGTCGATGGTCTGTCGCTTTTCCCAAAACTTAAAAAAGGTGTCTTGAGCCAAGTCTTCGGCGAGAGCTTTGTCTTTTAAGATGCGAAAAATCGTGTTACACAAAAAAGGATAGAACTGGTAAAACAGGCGCTTTACGGTTCTGGGGTCATCTGCTTTGAGCAAAGCTAATACGTCCTTTTCGTCTATCTCGGGCATCTTAGAGTCAAATTGAAAGAAACCGCAAAATAGTAAAAAATAGAAGAAATTGGCGTAGCGAGTTTAATTTTTAGAAAATCTTAGAAGTTGTTACGGAAAGTGTTAAAATTGATTTACAAACTAGCAACCGCCCAGAAAAGTGATTCTCAAAATGATTGTTTGATGGTTAATATTCAGCAGCAACTCTTGAAATTTAGCTGTTGCTCTCTAAAAGCAATCAACGATTGGCAACTCCGCTTAATGCGAAAGTCTAAAATTTGCCCATCGGCTCTTTTTTCTAAGTAACAGCAGGATTCTATTTCTTTTCGGAGTAAATTTTTGGCGCGCAAGATTCTACTTTTAGTGGCGCTCAAACTGAGGTTCAGTTGCTGAGCGATTTCTGCTTGTTTAAAGCCTTTTAAAACGGATAATTCTAATGGAAGGGCATATTTGGGCGGTAAAAAGCTGATTAACGGTTCGAGATACATAGCTAAGTCCGACCAAATAGTAGTCGCTTCGGTAGTCGCAATTTTGGGAGAGAAGGACTGTAATCGTTGCTGCTGTTTTTGGTAGTCAATAATGGCATTATGGGTCACTTGAAAAAGCCACGAGCGCAAGTGCCGAATCTCCGTTTCATTGCAGCAGGCTTGATAAATTTTCATCAGTACTTGCTGCGTAATTTCTTCCGCTACGTCTTTATCTTGGGTGCGTTTGAATGCGTATCCAAATATACCATCTTTGTAGTTGGACCAAACTTCCACTATTTGTGGGTGATTATTAAAGACCATTCGATTCACTTTATTTCAATTAATACCAACAACTTTACTCCTACGCTCCATCACAACGTTATCTTTCCATACACCGTTCAATTGACCAATTTTTTCTCGATAACCAATTAAGCGAAATGCTAACCTTCCGTGAAGTTTGATACTCGCCGTATTCTCTCGAAAAATAGTAGCTTGTAGTGTCCAAATTCCGTTGGCTTCGCTCTCAAAGATAAGTTGTTTTAGTAAGAATTGCCCAATTCCTTTTCCTCGAAAATCTGGATGTACGTAAACACTTACTTCTGCAACGCCTTGGTAAATACAGCGACTGGAAACAGCCGTGAGTGCCGCCCAACCGATTACTTGACTATTTGCTACTGCTACTAATCGGCCGTAGGGTAAGTGATTATTCGTCCATTTTTCCCAGCTCGGGGCGGCCGTTTCAAACGTAGCTATTCCCGTAGCAATACCCAACTCGTAGATGGTCTTTACGGCTGGCCAATCTTGTGCTAATAAAGGTCTTACTTCCATTCTGTCTGCGCTTTTTTGAAGTCCGTTTGAAATTTTTCTGTGTGCCACATCAACCATAGCATTCTGTGTGCTAGTTGTCTTGCCGTTTCTTCGTCACTTGGATAATGCACCGCCATAATTTCTCGTGATAGTCCCAATTCGTAGGCGATGGCCAAAAAATCGGGTCGTTTTTCGGGCATTAGTTCGCTAAACGTGAAGGCTTGGATGTAGGCCCAAAGCGTGTGTCCACTCGCGAAAGAGGGAGAACCCATGACCTGTAATGGTTGCAAGCGTTTGTCTAATTCGTAGGGTCTTGCTCGTAATAATTGGTACTTGACCGCAAATTCCATAATACGCATATCGGTCATAATGCCTTTGAGCAAGTTGGCGGTATGTGGATATTTTTGAGCAGTACAATCTGTTCCGACGACTTCTTGACACTCAAAAAATAAGTAATCCAAATTTTGTTGATATTTCGGATGATTTTCCAAGACATCGTTGACGGGCCAGTAGCCAATTTTTGCCAACTGCATCACCCGTTCGACCTGTTTCTCTTCTCGCTCATTTTGTAGTTTGTACAGAAAATCTAATTCTGCTCTCGTTTGGTCAGAACTATTAGCGGGAAAATGGACGGACTTTTTTAAAAAATCGACTTGACTGGACGTTAAATAATGGGGGGTTGATTGACTCATGGCCAAAGCATAACTATTGTACATGGAAGGAGGAAACGCTAAGGTGTCCGAATCCGCATAAGTTTCGTTAGGGGAGGCACTCAATAATTGAAGCGTTTTGTAATGATTTTTAGCGGGTTCTAGCAGATGAATGGTTGTGATTCCATGATTTTGGGCGAACGTAGCTATGGCAAAAAAAGTAAATACTAAGGTCTTTCCTAGTTTGATTATATTAAATAGCATAATTGGATGGTTTGATTTTACATTCTCTGATAGTAGGTGTTCAGAGAACCATTTTTCTAAAGGTTTTACCTAGACTGTTTAGTAGAGAAAAGGATGCAGATTTCTGTAAAAAACTTACTAAAAAAAGTTTCATAGCTTTGGTAACTTACTAGAAGGGCTGGTTCACCCATTCCTAAATACCCTATACAATCCTTGAGTGCGGTCATCGGCACTGGGTTCGATTGGTTCTTTTCTAAATCAGTCGCATTAGGAGTGAATGGACACTATGGTTGGAGAGAAGTAAAAGATTGGGTACACGAAGGTCTGGCTTACGCCTCTAAAAGTTAGGTATTCTAGGTCAAATCCTGTAGTTAACCTGCGGGTGGGATTGCATTTCTTGGTTAGCAAGAAACGGTGAAAAGTAGCTTAGTAATGGACAAAAAATCTGAAATTACGTAACTTGAGATTAAAAATGGATTATGACCTCACAAACTATAAGCATTAATCTTCCTTCCGATATCTTGTTGACACTTAACGAATCGGAAAAAGAGTTAGAGCAGCGAATAAAGATTTCATTGGCAACCCGTTGTATATCCACAAAAAAGTAACAATTGGAAAAGCCGCCCAAATAGCGGAAATGTCTCGATTGGGCTTTGAAACCTTATTGTCTGAATATAACGTCTCAATTTCAAACTTGGAAGCGGAAGATGTACTTCAGGACATCCAAAAACTAAAATAAAATCTGGGTCTGAAGTCTTAGCGTATCGTTCAAAATTCCATCGGATTCGGATACTGAAATTGATACCCAAAGTCCTCCCTAATTTTATAATTGGATACTTCTTTATAACCAACTAAGGCCTTTTCTTCAGAAAAAATCGGCGGCTCGAAACCCTGTTTTTTAGCTTGCTGTGTATAAAATTCTCTTCTAGTAGGATGTTCGGTAGCGCAAACATTATACAAATAGCCCCAATGATTCTGAGCAATAATTTGGGATAACACCCCAATACAATCGGCTCGGTGAATCATATTGACGGGCGCATCTCCATTCGCCACATCCGTTTTACCCGCCAAAAAACGACCTGCGGGTCTATCTTCGCCCACCAAGCCACCGAATCGGATAATGGTCGTTTCGAGGTCGGGTTGCCGTAGCAACATTTCTTCCACTTTTACTAATGCTTCGCCCGAAGCGGTTTCGGGATTTGGCTCATCCGCTT
Organism: Bacteroidota bacterium; assembly: GCA_039024375.1. Lineage (GTDB taxonomy): Bacteria > Bacteroidota > Bacteroidia > Chitinophagales > Saprospiraceae > JAFMDF01. The sequence continues at coordinate 14,430 of JBCCQK010000050.1, forward strand.
CGGTGACCACTCGGTTGACATTGCCGTAAATGCTCGTAGAACTGATAAACAATACTTTTCGGACCCCATTGAGTAAGCCTCTTTCGATGATAGCGGCAATTTGTTGTGGGTGCGACCGAGCCACATCCTTGCGCTTCCGACCAGGCGGAATATTGATGATTAAGATGCCACTATTAAAAAAATGCTGGAGATTATTGCCCTTTATCTTTCGGTGAACTTCTATCAAAAATGGGTCAATTCCATGTTGGTGTAAAATGGCTAATTTTTTGGCCGTCGTAGTGGACCCTTTCACGATATGCCCCATGTCCACAAGTCTTTTTCCTAAGGGAAGTCCTAGCCAGCCGCAGCCGATAATGCTAATGGTGTAGTCTATTTTCAAGTTGTGTAGATTTATGGTAACCACTTAGCACTCATTTTTTTACCACAAAGGTATGGAGGTCATAAAGCGCATGGAGTTCTTCTTCGAGCGCAGCTTTGACAAGTCACTTTGTAAGAGGTCTGTTTCACTAAGAAAAGTCGCTGTAGCTGAATATTTAAGATTGATGGTAACTATTTAGCACCAGCTAGTTTTCACTGTAAAAAAGTGAAATCTGTAATGGGATTCGTCAAATCTGCGCTCGAAAGTAAACTTTGTGTGCTCAATGAACTTTATACCTTTGTGGTAAAAAAAGAACAATTAGTGGTTGAGATTTGCTTTTGAATATTTAGAATCAAGGTTTAAAATTAGTCCTAGTTCACCTCTTTACCCCTCAACCTTTCTACCTTATCTCCTTATTCCCTCATCACCCTATCCTCCTTATCCCCTTACTCAATCTTCTCAAAACACCCCGCATCGGGCATCTCCGCATCTCGGTCATTGCCCAAAAGGTCAATTGTTACGTTAAAAATCGGTGCCGCAAACCCTTCGGCAATCGACAAAGAATCTAAGGTGAAATCACCTTCGCTGGGGTCTTTGAACAACGCTACGTCCGACACGCCCTGACTCGGTTGGCAAGGCACACAGTGGTCAAAAAAATCGGGCGTATCATCTTCGTCCACTAGGTCATCGACTCGAACAATACAATTTTCAAATTCGTAGTCGAAGGCGGCCTGTTCGGCTCGAAAAAGGTCGATTTCGTCGCTTCGAGAGCCAAAGATGATAGAATTTTTGAATCGAGCACGCAAATCGTTGAAGCGTCCTCGGGTACATAATTGGTCCAAACAGCGGACATTGCCCATCCTCAAGGCGGCATTATCAACGCCGTAGCTGGCTAAGGTACAATAATCAAAGGTGTAGCTACCGCCGTAACGAAACTCCACGGCATTGCCGCCATTGCCCGCAAAGAGGCAGTTCTCCGCTTTGATGCGGCTGTGAATACCAATCATCCCCAAACCAGCGGCATTTAAAATTTGCGAATTTTCTATAATCAATGTCGCCGAAGAATCGACAATCATGCCGAAGATGGCATTTTTGATAACGGTATGTTCGATTTTGTGGCCCCTACTGCCGGGAGTGAGCCAGATGCCGCCCCACTGGCCCGATACCTCTTGAAAAGGCTCTTCCAATCGGTCTCCTTGAATGACGACAGGGTTATCTGCCGTTCCTTCGATGCTGAGCCGACCATTAGGAAGGGCAACGATGTATCCGTCGTTATAATTTTCGCCCAAGATTCCTTGGCGGACGATGCCACCGTGTACGTAAATTTGGGTGCCTGCGGGAATATTCAAGGTACAACTATCCACCAACAGCGCACCGTAAATGACGTAGGGTTTGGGGTCGTTGAAAGCTACTTCACCCAAGTCGCAGGTTAAAAAAGCGCCGCTTCCTTGGCTGAATCGGTCGGGAATATAATTGGCGTTTTGGCCCCAAGCCTCCAATTGAACAATTCGGTCAACGCCGTTTAGCTTAACCATCAGCTCTTCCGAAATAACGAAAGGACTAATGGAAAGTGGATTGTCGGGGTCAACCGTTACCTCCGCAAAAACGTACACGCTATCGTTTGCCGCCACTTCGATATTACGAGCGTCGTTTGTGGGTAAACCATCTACATTTAGCCGAAAGGACGAAGCGTCTCCATTAACTAGTCTAATTTCATTAATGTTAACGGGCCGGTCGTTGGGATTAAAAATTTTGAGCGTCCGAGTTGCCGAACCTAATTCCGTAAAAACGGTATCAAAACGGAGCGTATCCACCGAAAAAGTCAATTCCGCATCGCTATCTAATAAAAAATTGTCCTCTTTGCCACAGGCAAATAAGGTGATGATGGCGACAATTAGGGTCAAAAAGATGGGCTGTTTCATATATTTTGTTGGTTATAACCTGTTGTCTTTATGGAACGAGATAATGAGCGCAAAGTTAGTAGATAACGTAGAAATTGAACTTGGATTAGTGGGAAATCTATAATTGATTGCTTTTTGTCCGAATTGCTACAAATGAGATTCTGATTTTTACACTAATTTTGCAAAAAAAATCAGCATCCTTTTGCTAAGTTCAATTTATATATGCCACCTATTATTGACGTTATTATTCCCGCCTACAATGAACAAGACTCGATTGGGAAAGTCCTTGCTGATATTCCAAAGGACTTGGTTCGGGAAGTAATCGTGTGTAATAATGCGAGTACGGATAATACAAAAATGGTGGCACAAGCAGCAGGAGCAACCGTTTTGGACCAGCCCTTAAAAGGCTATGGAAATGCCTGTCTAAAAGGGATAGCGTACATCAGCGATAAAATAACGAACGAACAGCCCGATATTGTGGTCTTTTTGGATGGGGACTATTCGGACCACCCCGAAGAAATGCCCCAATTGGTTGCCCCCATTATCGAATCTGATATGGATATGGTCATCGGGTCACGTGCTTTGGGGCAAATGGAGTCGGGAGCGATGATGCCGCAACAAATTTTCGGCAATTGGTTGGCCACCAATTTGATACGGCTGTTCTATAATTATCACTTTACCGATTTAGGCCCTTTTCGAGCGATTAAATGGGGTAAGTTAATAGAAATAGATATGCAAGATAAAACGTTTGGCTGGACGGTAGAAATGCAAGTCAAAGCAGCCAAGCACCAATTGAAATGTACGGAAGTACCCATGACTTATCGACGCAGAATTGGGGTGTCCAAAGTATCAGGTACGTTGCGAGGGACAATTCTAGCAGGACACAAGATTTTGTGGACTATTTTTAAGTTGCTGTAAAAGAAAAATGGTTCTTTGACACATTGTAAGCTCGAAAATCATGAAGTGATTTAACATGAATAACTCCGTATGAAATGCGGAGAATTTGAGTATATACGGAGCCACAACCCTGAAGGGGTTGAATTTTTGCAATGTGTCAAAGAGTCAGAAATTTAATGTCTATGATGGCGAATATTATTTTAGGAATTTATTGTGTAGCTCTGTTCTATATCACGACCTACTGCTTGTTGCAGTTGCATCTGTTGTTCAAATATAGCCGAGGGGAAAAAAGAGTCAATGCAGTCATTTCGAGGAATGAAGCACAGGAAGATTTCCCTTTTGTCACGGTACAACTTCCAATTTATAACGAATTGTACGTCATCGAACGCCTAATTGACCGAGTGACCGAATTTAACTATCCAAAAGATAAATTCGAAATCCACGTGCTTGACGACTCGACGGACGAAACCGTAGAAATTGTGCGTAAAAAAGTGGAGTTCTATGAACAACAGGGTTTTCAAATCGAACAAATTCGCAGAACGGACCGAACGGGCTACAAAGCGGGGGCGCTCAAAGAAGCGACCCAACAAGCTAAAGGAGATTTTATTGCCATCTTTGACGCCGATTTTCTCCCACATCGAGATTTTTTGAAGAAAACGATTCCTTATTTCCAAAACCCTAAAATTGGGGTTGTGCAAACCCGTTGGGAACACATTAATCGGGACTATTCGATGTTGACCAAGTTGCAAGCCATGCAGTTGAATGTCCACTTTACAGTTGAACAGCAAGGTCGAAAATCGGGCAATTACCTATTGCAGTTCAACGGCACGGCGGGTGTTTGGCGCAAAGCAACTATCGAGAGTGCAGGCGGCTGGGAAGCCGATACGTTGACCGAAGATTTAGATTTGAGTTACCGAGCGCAGTTGAAAGGTTGGGAAATTGTTTTCTTAGAAAAATTTGGCTCTCCCGCCGAGTTACCCGCCGAAATGAACGGTCTCAAATCGCAGCAGTTTCGGTGGATGAAGGGTGGGGCAGAGACGGCCAAAAAAATGCTGCCGACCATTTGGCAATCCAACTTATCGTTAAGTCAAAAACTACACGCTTCGGGGCATCTATTGGGTAGTACCATTTTTATCTTCGTTTTCATTGCAGGGGTTTTCAGCGTGCCATTATTATTCTTTTTGCAGGAACTAGGGTTTGATACCCGCATTTTTGGTGTCTTTTTGATTGCATTATTATCTATCATTGCCGTTTACTACGTGGCGAATGTCAGTTCGGAAATCAAAGAAGAATCCTACGGTAGAAAAGTAGTGAAATTCATCACGCTATTTCCCGTTTTTTTAGCCTTGTCCATGGGCTTATCGTTACATAATACCATTGCAGTTATTCAAGGTTGGTGGGGTAAAAAATCACCTTTTGTCCGAACGCCTAAGTTTAATATTAACGGGATTAAAGACACTTTTAAAAAGCAAAAATACTTCCATACCAATCTTTCTTGGACGACTATTTTTGAAGGTTTACTATCGCTTTACTTTTTGTTCGCTGTCATTGCGGGATGGCAAATGGAACAGAAAGAATTTTTGGCGTATCATGCTTTGTTGATGGCGGGTTTTGGGACGATTTTTTACTATTCGGTTCGGCATTTGAATTTGCGATGATTTATTGACAAAAAAGAGGACCGTGAGTAATTCAATTATTACGCTATCTTTGCTAGAAAAGATAGCTTATGGACGAAAAAGACATACTGTCACTCATTAGTAATGGCGAAAATGCTGCCGTTGAATTTAAACAATCGGCTATCAAACCAGACCAATTAGCTAAGGAGATGGTGGCTTTCTCTAATACTCAAGGAGGTACTATCTTGCTGGGAATTGAGGATAGTGGGCAATTAGTAGGCGTAGTGGGAAACCTAAACTATGAAGAGTGGTCTATGAATGTCGCTAGGAATAACGTGGTACCTGCCATTGAACTGGTTTGTAATGAGTACCAAATACAGGGCAAAAGAATTATTGCTTTGCAGATTCCCAAAGGGAAGGATAGACCTTATCAAACTCTAAGTGGAAAATACTTAGTACGAATTGGCTCTACGAATCGACAAGCTACTCAGCCAGAATTGATGCGACTTTTCCAACAAGCAGGGTTTTTTCACTACGATTTAACGAGTGTTGAACGAACGTCTTTTAAAGACATTAATTTAACCGCTGTTGACCAATATTTTAGTCGATACAACATTGACTTTTCGCAAGAGTCCGAGGGAGAAAAAGTTCGCTTACTACAAAATACGGATATACTAAATGCCAATGGAAAAGCGACCGTGGGCGGTCTGACTATATTCGGCATCAACCCACAACGCTATCTACCCAATGCGTCTATTTCCTTTGCCCACTTTCAAGGAAAAAATATTGGTGATACCCTTATCGATAAACAAATTATTGATGGAACACTGCCTAATCAAATTGATAGAGCAGTTGCTATTTTGAAAAATAACATCCAAAAACCCTCGACCATAAAGGGGGCTAAACGAGTGGACACTCACCAAACTTACGAAGATGCTGTATTTCGAGAATTAGTCACTAACGCTTGTGTTCATCGGAACTACGCTTTGACGGGGGCGGCTATCCGAATATTTCTATTTGCCAATCGTATGGAATTTATTAGTCCTGGTCGATTACCCAACACCGTCACCATTGAAAAGCTAAAAGTGGGCGTTTCGTTTGCTATCAATCCCGTCATTGTAAAATTTATGGAAAACTTGCGCTACATAGACAAAATTGGTAGAGGCTTGCCGATGGTTTATCAAGCCGCTAAAAGTTTGGGTAAGCAGATTGAGTTTAAGGAAGTAGGAGAGGAGTTTAGAGTAGTGCTTGAATTATAGAAATTTATGAAAAACAGCACAAGAATTGCTTTATCAGCTTCACTAATCCTACTCACCTATTTCCTTGGCTACGAAACCAACCGAACCAATTTCCCGCAGCTAATCGGATTGTACGGCCTATTCTTTGTACTGTACATTGGTATTTTTAAAAAAGTAAACGAGCAAAAAGACCTTATTTTTTTTGTGGGTACTGCTATTCTGTTACGATTTATACTACTATTTGCTCTACCCAACTTCTCCGATGACCTCTACCGTTTTATTTGGGATGGACGGCTTTTAGTGCAAGGAATTAATCCGTTCGACCGCTTACCTTCTTATTATATTGACAATAAAATCCAAATAGCGGGTATCACCGAATCCCTCTACGCTCAACTCAATTCGCCTAATTATTTCACCATTTATCCCCCCGTTAATCAAGCCATCTTTGCGATGGCGGCGTGGTTGTGTCCCGACAGTATTTGGGGAAGCAGTTTGGTGATGAAAAGTTGGTTATGGCTATTCGAAATTGGTAGTATTGTATTGATGTGGGATTTGCTAAAGTATTTTCATCTACCTGCCAAAAACGTCCTACTCTACGCGCTCAATCCATTGACTATTTTCGAAATAACGGGGAATATTCACTTCGAGGGAGCGATGATTTTCTTTTTACTATTGGCCTTATGGCTATTGGTGGTCAAAAAGTGGTGGATAGGCGGGGCAATCACTATGGCCTTATCGGTTGCGTCCAAGCTACTGCCGTTGATGTTTTTTCCATTGTTGATTCGACGCGTTGGTGGAAAGAAAGATTGGCATTTATTGAATTGGCAACAGGTCATTCTCTTTTTTACCATCATCGGAATTACGTTAATTGGCTTGTATGCGCCGTTACTCAACGGGGTGTTCTTCTCTAATTTTGGCGAAAGCCTCAACCTCTATTTTCAAAAATTTGAATTCAATGCTAGTGTGTACTACGTGCTGCGTTGGATTGGCTATCAGTACAAGGGATATAATGTCATTCAAACGCTCGGCCCATTTTTGGCGCTTGGGACTTTGGTAATCATACTCGGTCTGGCCATTAAAGAGCGCCTTGTCAATTGGTTTACTCTGATGGAACGGATGCTATTTGCCATTTGTGTTTACCTACTTTGTACGACGACTGTACATCCTTGGTACGTAGCGATGCCCGTTGCGCTGTGTGTGTTTACGCCTTTTCGCTTTCCTATTTTGTGGTCGGGACTTATTTTTCTGACGTATGTTAATTATAGCTATTCGATATATACAGAAAATTTGTGTGTGGTTGGGGTGGAGTATTTATTTGTTCTAGGTTGTGCTTTTTATGAGTTACGAAAGCCCTTGGTATAACAAATTTAAGTTGTGGATAACGGCTAGAAAGCGATGCTTTGTCAGCATTTCTTTCTTTTGCTCATAACTGAATAAAGGTGAAGCTATCGTAGCTCAGGCATTCTTGCCTGAGTAGAAAGTCAGGTGAAATTTCTCAGGCAGGAATGCCTGAGCTACCTTCACCCTAAATTGTGTATGAGTGCCTTCTTTTATCCTTTTGAAAAGTAGGAGATACTGGCAAAGTCTAACGACACCCTACAAGTTTACTTTAGGGCAAAAAGGTACGGAGTACCGATAACATTTGTATCATCTGCTGCTAAAAATAGGTCTCAAAGGTGCAGCGCACCGTTCGCATTGAACCTTATTTTTAGCAAATGTGGTCGGTGCGCTGCACCTTTGAAGCATTTTGACCAACTTTCGATACAAATGTTACCGGTGCGATGCACCTTTTCATCTCTAAAAAGATGTGGGGTGTCAATAGACTGGCAAAGTATCGCCTACTAAGGAAGTATGCACTACAGTCCACAACCTGAGTTAACTAACTTTCCAAAATTTGGGTAATAATACTTTGAAACATTCGCATTCCCGTTTCAATAATTTTGTCGGGGAAATCGTAATCGGCGTTGTGCAAAGCGGGCATTTCGATACCTGCACCCAACCCGAACATGGCCGTTTTGTATTGGGTAGTGAACCAACCAAAATCTTCTCCAAATTTGAAGGGATAAGGGCGTTCAGTTAATTGAAAATTATTTGCTTTGGCGGCCCTCGTGACGTATTGATTGGCCTGTGCGTCGTTGCTACTTGCAGGAAAATATTCTAACCATTCGAAAGAATACCCTAGCCTTTGTTTATGGCAAATCTCTGAAACAGATTGCTCAATTTTAGTTTTTAATCGGCTCATCTTTTCACCCGACCAAGTTCGTATAGTGTAATGTATTGCTCCGTTTGCTGGAGAAACACCGTAGGCAAGTTGTCCCATGTTGATGTGAACGGGCGTTAGAATAGCGAAGTCGTCGAATTGAGGGTTGGGTTGATTAAGCATCGCTAACGCTGCTACGATTTCAGAGATGGCCAATGCTGGATTGATACCATTTTCTGGCTCGGCGGCGTGTGATTCCTTCCCCGTCAAGCGAAGAACAAAACTTTGCACTTCAGCCGAAAATCCTTTTTCGATAAAAATAATTTGGTGTAGCGGGGCTTTGGGGATATTGTGTAGTGCAAAAATATAGTCCGTTTCCAGTGCTTGGAATACAGGGTCATTGAATACTTGAGCAGCACCTCTTCCCGTCTCCTCCGCAGGTTGGAATAGTAAAACAATTGTCCCCGCTGCAAAGGTCTGCTGTTCTATCCAAAAAATGAGTCCCGCTACGATGGCCATGTGTCCGTCGTGGCCACATTTGTGCGCCACGCCTTCCTTTTTTGACCGATGCGCAAACGAATTAACTTCTTGAATGGGTAAAGCGTCCAATTCGCAGCGAATCGTAACGGTTTTTTCCTTTTTGGGAAATTTATAAATGGCCATGAGTCCCGTTTCGCCAACGTGTTCGGTACGAGTGGCGGGGTGATGTTGGTCGATAAATGCTTTTATTCTATCTCTCGTTGCCCATTCGGCGGACGAAAGTTCGGGGTATTGGTGTAATTCTTTTCTGAGATTGATGATGATAGGATAACTCAAGATGTTTGTTTTTAAATTTCGCTAAGTAGCCACTCCTTGCATCAACAGTGCACAAACAATCGCTCCGTAAGTCCCCAAAGCATAGCCTAAAACGGCCATTAATACCCCAACGGGGGCTAAACTTGGACTAAAAGCCGACGCAACAACGGGCGCAGAAGCGGCTCCTCCAATATTCGCCTGCGACCCGACGGCCACAAAAAAGAAGGGCGCACGGATAATTTTTGCGGTCACTAACAGAACGGTGATGTGGATAGAAATCCAAATTAAGCCAATCGCAAAAAGCCCTAAATTGCTGAATACGTCCCCGATATTCATGTGCATACCGATGGTAGCCACCAAAATAAAAATACAGACGCTACCCCAACGAGAGGCCCCAATCCCTTCGTATTTTCTAGCTTTAGTGAACGATAGGAGAAGTCCGCCCGTTGTGGAGAAAACCACTAGCCAGAAGAAGTGACTGGTCAACGAAGTGAGATTAAGGTCTTTTAAAGTTTCCTTATGGCCTTGCATAAAAGCGGAAACGACGTCGGCAAGGAAATGGGAAAGTCCCACGACGCCGAAGGTGATGCCCAAAAGGACAAAAAGGCCCGTAGTAGTCGGCATTTCGGCGATACTTGCTCGATAGGCTTCCACTTTGTTTTTGAGGTCTTCGATAGCCGAATTATCAGCTTTCAACCAACGGTCGATGCGGTCGGAAATATTGATGCCGTAAAGCAAAAAGCCTAACCAAATATTGGCCACTAGGACATCGACGACCACCATCGTCGTAAAAATACTGCCCACGTTAAAAATTTCCTTCATGGCCGCTTGGTTGGCCCCGCCACCAATCCAACTGCCCGCAATGGTGGACAGACCGCGCCAAATTTCGTCGGGACTAGCTTGAAAAAAGCCCTCGGGAGCGAGGTACAAAACGGTAAACAGCGCAATGGGACCGCCTATAACGACGCCAAGCGTAGCGGCAAAAAACATAATCAGTGCTTTAGGCCCTAAATTTAGTATGCCTTTGAAATCAATGCTAATGCAGAGTAATATCAAACTGGCGGGTAGTAAGTAGCGAGAGGCAACGAAGTACAAACTCGAATGGCCGATGAATTTTTTGTAGTCGGCTTCGGGTATATTATTCGTATCTAAAAAATACTTGATTTGACTGAAAGACATATTCTCGCTAGGTAGCGATTGTCCCCGTCCGTTTAAAAAAGTCAACAAATCGGGTGTAAACCACTCCGAAGCAACCAAACCGAGTGGCCAATGCAGCAAAGCGGGTAAGAAATAGCAGAGGAGTACCGTTGGGACAAAGGTATAAAAGCGCTTCCAACCTTTGTGGTCGAGGCTCGAAGTATAAAATACGCCTGCCAATAAGAGCATCAATAGGCCAAAAACGATGGCATCGTTGGTAAAAATGGGTTCCATTTTTTGTTATAAATTAGGCGTACGCAAGTCAGCGTCGAAGTAAAGACTTCATACAGCCCTAGTTATAAATGATGAGTGATAGATGATGGTTGACTTTTTTGAATATATCACTGAATTTCCCTAAATCGAAAGCGATAAAAGTAAATTTCTCATTTTCGTAAAGTGCTTCAAGGTTACGAAATAATCTCGGATTCGGATTGGCTTTTATTCAAAAAATGTTGGCTTGTTCTTATAAACGGTGATTTATTCAGTTTTTTACGTTAAAAAGAAGGCAGCTAATTTAACAGAAAATTAGAAATTACTACTTTTACATTATTGTTTCTTAGTTAATCGAATGATAAAAATTTTACAGACCTTCCATGGTCTCTCTTACGCTTGTAAGATTTTAGCTGTTCATTGTTCATTGAGCATTGACAAACAATTTTAGCGAAAAAAGTAAATAGGTTATGCCATTACAACTAATTGACGGAATTGATAGGGTAGAGGGGATTACCCGAAAAGAATTCCAAGAAAAATACATGATTCCCCAAAAACCGGTCATCATCAAACATTTCTACAGGGCCGATTCTCCATTGTATAACAAATGGGGATTTGATTATTTTAAAAAAGAATTGGGGCATTTGGAAGTAGGTGTTTATGACGTGGAGGGGGAAAAGCGCAAAGATGACCGCTCTTACAAAGGGTCGGATAATAAAATGAAGTTTGGGGATTATCTGGATATGGTGCAAGCAGGCCCTACTTCAAAGCGGTTGTTTTTGTTCAATGTGTTCAAACACAAAAAAGAACTACACGACGACTTTGAGTTTCCCGACGTTGCGGATAATGTTTTGAAATTTTTACCCCTGGCGTTCTTCGGTGGAGCGGGTGCGGTGACGCGGATTCACCGAGATATGGACAATAGTAATGTCTTCTTGACCGAATTGGCGGGTAACAAACGAGTAGTACTATTCGACCCTAAATACTCCGATTTGATGTATCGGTATCCTTTCGGTACGCATACGTCGATTGACATTAATAATCCAGACTACGATAAATTTCCTGGCTTGCACAAAGTGACGGGTTACGATTGTACCATCGAAGCGGGAGATACCATTTTTATGCCATCGGGCTGGTGGCACCACATCGAGTATCGCAGTGCAGGCATTGGTTTCTCGATGCGGTCGTTGAGTCCTAAAATTTCGACTCGATTGCGTGGTTTGTACCAAGTGGGTTTTTTGACGCACGTGGACGAATTGATGCGGGTAGTACTAAAGGACAAGTGGTTTGAAACCAAGAAAAAAATTGCGCATCGACGGGCGGAAGAAGCGATGGCGATGATGGCGTGAGTGGGTTGAAAAATCAAAATTGTTATATTGCTATATAGCTATATTGTTGTCCTCTAAAATCTAGTGGTTCAAGAATTGAGTAATTGACAGTTTAATCGAGTGTATTTTTTTGTTAGGCAAGGCATTTATTTTTTCAATAGCCGTTGCTATTTTAAAAATAAATAACGCAGCATAACGAAAAAAGACGCCGATTTAAACTATTAAGAATTTAGTTCTTGA
>JBCCQK010000051.1:0-26395 GCA_039024375.1 Bacteroidota bacterium
CAAGATTCTAAATTTCTGATTATCAGTACTTTTAGATTTTGAACCCGCCCGCACAGCAGTCTGGCGGGTTTGTAATCTTAGATTTTACATTTCCCTTGTAGTGTTTCAAGAAAGTATTATAGACAATAAATGAGTGAAATTTAAAAAATCAATTACATCCTTTTAATCTTTAACTTACTAATTAACAGCAATTTAAGATTTAAAATTTTGCATTTTGCATTTTAGATTTCTCTTTCGGTTTACCCCAGAAACAACTTTATCTGCTGGCCTCGAATTCGAGTGCCAACTTTGATGGATTGTCTTTGGACTTTACCAACTCCTTCTACCTTTACTTTAAGTCCTTTATTCTCTAATAAGTAGAGTGCGTCTCGTAAACCCATTCCGACGACATTGGGCACTTTTTTCTCCGCAATGGTACGTCGGTATATTTTGAGAGAGTCATTTGAAGAAGCCACTACCGACCATTCGTTTTTGGTGCGAGTGGTGTAGTCCATATTCAAGGTAGCTAATATCTGTTCGAAATCGTTTCGGTAGCCCAAATTATTGTGTGGTAATGCTTTGGTTGGCAGCCCGTTGACAAATTTGGCATCCATGGAATTATAAAATGTAGGTTGTGTTTCAAAACACTTATCGGCAATGCGCCTAAAAACGGGGCCAGCCACATCTCCACCGTAATAACTTCCCACTTTCGGGTCTTTAATAACCACAATGCAGGAATAAACGGGGTTGTCTGCGGGAAAATAGCCCGCAAAAGAAGCGATGTGTTTCAAATCAGATTTCCGATTGTTGAGTCGGTGGTAGTTGGTTTGGGAAGTGCCCGTTTTAGCGGCAAATCGGTAGCGATTGCTATTTAACTTATTGGCAGTCCCTCTTTCTACTACCCCTTCCAACAAAATCTTAGCGTCTCGAATAGTACTTTTTGAAGCGATTCTCCGTTTGACAACGGTCGGCGGGTATCTTTCTAAGGTCTTTTCCTCCTGACGGATTTCACTCACTAAATACGGTTTCATGAGCATTCCGTCGTTGGCAACGGCATTATAAAAGGTCAGCAATTGAAGCGGTGTGATTTCCGTTTCGTAACCAATCGCCATCCAAGGCAGGGTCGTACCACTCCAGAGGTCTTCTTGATTGTAGGCCTCTTTGAGGTAGGGACTCGCCTCGCCAATCAGTTCGATGCCCGTCGGTAAATGTAGGTAAAAAGACTTCAATCGCTTGATGTAGCGTTTAGCCGTCTTTTCACTTCGATTGTAAAACTGGTGAACTAATTTGGCAATACCGACGTTTGAGGAAATTTCGAAGGCGTGCTGCACGGTGGTGGTGTCGGTCACAAAAGATTCTTTTCCAGAATCCTCCATCAACTCTTCGTAGAATTGATAGCGTCCCGAGTCGATTTCTATCAAATCGTCCAATTCCACGTAGCCATCTTCTAAAAGGGCCATAATGGAAGCCAATTTGTAGGTCGAACCTGGTTCGTAACGTACCCCAACGGCATTATTATAAGACTCGTACCACTCTTCTTTGTCTTCCGAACGAAGTAGATTGGTCATCGCCTTAATAGCCCCCGTTTTTACCTCCATGACAATCGCCACCCCGTACTGCGCCTTGGTATTTTTTACCGTTCGGTACAGTGCTTGGTGCGCAATGTCTTGGATGTTGACGTCAAGTGTAGTAACAATATCTAGGCCTTTTCTAGGTTCTATTTTCGTCAAATCGCTCACGGGCATCCAGTTTTGTCCGCCCAATTTATACATAAGGCGTTTACCAGATTCTCCCGCAAGGGTTTTATTAAAATAACCTTCCAGCCCAACTGGATTTTCCTTTCGTGGAATGCCAATGGTTCTAAAACCAAGTGGCTGAAAGGGTCTATGTCTTCTGAATCTTTCTTCGGCGATGAATCCACCGCCGTATCTTCCTTCTTTGAAAATGGGGAACCGTCGAATATATTCCACATCAGAATACTTCACTCGGTCCAGAATTTTAATGTATCGCCTTCCTTCGTTGCGCTTGTCGATAAGGTAGTCTCGCCACCCACCGTCGGTACGGTCTTGATTGATTTTTGCCAGACAAACCGCCAGAGAATCAATGTTTTCTTCAAACAACTCTTTACTTGCTTCTGTAGGGTCAAATCGTATGTCAAAGAACGGTAATGAAGTTGCCAGTATGCTGCCGTCATCGGCAAAAATATTGCCTCGTTCGGCTTCGAGAGGGCGCTCTTGAATAAAAATACTGTCCCTCATCCCCTGCCATTTCTCTCCCTCAACTAGTTGGATGGTTCCCGCTTTGCCCATTATTACTAAGGCGGCCAAAGCAATCATAAATCCAACGATATATACTCGAATTAAAACCTCATTCTTAATGTTGATAATCTTCGCCATGTGTCATTGGGTTACGCGTCATTAGTGTCTGATTTCTTAGGAAATCCCTGTCCCTCAATTGCTAATAACTTTTATAACCTAGTGTAGTGATTCGTGGTTAGTTGACTAGTGACTAGTTGTGCTAAACTACGAACTACTAGTTTTCTCATTGTCCGTCTTACTTATATGAATGATGGGTGATAGATGATGAATGATTTTAGTTGGTAAAAACTAAAAACCTATTCAATCTGCAAGAAATTATCAATCATCACTCATCAGCTATCATTTATATTCTAATCCTCGACCTCAGCTTTTAATTTGACAGGATGCTTTCCTTTATTGCTCAATCCTCGCTTTTCTACCATTTCCGCAACTTCTGATTGCTTGGTCATTTTCATCAATTCCGACTTTCGGGATAAATAATGCCAGCGCAATCGCTCTACATCGTCCTGTAAAGCTTGAATTTCTCGGACATTTTTTTCAGAATAATGTCTGTTTGCTATATATATGGTTACCAATAATCCCAAAAAAGCCACGAATAGCAGATTGGATAAAATCCATTTAGCTGCCATGGCGCTCAGCGATTCTTTCGGCGCTTTACTTTTTTTTGCCATTATTTCAGTGGTCTGTATCAAGATTGTTCTACTTAACTAGAACAATTACGCTACTACGTTGTCGGATACCTAATGTTCTTAAAATAATTAAATCTGACCTCTGACAGTCCATACGGACGGTCTGACTTCTGACCTCTCAAATTTTCTCCGCTACCCGCAACTTCGCACTTCTCGACTTCGGATTCCGTTGAATCTCTTCGGCGCTGGGCAAAATGGGCTTTCGAGTTAGCATTTTGAAAGGTTTTAGAATATTTCCGTAGAAATCTTTTTCGGGTTTTCCTTCGAAATTGCCAAACTTCAAAAAGTTTTTTACCACTCGGTCTTCTAAGGAATGGTACGAAATGATGACTAGTTTGCCACCCTTCGACAGCACTTCGGCCGATTCTTGTAAAAACGTTTCGATAGACCGAATTTCGTCATTCACTTCGATACGCAAGGCTTGAAAAACCTGTGCCAGATACCGATTGCGCTGCCCCCGAATCAAAGGTCCCAACAAATTCAAAAATTGAGTGGACGTTTTGATGGATTGTCGCTTGCGCTCTTGTACAATGGCTTGGGCAACGGTTTTGGCGTTACGCACCTCTCCGTATTCCCCCAAAACTCGCTGCAAATCGGCTGCGTCGTAATCATTTAAAATATCAATCGCCGTTTTATCTGCTTGTTGATTCATCCGCATGTCCAAATCGGCGTCGAAACGGAACGAAAAGCCTCTTTCGGCCACGTCCAACTGATGGGAAGAAACCCCCAAATCAGCCAATATTCCATCCACTTGCCGAAAGCCAAACAAGCGCAAAAAACGCTTTAGGTGTTTATAATTGCTGTGTGCAAAATGGAATCGGTCGTCATCGGGTACATTTTTGGCAGCATCTTCGTCTCGGTCGAAACCGATTAAACTTCCTTCTACACCGAGTCGTTCCAAAATTTTTTTAGAATGACCGCCCCCACCAAATGTAACGTCCACATAGGTACCCTCTGATTGTATGTCAAGTGCCGTCAAACATTCTTCTAGTAGAACTGGCACATGGTAGTCACTCATAACTTGAAGTTTCTTCTATCCGTTCCGCTATCCCTACTCATCTTATTGGTCACTGGTCCATCCCGCTGCACCACCTGGCTCCGAACTAACCTTTGTTTCAGCCGCTTCCCTCTTTTCTTGCTGCGCAATAGCCTCATCGGCCAAGGTAGCAAACTCTTCAGGCGATTGGTCCATCATTTCTTCGTAAGCCGCTTCATCCCAAATTTCAATTTTATCATTATAGGCATTTAGGATAACCTCTTTCTCTAAGTTAGCGTACCGCATAAAGCGCTTCGACAAAAGAATTCGGTCTGCACTATCCGTTGATATTTCGGTAGCCCCTCGATGAAAACTTCGTATAAAGTGGTCTCGCTTTACATCAAAAGGATTCGGATTTGCGAAATCTTTCGTAACTTTAAGCCAGTTTTCTCTTGGGTAAAGCACTAAACATTTCTCATTTCCTCTTTTAACGACGAAGTGGTGTATTTCTGCCTCACCCAATTGCTTTAGAAGCTGAGAGGGCATACGCATGCGTCCCTTAGCATCTATCTTGCAATCGTATTCGCCTAGTAACTGAGGCATCTTATTGGATGAAGTTTTACTCGAAAAAGCCTACTTTATATTATGATGATTCAAAATTAGGATTTTTTAGACACATTTTCCCACTTTTTACCACACTTTTTTATTTTTAGTAAAAAAAAGTCTTGAGGAGTGGTCTATCTACACGCAATTGCATCACCAAAAAAGTGAAACAAAAACAGCTATTTAAGCACAAAACAGATAAAAATGTCATATTTTTTAGAAATTAAATATATTAAGGATTGACACATCCGCCCTAACGCATTCATAAAACCTAGCATATAATTCGAGCAGTTTACGCTTCTTCTCTCCTTTTTTCCCACCTCCTGTCAATGTGCATCAACACCGACAAACTGCTTACAAAAAAAATCACGTAAATACATTACAATATTTAAAATATTTTAATTTAAAATTTGACAGTTTCCTTATTTTTTGGGAAAAAAAGTGGGAATCTGTGTAATTCAGAATATTGCCTACATTTGTGGTAAGCGGTTAACATCTACCGAGAACTTAACTATTTGTGAAAATACGCTTCAAAGCAACTTAGACTATTTCGAATGAAAGTACATTTAATAGCAACGGGCGGTGCCGTTATGCACAACTTGGCCATTGCGCTACACCAACTAGGCCACGAGGTCAGCGGTTCCGATGACGAAATTTATAATCCAGCGAGAGACCGCTTGGCCAAATACGGATTATTACCCAATAAGATGGGATGGGATGCTAGTCGAATTACGGAAGATATAGATTGTGTGATTTTGGGAATGCACGCTCGAATTGACAACCCCGAACTGCAGCAAGCGCAAGCCCTAAACTTACCGATTCATTCTTTTCCTTCGTTCGTTTACGAACAAAGCAAAGACAAGCAACGGGTCGTGGTAGCGGGTAGCCACGGAAAGACAACCACGACTTCGATGATTATGCACGTCCTAAAAACGAATCATTTCGAATTCGACTACCTCGTCGGGGCGCAACTGGAAGGTTTTGAAACGATGGTGCAACTGACCGATGCGCCCGTCATCGTGCTAGAGGGTGACGAATATCTCTCCTCCCCCATCGACCGTCGGCCTAAAATCTTACACTATCGTCCCCACGTCGCCATTATTACAGGGATTGCGTGGGACCACATTAATGTCTTCCCCACTTTCGAGGGCTACGTTGATGAGTTTGGGAAATTTATCGACACGATTCAATCGGGTGGCAGTCTTTATTATTATAAAAAAGATGCGGAATTACCCCAATTAGCCAAAAAGACAACGGCCCCTATTCAGAAAACGGGCTACGAAGGCTTTGATTTTCGGATTGAAAAGGGTCAAACGATTTTGCAACGTCCTTTTGGCGAAGGAGTGCCGCTACAAATTTTTGGGCAACACAATTTAGAGAACCTCAAGGCAGCCTACTACGCTTGTATGGAAATCGGCGTCACCGACGACCAATTTTTCGAAGCCATCCAATCTTTTAAAGGAGCCGCCAAGCGCCTACAATTGATTAAACAAACTGCTGATTCGATTGCCTATCGAGATTTTGCTCACGCACCGTCGAAGGTGAAGGCAACCGTCGAGGCATTTAAAAACCAATATCCCGACCGAAAACTAGTTGCCTGTGTAGAACTACACACTTTTAGTAGTCTCAACAAAGATTTTTTGCCTCAATATAGAGATGCGTTAGCCGCAGCCGATTTTGCCTACGTGTTTTTTAGTGAGCATACTTTGAAAATGAAGAAGCTACCGCCCATTACGAAGCAGGATATTCAAGATAACTTTGGCCACCGACGATTGAAGGTATTTAATCATCGGGGCGAGTTGCATCGAGCACTAAAAAGTCATAGCTGGGCTAACAAAAATTTGTTGATGATGAGTTCAGGGACGTTTGACGGAACTCATTTTGAAGAGTTGGTGGATGCGCTTTTTTAGGTCTGCAACAAGATAAAGTTTCAAGTGTTTTACAGTCGGACGAAGCAAAGTAGCGACCTAACTCCGTCTAACTTTATCTTTTGCACTCCATCACTCGAATCTACCACCATGCTCCTAGCCGCAGGAATCGACCCGAACCTCACCTATTTTTTCCTCATCGGAGGTGCTATTTTTAGCCTGTGCTTACTGTTGCGGTTTCTTCGCCAGCCTTACGCCGTTGCTTATATTTTAGCGGGCGTTATGCTGGGCGAAGACGGATTTCAATTGCTCAACGACCGAGCCATCATTAGTTCAATGGGCGAATTTGGCCTCATCCTATTGCTTTTTTTCATTGGAATGGAAATCAGTTTGCCCGACTTGCTGAAAAATTGGAAAATTCCCGCTTTTGGTACACTTTTTCAAATTGGCGGCAGCATTTTAGCGGTTCTTTTGGTGGGTCAATTATTGGACTGGCCGCCTGCTCGCATCATTATCACTGGTTTTATTATTAGTTTGAGCAGTTCGGCGGTCGTTATTAAAATTTTACAGGATAACTACGAAACGCAGACTGCCATTGGCCAAAACGTTATCAGTATTCTATTGATGCAGGACATCTTGATTGTACCGATGCTCATCGTAGCGGGGTACTTGGGTGGACAATCTCCCACGACGGGACAATTGATACTGCAACTGGTCGGCGGGCTACTTATCATCGGCATACTACTTTGGGTCGCCAAAAAACAGACTATTGAATTACCTTTCAGTAAGGTTGTCGAGCAAGACCACGAACTGCAGGTTTTTGTAGCCTTTCTTATTTGCTTTGGCTTTGCCGTGTTGACAGCATTTTTGGGGCTATCGGCTGCCTTGGGTGCGTTTGTGGGCGGTATTGTGGTACACGCTGCGCAGTCCGCCAAGTGGTTTCATGATAGTCTGCACGCCTTTCGAGTGGTTTTTGTAGCGATTTTCTTTTTATCCATCGGCATGCTCATCGACCTAGACTTTTTGAAAGCCAACTGGCCCGTAGTTGCCAATCTAGTCGCCACCGTTCTTTTGACGAACCATCTTATTAATAGCCTATATCTTAAGATACTTTGGTAATGACTGGAAGGAAAGTCTTTATGGCGGTGCTCTACTCGCCCAGATTGGTGAACTTAGCTTTATTCTCATTGCACTCGCTTTCGCCAACCAAATAATCGACGACTACGCTTACCAATTAACCATTTTAGTGATTGCACTAACGCTGTTAATCAGTCCTTTTTGGATTGCTATGACTAAAGTGATTGTCAACAAAACGCATCCAATCCTATCAGATATCCAACTACCATTTAGAACGTCAGATTAAGCCATCCGACTCAACTCAATAACCGTAATCTCAGGCCACATCCCAATTCTTCCCGGAAAAGCCAAAAATCCAAACCCTCGATTGACGTACAAATACTGCTTGGCTTCTTCGTACAATCCCATCCATTTATCGTAGCGGTATTGCGCAGGCGACCATTTGAAACCGGGCATGTTGATACCAAATTGGAAGCCGTGCGTATGGCCACTCAAAGTCAAGTGGACGTGTTTTTCGTGCAGCAGCACCTTATCGTCCCAATGCGTCGGGTCGTGGGACAAGAGTACACAGAAGTCGTCTGAGTTGGTATCTTTCAAGGCTTGGTCTAAATCACCTTTTTTGGGAAACCAACGACCTCTTCCCCAATTTTCAACACCCAATAGACAAATGCGCTCTCCCTCTTTTTCGATGACCGAATGAGCATTATTAAGTAATTGAAAACCCATCGCTCGGTATTTCTTTTTGAAATCCGTCCAATAATTGGCTTCCGCTTCGGCATCATTGGGTACTCCGTAATAATCATGGTTCCCCAAAACAGCAAACTTCCCGTGTCGAGCTTCCATTTTTTGAAAAACGTCGATGTAGTCGTCCACTTCGTTTTTGTCCGAATTGACTAAATCTCCCGTGAAAACCACGAGGTCGGCTTCCTGTTCGTTAATCATTCGAACTCCTTTTTCTACACTGCTAATACTATCCAAACTTCCCGCATGGATGTCCGAAATTTGCACAATTTTGAAGCCTTCAAAAGCGGCGGGTAGGTCCGTAAAGGCTAGTTTCACTTTGTTGACCGTATAAGCGTATTTTCCTTTCGTGATGCCATATAGCATCGTCGAAAAAGGGATAGCTGCTAATCCCGTTGCCGCTAAAGTCAAAAAACGACGACGACTGGGAAACGTCGCTTGATTTTCGGGAAAATCTCGGTCGGAAAAGAAGGTGTAAAAAAACCGCCCCAAGCCGTATAAAAATCGGCCAATATCTTGGGCAAAAAGGAAAAGTACAAAGACTAATTTTGAGGCAATAGCGGTCAATACAATCCCCAAATGCAGATTCCCATCCGTTCGACTGAAAAATCCACCGCCCGTGAAGGCACCGTGGAACCGATAGAAACTGTAATAGACCAAGACACTTATTAGCCAGTAAGTAATCGAGAAAAGCCAGCAATTCCGCTTACTATCAAATAGCGATTTGAGTCCAAAAAAGGTATAAATATCCAAGAAGATATAAAACAGGCAAATATTGTAGAAGGTGGACAGTCGGGACATTAGGTGATTAATTTTAGATATTTGGTGATAGACTCTACTCTAAATTCGATTTAGTAGTTCCAGCTCTTCAAGTGCAGGAACCACTTTACGTACGAAAAATTTCAAGATAAATATTAACTAGGCGACGATTTCTTCTTTCGAAAAATAAACCCGACTAATTTGTTTTTTGTTTTCTCGGATGTAATTTATCAGCGCTTGATTGGCGGGCGATAATTTCTTACCACTACCGTACACCAAATTCCATTGGGTCTTGATGGGTAAACCCTTTATGGCGACTAATTTTAACTTTTTAAGGGCCAATTCGCTTTGAATACCAATGATAGGCATAATTGATAAGCCTAAACCAGCGATAACAGCTTGTTTGACAGCTTCGTTAGATTGCAACTCCATACTTCGCTTTACTTGCACTTGATTTTGATTGAGAAAACTTTGCATGACGTTCCGCGTCGCCGAACCATTCTCCCGAAAAATAAGCGGATAATCGCTCAAGGTCTTAGCCATCATTTTTCCTCCTAATTTGGGATAATTAGTCGCACCAACTAATTGTAGTTCATTCTGAATGAGCGGAACCGTCTCCAAAGCCATGTTCTGCGGAAGAATCGATACTAAGGCAAAATCGACCGAATTTTCCTGCAAACTTTCTACTACTTTCATCTTATTCGTCACCGAAATAGAAACGTTCACGCCAGCGTGCTGCCGCATAAAATCGGTCAAGAAATAGGGCAAAACGTACTTTCCCGTAGAAGCCGAAGCGATGCGAATATTCCCCGTTAGAACGCCTCGATAGTGGTCGGTTGCAGTTTCAATTTTATCGACTTTATCCAATATTTCCCTAGCCAGCCGATAGATTTCTTTGCCAAAATCCGTGACGTAAAGCTGCCGTCCAATGACTTCCGTCAAAGGAATTTCGAACTCATTTTGCAGTTTTTTTAACTGAAGAGAAACCGCAGGCTGGGTCAAATATAACGCTTCCGAAGCCTTCGTAATACTCTGACAATCACATACTTTAGCAAAAATTCGCAGTTGATGCAAGGTGTAGTTCATAAAGGTTTATTAATGCAGTCTATAAAAAGTATAAATTTTTACTAATACCCAAAAAGATAGACATTTGCGCCGTCAAATAGTTTAGGAGAAACTTCATAAGATAGAAGATTTTTCTGAGCCAGTATCAAAATTATTAACCTAAAAAGAGTTCAGATATCATGGTTTTAAAACTATCAAAGACTTGCTTACACAGTACAGTTGACAATAAACAACGAGCGTACACCGAGAGCGAACTGAAAGATTAGACCCTCCAATTGGTGGAAAAAACGAGAATCTATCTAGAGAAAGTCAGTCATTGAGAAAACGGCGTGTTTTCTATGAAACCGTCACCTAATATAAAGTTACTCAGCTTAATGCTGCGTGCGAAAAAACGGGTTTAGACATCAAATACACTAACAAAACTATCATCGAAATCTGCTAAGTGCATGAGTCATTTACTTGAAAACGTTACAAATCCAGCCTTACTTTTTTTCATTTTGGGAATTTTAGCGGTTCGTTTTCGCAACGATTTAGCCATCCCCGAAGGTTCCTCCAAATTTATTTCCATTTACTTGCTACTGTGCATCGGCTTCAAAGGAGGCAATGAGTTATCGCATAGTACCTTCGATTCGGAGATAGCAGGGAGTTTGTTATTAGGATTAGCATTGGCAAGCCTAGTACCATTACTTGCTTTCTTTTTGCTACGACGCAAAGTAGGCGTCAAAAATGCGGGAGCCATCGCTGCTTCTTATGGTTCCGTTAGCGCCGTCACCTTTGTCACGGCCATCTCCTTCTTGGATTTTGAAAACGTTGCATTCGACGGACACATGATTGCGGTCATGGCCATCATGGAAGCCCCTGCTATTGTCGTCGGCATTTTGTTGATACAGATGTTCAGCATGGAAAGCAAGCGTCAATTGGACAAAAGTGCCATAAAAAGCGTACTGAATCACTCGGTGAACAATGCAAGCGTCTTTCTAATCATGGGAAGTCTTTTGATTGGCTACCTAGCAAGCGACCAACAGGCGGAAGGCATCAAACCTTTTACAACGGATATTTTCAAGGGCTTTTTGGCCGTATTCTTACTAGACATGGGTATTCGAGCGGGTCGGCAAATAGGCGCCATGAGAGAGCATGGACGCTACGTAATCCTATTTGCCAGCATTATTCCTTTTGTCAACGGATTAATCGCCTTAGGATTGGCTTCTTTACTCACCGATTCGGTAGGAAATATGCTTTTATTTAGCATTTTAGGAGCAGGTGCTTCTTACATCGCCGTACCCGCAGCCTTCAAAAATGCGGTACCAGAGGCCAATCCTGGCTTATACTTGCCAATGGCTTTGGGAATTACTTTTCCCATCAATGTCATCATTGGTATTCCGTTTTACTACTACATTATCAATAGTTGGACCTTGGTTGCTTAGTCTAGTTATTTGTAATTAGTTGATTGGTGATTAGTTAGCTACCGGCCCACGGTTGATGGTAAACGGTTCACGGTCAGAACAAAGTATCGCTTTCTAACCATTAACCACAACTTGAATTATTAATCTAAAAATTATGGAATATATTCTTCAATTATTTTCGAATGGCTATTCGGATATGACGCTTTACGAAGTGCTTGGCAATAAACTATTGTCTTGTGTATGGGTGGTAGGTCTAGTCATCTTAATGTCTAAAACAAATACCTCACAAAGAGCGACCTCTTCGACGGAGGCATTAACGCGATGAGAAGTCAGAAGTCAGAACACCCGTACGGGCTGTCAGAAGGCAGATTTTCAGCGATTTAATTTGATAATCAAATACTTACACCTAACAATCCAACTTCTGACAGTTTATGTAATAAACGACACACTCATTTAATTTTCAAAATCCCCCCTAAATAGGATTTAATCTGCTGCCTTAGTTTATGATAGATAGCTGTTTTTGGTGGCAGATTAATCCTATTCAAACGCACGAAGTACTTCCCGAGTCAAGTCCCAACGATTAAATCCTTGGCGGCCGTAGTCCAACCCTCTTCGAACAATCACCAAATCATGAGAAGGAACAACAATCACGTACTGTCCCCGATTCCCCGCCGTGGAGTAGGCATCTTTGGGTACATCATTTCGGTCGTCGGGCACTAGCCACCACTGACCACCATAAATATTTCCGATTTCAGCCGTCGAAGGAGCGGGCGTCCGAACAAATTTTATCCAATCTTCGGAAAGGAGTCGTTCCCCATTCCAAACACCATTTTGCTGATATAACAAACCAAATCGGGCCAAATCCCTGGCATTGGTATAAACTTGACTGCTCAGAATAAAATCGCCAAAACGGTCGGTACTCAATAAGGTATTGCGCATTCCAATTTTATCCAATAGCGCTTTTCGAGGAAACTCCAAGTAGGTCTGAGCGTCTCCGCCCAGTGCCTTTTTCATCGCCCAAACGGCTAGAATTGTATCGTAATTTTCGTAGTCCCAATACGTTCCAGGCTTACGAATCAATCCTCGGTTCAAAGCACCTTTCACCGAACTTGCCCCCGCCCAATAGGCCAAACCAGAACCCGTTGCGTACTCCGCCCGTCGAACGTGACTATCTACATTATACAATCCACTTGACATATTTAACAGATGCCGTAAGGTAACCGCATTGCGTGGGTCGTCGCTATTGGGAGATTTTATTTTGGGTAACCAATTGAAGTTCAAAGGCTCGTCGAGATGCATTTTTCCTTGGTCGGATAAAATCCCCATCAAAGTGACGGCAATACTCTTGGCCGTTGACCACGTTCTCGTTTTGGTGTCCTTCGTTATGCCATCGGCATAGCGTTCGTGAATGATTTTTCCTTTATGAACAATCAATAAACTTAACGTTTGTTGCTCGGGGGTAGGTCGATTGAAGGCCCAATTAGACGCTGCTTCCAATGCCGAAACGTTTACTTCTTTGGGAATAACGATTTCGGGCGTCAAATCACCGTCGGGCCAAGCAATTTCATCGGGATTTCCAGCTAAAGGGGCCAAAGTTTGAATGGGCAAATCGTCTATCACCTCAAAAGTTTGGTCGGGCGCCAACATCACACAGCCAATGCCTTCTCGAAATACAGCCCGCATCACGGGAACACCACCTGGTACGCCGATGGCCACCGTTTTGCGTTCGTAATCAATTTGGTAGTCACCTCCCTTGGCTGTTCCTATCGGCTGTGGCAAGTATTTTAATTCTTGGTCATACACTTGTTCCAACGTTCGATTGGACGTAAAAAGGCCATTACAGGTGAGAATCGCTTGAACCCCCTGCGAAATCATATCTTTATTAGCCCGAAAGTAATCGTAATTTTCGGCCTGTTGGGCAAGGGAAAGGGTAGCAATAAAAGAGAGGAATAAAACGGTTGATAGTCTTCGCATGAAAATATTTTTAATGGAGAGGGTTAGTGATTTGTTATTCGTTATTCGTTACTAGTCCAGACGTTGACGGTCAACATCTGAACAAATAACAAATAACTACTCCTCCACAAAGTAAAGAAAACGTTCTCGAAATTCCGAGAATGGATATACCCATTCTTGGTCTCTCGGGTCAAAGTGAAAAATAGGTTTAATATTCGCCACTTCTTTGATTCGAATTTCTTCGCCAATTAGTCTATTAACGGCCCGACTCATCGCCGTTATTTTATCGTCCATATCTAAGGTATCCAAATTGTCCGCCTTAATTTCAATCGTCACCCGATAATCGTCTTCTTCGATAAGTACAAACGACCATTCGGAGGCATCAAACGTTTGTGGTACAATGAGATTATTGAGCATTTGAAATTGAAAGTCCCAATCTTTTTCGGCGGGTCGGCAATAGTAAAATTCCCAAAGAGGCAAGTTAGGCGCCGCTGCTACGATTTGCTTACTGAGCGCCAACAGTTTGGGGTCATTATTCGGAGAGAACGTAAATGAAAAAGATTTTTGCAAGCCAATGTCAATCCCCCAAGCGAATTTGCCGAAGCTTAATACTTGATTATCGAGCATCTCTTTGGCTTTTTCGGCAGTATGCTCGTTTCTAAAAACGGCTTCGTTGTGAGTGAACCACTGCCAGAAGTGGAGGATTTTTTGGTGCATAGGGTACTACTTAACGGTTAGATATTCGATAAGAGTATTCAAAAAATCAACGCCCTTTTCCATCTGTTCTACTTCAATATATTCATTCGCTTGATGCGCTTGTGCAATAGAACCTGGGCCACAAATCACCGTTTCGAAGCCCTCGGCGGCAAACTGCCCCGCTTCGGACGCAAAAGAAACCGCTTTGGTATCCGTTGTACCCGTTAATTGCTGCACAAAATACACAACGGACGATTTGTCGGGTGTATCTAAAGGAACGACCATTGGAAATTTCTCTTCCGTTGTGATAGAAAATTCAGGTACTTTTTGACGGCTAATCGCCTCTCTTTCTGCACAATACGCTTTAAAATCTGCCAATATTTTCGTTAAAGTATCGGTTGGAAGTGTGCGCATATCCCAGCGTAATTGGCATTTATCGGCAACCACATTATGGGCAATCCCACCGTTCAACATACCGACGTGCAGCGTAGAGTGCGGCGGGTCAAAACGGTCGTCTCGTTGGCCAGACTCGATAAGTTCTTCCATTTTTTGTTCCAACCAGACCACCAATTTGGCCCCTTCGTGGACGGCACTCGCTTCGGTGTAAATATAACTACTGTGCGCCCCTCGACTCAAAATAGTCGTCTCAAAGGAACCCATGCCTTTTTGCCCCGTGGTGATTTCCAGATTGGTCGGTTCGCCGATGATGGCAAAGTGCGGTTTTTCGGTGTACGTTTCGTTAATAGCTTTCGCCAAAGCTGGGCCCGCCCAGCAACCGATTTCTTCGTCGTAAGAAAAGGCAAAATAGATAGGCTTTTGTAAATCGGCCGCTAACATTTTGGGCAGACAAGCCAAACAACAAGCCAAAAAACCTTTCATATCACAGGTGCCTCGACCGAAGTATTTCCCATCTTTTTCTACCAATTCAAAAGGGTTTGTGCGCCAGTCCTGTCCCGCCACGGGCACAACGTCCACATGTCCCGATAGAATGACTCCCCCGTCCATTGTTGGCCCAATTCGGCAATGAATCGACCGTTTCGTCCCATCTTCGTTCGGCACATTGAAAAAAGGAACACCATGCTCAGTCAAATAATTTTCTATCCAATCGGCAATAGGAGCGTTACTTTCACCGCCTAGAACGGGAAAAGCGACCAACTCACTTAATATTTCACAGGCTATTTGAGCCGTAGCGTTCATTTTTTCTATCGAAGTTTCTATCATAAAATTGCTTGATTTAGAGCAGCGAAGTTAGCACATTTTATAAAGCCTTGCTCAACATTGGAGTAAAAACCGTGTTTGATAACCATGTCGAACGAATTATTTGAAACGCAAGATGGGTCCCATTCCCTATTTTCGGAAGCGCACGGCGTCAGCTACCACTCCAAGTACGGTGCAGTCCAAGAAACCCAGCACGTTTTCATCAATGCTGCGTTACGCTTTAAAGCCTTACTACAAAGTGATTTACATATTTTAGATATTGGTTTTGGAACGGGTTTAAATGCCTACATGACGTTATTAGAAGCCCAAAAACGCAATTTAACCATCCATTATACTGCCATTGAAGCCTATCCTATTAGTTTAGAACTTGCCACCACCCTAAACTATTCGGAGGTGCTCAATCAACTAGAATTGCAGCCACTTTTTCTACAAATGCACACTTCGGAGTGGTCCCAACCGCTCGCCTTGACCGAGAATTTTAATTTCCAAAAAGAAAAAATTTATTTCGAACAACTGGACTTTAGCAATCAATTTGACATTATTTACTTCGACGCTTTTTCGCCCAATTCTCAGCCCGAACTATGGG
Organism: Bacteroidota bacterium; assembly: GCA_039024375.1. Taxonomy (GTDB): domain Bacteria; phylum Bacteroidota; class Bacteroidia; order Chitinophagales; family Saprospiraceae; genus JAFMDF01. The sequence continues at coordinate 15,932 of JBCCQK010000051.1, forward strand.
AAGCGGATTTAATGGAAAGTATGTACCGAGCCTTGAAAACGGATGGTGTTTTGGTGACCTATTGCGCCAAAGGAGTCGTCAAGCGAACGATGAAAGCAGTGGGGTTCGAAATTGAAGCCTTGAAGGGACCACCGGGGAAACGGGAGATGACGAGGGCTTTGAAAATTTGAGAAAACATCAAATTGCTTTACGCAAATAGCACTTTTTTATTATTTGTGCTTTACATAAACAGCACTTTTAGCTAGATAGTGCTTTTTACAAATAGCAGAATATGGAAAAGTTACTACTTCGCTCCTGAAAAAAATTACCGTATTTTTGCCCCATGAATATTCACGTACTCCACGAAGATAACCACCTCATCGCCGTTTACAAACCCGCGGGCGTACTCGTCCAAGGCGACGCAACGGGCGATTCGACCCTCGCCGATTGGGTTAAACGCTACATCAAAGACCGCTACAATAAACCGGGCGATGTATTTTTGGGTATTATCCATCGACTAGACCGTCCCGTCAGCGGCGTGGTCATTTTTGCTCGAACGAGTAAGGCACTATCTAGAATGAATGAACTTTTTCGGGAACGAAAAATTGAGAAGACCTATTGGGCTATTACTTCGGGCCGACCCGAAAAATTAGAAGGTGAGCTAATTCATTATTTATTAAAAGATACCGCTAAAAATAAGGCGAAGGCGTACGATAAGCCGAGTCGCAGAAATGCCAAAGCTAAAAAAGCAGAACTGCGCTACAAAACCATCGGCGTGCTAGGCGACCACGCCGTATTAGCCGTTTACCCCAAAACGGGTCGGCCGCACCAAATTCGAGTGCAATTGGCCAAAATGGGTAATATCATCAAAGGTGATGTCAAATACGGCGCCGATAGACCCAACGAAGATGCTTCGATTTATCTACATTGCCACCAAATGAGTTTTATCCATCCTGTCAAAAAAGAACCCGTTTCCATTAAAGTGAAGGCTCCCGATTTACAAATGTGGCGAGAGTTTGGGTTGACGGACACTAAGGCAAATTAAAATTAATAATCATCCATTTAGGTTGCTCTTTGTCCTTTTAGGAAACCTAAAAAGTGCTTCCATAATCCATTATGCAATAACTTTTTAGATTCCATAAAAGAAAACCAGCCCGCCTACGGCAGTCGGGCAGGAATAGCTAACCTAACTGGCTAATTATTTTCTTTGTTTTGCCTAAATAAAGTGGTTTCTCGCTTTTCGCTGAACTTTCTATTGCTACAAAATTGTTTTATATTTACGTAAAATCGTGAGCAAGCGGTAAAGCAAATATGGGAAAAATCAAAAAATTATGGCAGACAAAGCAATGGAAATTCAAGATTTAAGAAAATTATTGGCAGAGTTGATTCTCAGCCAAAAAGAAACGGACGCCAAGTTCAAAGAAACGGACGCTAAGTTCAAAGAAACGGACGCCAAATTCAAAGAAACCGATGCCAAAATAAAAGAAGCCTTTAACCTATTCAAAAGTCAATGGGGCAAACTCATGGAATCCCTCATCGAAGGAGATTTACTAAATTTACTGCAACAACGAGGCCTCCAAGTTCGAGACACTTCCACTCGCCGAAAAGGAAACTACAAAGGTACAAGCTACGAATTTGACATCATTGCACATAATGGTGACGAAATTGTCATCGTAGAAGTAAAAACAACGTTAAGGGTCAGCCACGTCAAAAAGTTTATCAAGCGACTAGAGCAGGTTAAAACTTGGCTGCCTGAGTACAAAAACTTCAAAGTGTACGGTGCCATTGCCTACCTCAAAGCCGAAGAAGAAAGCGATACATTTGCACAAGCCAAAAAATTATTTGCTATTCGAGCAACAGGTAACTCTGCCAGTATTATCAATCCTACTAACTTTGAACCTAGAACATTTTAACGCTCTTATTCTTTCGTTATAATCTTCTCAATCTAAGTATAAAACCTCTTACTTTTGCGCCGTACTACAAACCGCTCTATTGCTCCGATGCTCGACATCGGTGAGGAAAGTCCGGACAACGTAGAGCACTACGCCATCTAACGGATGGGGCGCTTCCATCAAGAAGCGTACAGAAAGTGTCGCAGAAAATAACCGCCTCGATTCGTCGGGGTAAGGGTGAAAACGTGCGGTCCGCAAGGGCTTAAAGTAAGAGCGCACGACGTTCCTTGGCAACAGGGAAAGTGGATAAACCTCGTAGGTTGAAATGCCATGTAAACCCCGATTCCCCTGGGAATTAGGTTGCTCGCTTAATGGACTATTTCGGTAGGACTTCGGGGAGGGTAGGCAGCTAGAGACAATTGGTGACGATTGTTCCAGATAAATAATAGAGCTGTGGAGTTTCAGCTCGGCAGACAGAATCCGGCTTATAGGTTTGTAGTACTTTTTTATTCGGCTGACGGTTTTCGGTGAACGGTACACGGTTTACACCAATTCGGATTCGTTGTAGCTCTTACCGTTATTTTTTATCAGCAGAGGTTGTAGCGGTAATTCCTCTTTCTCTTCGATTTCTTTGCGTTGTACTTTCGCTTTTTTGCGTTCCTTCTTTATTTTTTTCAACTCTTTTTCAATCGCCTTCTCTTCCTGTTTTTGGGTTTTAAAACCAAAATCTTTCACCACTTCAGGGTACGCATTGGCAAAATGTAGCGCCAATACTCTAATCCAAATTAAAGTTAAAAGGTAAAAAATAGCGGGCGTCCAAGAACCGACACTTAGGAAGAACAACACAAAATTACCCATCACGAATAAGATGAGATGCCGATAGAAATACTTTCTTTCGAGTACTCTTTGGTAAGCGGTTTTGTATAACTTTCGATTCATGATGGTCGGATTTATAACATAAGAAGGGATGCTATTGAACGCTTTTTTGGTGGGAATCGTTGTTCGGATTGGCTTTTTTAACGTTTATGGGTGCCATTTCGGACAAAAAAATTACCTTTATTAATAAATACAGAAAAACTTAGTTAATCTGGCTTTGTTTCATTAAAGTAATCCACTTTATTTAGGCAAATTAAAATTAATAATCATCCATTTAGGCCAGCTATTCCTGCCCGACTGCCGTAGGCGGGCGGGAATAGCTGGCCTAACTGCCTAATTATTTTCTTTACTTTGCCTTAGTTTATCAAACCGAAAAGAGGCCGTTGATTCTATGCCGAAACTATACGACAATCACGGAAGACGCATTAGCTACGTTCGATTGGCAGTAACTGACCGCTGCAACTTACGCTGCTTCTACTGCATGCCCGAAGAAGGCATTAAATACGTGCCACAAAAAGCGCTATTGAGCTACGAAGAAATGGAACGAACCGTGCGTCTATTGGTCTCTATGGGCATTGATAAAGTACGTATCACAGGGGGAGAACCGTTCGTTCGGAAGGATATGATGACTTTCTTGACCAATCTGAGCAAAATAGAAGGACTGCAAAAAATCAATTTGACGACAAACGGAACATTAACGACTACCTTGATTCCCGATTTAAAAAAAATAGGCATTCGCACGGTCAATTTGAGCCTAGACAGTTTGGACCGACAGCGCTTTTTTGAAATTACTCGCCGAGATGAGTTCGATAAGGTGATGCAGACCTTTGAGCAGTTACTGCACCACGGTATTGAAACCAAAATCAACGCCGTGGTGATGGAAGGGAAAAACATCGACGACTTAATTCCGATGGCGCAACTGACCAAAGATTACCCCGTCAGCATTCGTTTTATCGAAGAAATGCCCTTCAACGGCGAAGGCGCTAAATATCAGCAACTAACGTGGCATCACCGCAAGATTTTAGCGCATCTAAAAACTCAATTTCCCAATATCTACAAACTACCCGACCCACCTCACTCTACCGCTCAACATTACCAAATTCCTGGTCATCAGGGAAACATTGGCATCATTGCCGCTTATAGTCGAACTTTTTGCGGTTCGTGCAATCGCATTCGCATTACGCCGAAAGGGATGCTCAAAACCTGCCTTTACGACGATGGAGTTTTTAATATTCGAGACATCATTCGCTCGGGCGCTACGGATATGCAATTAAAAGATACGTTTTTAGAGGCCTTGGGTAATCGGGCGAAGGATGGATTTGAAGCGGAAGGAAAACGGAAGTTTAATTTGCCCGTGTCGGAGTCTATGGCGTCTATTGGAGGATAGGATAACATTAACCCTTCTCCAAATTATTTTTAATCTTTTCCAAAATCCCCCTAGCCTGCTGATTCACTACCCCCTTTATGAACGTACTCGCCAATCGAAAAACACCTTTCAACTGAAAATCGAGTCGAATGGTCAATTTAGTGCCACCATTGGATGGTAGTAAGTCCAAATCTGCTCGAATGGGAAACACACTTTCAATCGTTTTGGCAGCCGTTCGTCGATTCGCTTCGTATTCGATAACTTGATAGGTTGTGCGCAATTTTCGTCCCGCCAAATTAGCCACTTCAATGTACCGACTCCCTTTTCGAATAGGTAATTCATCTATTAAAATCACCTCTTCCAAAGCGGGGATGTAGGCCGTTCGGTTGTTGACGTCCATTAAGTAAGCGAAGATAGTTTCGGGGTCAGATTGGATAAAAATGGATTGTTCGGCAGTCATAGTTCACCTTTTCTTTACTATTATTTAACCTAAAGGTAACTACTTATCACCCTATATTGAAAACGCCAAAACAGTCAATGCTACTGCTCGAAATAGTCAATGCTACTGCTCGAAAAAAACTTTATGAGCTCTATGAGCTGTATGGACTTTATGGTAAAAAGAGTGCTAAGTAGTTACACCTAAAGTTAGTTTGCTAATAAAAATATTCAAACCAACACCTTTAATGCTTTTAGGATTTCATCAAAAAAGACATTCGCCGAATTGTCCAGCACAACTAAGCAGTTTCTGCTATCCGTATCTCGGATAATAACGGTGCGAGCCCCCAACCAAGCCCCATCGTGCCACATTCCTTTTTCCGTAATAATCCAACCAAATCCATAATCGGATATGGTCCCATCGTTCAAGGTCGGCTTTTTGAAGGCTTCCTGTAAATTTTCTTGCCCAATGAGCGAATTTTCGTACCAGAATTTATCCCATAAGAACATATCTTTTGCGGAACTAAAAACGGCACCGTCTCCCGCTACACCATCTACAAATGTAGGCGTTAATGCTTTAGGATTACCACGAGCATTATCAAAATCATCCGTTTTGTTTTTGAAAGTCTTGTTTGCTGAAATCAAGTTCCAAACACGAGTATTGGACATTCCCAAGGGGGTAAACAGTTCCTTTTGCATATACGCTTCGAAAGACAAACCCGATACAACTTCAATAATTCGGGCTAAGAGAATATAATTGGTATTGGAGTATTGATATTTTTCGTTGGGTGCTACCTCCGTTTTTCTGTTTTCTTTAATTATCAAATCGACCGCTTTTTTATTGGTCAAAACGGGGATGTTGTCTTTTTGAACCTCGGCAAGTTCTAGGTAAATATCAGGTACCCCCGAGACTTGGTTCAGTAGATGTCTGATGGTGACTTTTTCGTAGGGAAAACCCACTAGGTGTTGAGACACCAAATCATCATAATCAAGGCTTCCTTTTTCTTTTAATAGCATGATTCCAGTGGCCGTAAACTGCTTAGACACGGAAGCCAATCGAAAAGAAGCATTGGCCGTCAGTTCGACCTCTTTGGTGTGGTTGGTGTATCCATATCCTTTGGCTAACAGTTCTTTACTGCCTTCAACGTACAAAACGGCGCCATTAAATTTATCCGCTTTCTGAAGGTGTTCGAACCAATCATCAACGGCCTCAACCTTTTGAGTCGGAGACATTTCGGCAGTGAGTTCCAAGGGTGGAACCTTTAGAAAAAACAGAAAGAACCAAGCAAAGAATCCAGCTATGAGTACTGCGATTCCTGATAGGATGTATAGAACTATTTTCATTTTATTTATTTTTTAGTTACCGCCAAACTTCGTCTATTCTATAGAGAAGGTAAAATAAATGGCTATTTATGATTTTAAGCAATGATGGAGACTTTCAAATTTAGCACCCATTTCCTCGTTTTCTTAACGATTATTTAATCTACCCGCAATAATCTACTTCAAAAGGTATCCGTTATTGTAATTTTATCGATATTCAAAAACACCCATCTATCTAATGATAACAAAACTATCTCGCCGTCACCTTTTCGTTATTCTATTAGTTTTTTTGACTTTTCTTGAACTAGCATTACTTAGCTTTTGGAAAAAATTGTTTGGAATATACGCTTCGCCAGCTATTCTATTAGGCAGTGGACTTCTAGTTGGCATATTGTTCTTGGTGCATATTTTTAACAAAAAACAAAACCCTATTCCACCAAAATCATCACCTAATCTAGCCTATTTATTGGATATATTAGTCTTTTGTATGGGTATTTATTGCTGTTACCAGACGATTGCAAGCTTCGTAGATGCTAATCCTTGTACGGATTACTACAGCAACACAGGTTCCGACGTATTACCATGTATTGGTATTTCCATAGAACGTTTTTTACAGGGAGAATTTCCTTACAAAATGATTAACGACCACGAATGGGACTTTCAGCATAACTTATTTCCAACTTATTTGCCTTTATTGTGGATGCCCTTCATCATTCCCCATTTCCTATCTATAGATTTTAGGTTATTTGCGTTTTTTATTTTTGTAACTAGCTTATTCTGTTTTTATTATAAAACGATTTTCTACGAAAAAAACTGGCTATGGAGAGCGCTACAAATAGCAGCTCCTTTTTCAGTGATTTACTTCTACAGCCAATTTGTACAATCTTTGAAATTCGTGGTTGAACCGCTCGTTATTGCTTATTATCTACTGTTAGCTTTGGGAATAATGCGAAGAAAAAATTGGCTACTACTAGCGACCGCTTTAGTTCTCTGTTTACTCTCTAGATATGCAATTGTGCTTTTTGTTCCGCTCATTTTTTGGGTAATAGGTATTGAAGAAAGTCGTTTAAAAGTCGTCAAAATTGCCACCTTCACTGGGATTGGTATCTTAACGATATATATTTTACCTTTCTTGACCAAAGACCCTACTATTTTTCATAAGTCCTTGACTTACTACACCGTGAATACAGGCCCGATTTGGGAACGACACGCCCACTTGGAACAAACAAGCAAGCCCTCCATTTTTACAGAAGGAATTGGTACGCTTATCTACACTTACCAATATGGAAAAGGAACAGTTATTGACCGCTACGAACTCAATCGAGATTTACATTATTTAGCCTTGATATCCGTGGTACTAGCACTAGGATTTATTTATTGGCGCTATCAACAGTTTTTTGACGGTCGATTGTTTTTATTAGGTGGCATGAAGATTTACTTAGTGCTATTCTATAATTTGATTTCTTATCCTTTTCCTTACTTGTTTCTAACGCCGATTATTCTGTCCTTGCCGCTGATTTATTTAATTTCGTCCGATAGCATTCTGTAATGAAAAAAATATTGATTTGAAGCCAAAATAAACAAAATAATTGACAAGCTATTTATCCAAAGAATCCACTATTTTTATGGAAGAAATAATTTACAATGGACAAATGCTTAAACTGCCACCATCCTCTTCCCGAAAGCGCCACTTTTTGCCCCAACTGCGGTCAAAAGACTACAGATGGTCGCATTTCTTTGAGAGAGTTCATGCACAATTTTGTCGATAATGTGTTCAATCTGGATTCACGGATTTTCAAGACGATGTCGCTTTTGTTCATTCCAGGAAAATTGACATTAGAATATTTCAAAGGCAAACATAAAACCTACTACCATCCTATTCGACTCTACTTGGTGATGTCGCTCGTTTTTTTTGCGATTCTGAGTACACAAGATAGTTCGACGGATTATTTAGACATTGATTTTGAGGACGATAATGGCTCCATTTTTCAGCGCGCCGAACAATCCAAAAATTTTAAGACCTTCGATGCTAACTTGGATTCCATTGGGCAATTGCTAGCAGCCGCTTATCCCGACCAACCGTACCAAATCATCGTCGATTCGTTGCAAAAGCGACTCCCTACCTACGAATTTATGGAAACGGATTCTATTTTTTTACAAATGGCGGTTGGTGAGAGAGTGAAGATAAGTACGCTAGACTTGTTAACTATGGAAACGGACCAAATTTTAGAACAATACCAAGTAGATAACTTTTTTCAGAAAATAGCACTGAAACAGGGCGTACGATTTGCCAAAAACCAAGAACTTTTTGCCAGGCAAATTTCTAGTAATCTGCCGTTAATGCTTTTGATAATGATGCCTTTTTTGGCGCTATTTATGAAGCTGCTGTACATTCGAAACAAGCGGTACTACGTAGAGCATTTGGTGTTCAATTTCCACCACCACGCTATGGCTTTTAGCGTTTTTGCGGTCGTCTTACTCCTCCCCGCTGAAGTGTTAGAACCAGCTATACCCTTCTGCATTTTGGCCGTTTTTGCCTTCTTTTTCTTTGCTATGCTGACTTACTACCAACAAGGCATATTTAAAACATTTATCAAGTTCCTAATTTTCAATTTTTTCTACCTATTCTCTTTTATCGTAGCGTTGACTTTCACCCTTGTTATTAGCTTCCTGTTTTTTTAGTTTATCAAATTCGTAGATGGCATCGTAGGCCGCTTGGTGCAATCGGGGCCGAATACCCAAAGTATATAGTTTGCGATTGTCCCGAGTGGGATAAACTCGATTGGAGAGCAAAATGACGACTAATTCTTCGGTGGGGTCCACCCAAAAGAATGTTCCCGTAAATCCTGAATGACCGTAGCTGTACCGACTCGCCGATTTAGCCACGTAGCTTTTGTCCGCATCGTATTCGATGAGCGGTTTGTCGAAACCCAAGCCCCGACGATTGCCTTCATCGCAAAATTGACATTGAGTGTATTCTTGTATCGTTGCGGGTTCGATGAACGATTCGCCGCCGTAGCTGCCTTTATTCAGATACATTTGTAATAACTTGGCTAAATCGTTGGCGTTACCAAACAATCCAGCGTTGCCCGAAACACCCGCTAACATCGCCGCCGATTCGTCGTGTACGGTGCCGTGGACCTGCTGCATTCTAAAAAAATCATCGTTTTCCGTAGGAACGATATTCGACGCATCTACTCTTTCTAATGGATTGAAAACTAAATGGTTAGCGCCTAATTTTTTATAAAACTGCTGATATAAATATTGGTCCATCAACTGCCCCGTTTTGCTTTTGACCAAATCGGGATACATCAAAAAAGAAAGGCCCGAATAGACGTAGCCCGGTTCTTCATTTAAGGGAGATTCTTTAATCCAATCCATCATTTTTCCCTTAAATTTCTTGTGTAGATACAATTGGTCGGTAATTTTTATCGGGTAATTTTTGTGAGCCGTCGTGCGGAAAGTTCGCCCGCGATACTTCCCGTTTTTCTTCTGTGCTTTTTTCCAATGAACGATGTACGATTGCAAGCGGGCATTATGCGCCAAAACAGAGCGAAAAGGCAAATTAGCCTTGTCCGACCCCTTCAAATCGGGAAAATAATCCACCATCTTAGCATCTACATCGAACAGGCCATCGTCCTGCATTCGCATCAGTGCGGGCAAAGCGGTCGTTACTTTGGACACCGACGCCAAATCGTACACATCTTCGGTACGTACGGGCTGTTGTTGGTCGTAGGTATGGTGACCAAAATTCTTTTGATAGACCACTTGTCCCCCCCTGGCAACCAACACTTGTGCGCCGGGGAAAGCCATGGAGTCCAGTCCTTCTTGGACAATTTCTTGAATTTTTTGGTCTAAAAAAGTGCCATTGATGCCCGCTAGTTCGGGCGTTCCGTAGCGCAATCGCAAGTCTCCTTTGGTGATAATCCCATCATTGATTTTATACTGGTCACGGATGGGTTCTGTTAATTTTCCAACCGCTCCCAAAGCACCAAACTGAATTTGTCCGACCAAAGATTGAACGTAATCGTTGCTATTAGCGGTGTAAATTAAAGCTTTTGCTTGGTTCACGGCGGGCAGACTCGTCACAGCATCTTTTGTTCCAAAAACGATATAGACAATATCCACTCGCTTACTCAAGTCCCGCATAAAGTCTTCAATAATAGTAGAATAGCCCACCATGAACGGTTCGCTGACCGATACAAAAACGACGTCGCTATAGTTGATAAGATATTTGAAAATTTCTCCTGCTTGCGTTCCTGTTATGTCTAGTGGTAGGTGGTACGTAGCAATGTCCGTGTACTTTTGCAAAGTCTCATCCAAAGCAGCCGTTCCAGCAACTTCTCCGATAGTTATATGTGCAAAAGTCCTATCACTCAAATCTCCAATGGGTAAGATTCGACCTTCGTTTTTTAGCAAAACGACCGAAGATAGCTGTGTTTGGTGGTATTGTTGAATGCTGTCTAAAGAAATTTGGCCAAAGCTACCAAAGGGTAAGAATAGGACTACTGCTAGTAGGGAAATTAGCAACCTCATATCTGTTATTAATTCGAGTGGTGAAAGTGTAAGTTAAGTGAAATCTAAAATGTAAAATGC
>JBCCQK010000052.1:0-26255 GCA_039024375.1 Bacteroidota bacterium
AATAAATCTAGTACTTTAAAGAACGATTTTGATGAATCTCTTTGTTAATAGGATTAAGTTACTACTTTTATTTCAATATGAATATAAATTAATGTAGCGGCCCATGGATTAGAACGTAATTCACAGATACGGAAACGTTACTAGGGAAGCGCCTATTTGTCGGGGCAAGTTATAAATTTCTCTTAATAATCACAAAATTTAAGCAATACTTAAAGTATTGATAATGAAGCTACTAATTTACACTACTCACTTTTCTAATCGCTTGGACTACATTTTCCAACAGGTGTTTAGCCGTTGGCTAGGACTGTCTATTGAATGGACGCATCAACTGGAAATGTACCGTAGCTATTCAGGGCCAAAGTTACAGTATGGACAAAAATCGCTTTTTGCTAACGATTTTTTATTAGCTGCCTGTCCATTACTTTTCCAAAAAGGTACCCAAAAAAATCCGCTCTTTCCCGTAGTATATAACAAAATTCCTGCCTTTTTTGCCACGGACATTCCCCGTGCCGTTTTCCCATTTGATATATTAGCCACCATTTTTTTCCATCTTAGCCGCTACGAAGAATACTTACCTTTTCAATCCGATGCGCACGGTCGGTTTCCCGCTTCCGAAAGTTGGGCCTACCGAAATAATCAATTGCAGCGACCTATTGTCGATTTATTAGTCATTGAGTTAAAAAAAACACTCCAAAAGGCTTTTCCCGAATTAGTTTTTCGCCCCACTACTTTTAAATTTCAGCCAACTTACGATGTGGATATGGCTTGGTCATTTCGCCATAAAGGGTGGAAACGGGCAATCGGTGGGTACGTGAATGACCTTCGGCAGGGCCAATTGCTATATCTTAAACATCGGATTCGCACCCATTTAGGTTTACAAACCGACCCTTTCCAAACTTTTGACCAACTAATGAATTGGCAACGGAGATTCACCACTAAAGCGATTTACTTTTTCCTACTGAGTGATTATGGTACTTTCGATAAAAATAATCAAGTAGATGCGACCGATTTTCAGCAGCTCATTCAAACCGTTGCGCTTGACAGCGACGTTGGTATCCATCCATCATATCAATCATCAGAACAACCACATTTTTTATCAATAGAAAAAAAACGACTGGGAAATATCCTACAAGAGAACGTCACTCGTAGTCGGCAACATTACTTAAAGTTAAATTTCCCCGACACGTATCAGCAGTTACTCGCCAACGGTATCCAAGAAGATTATTCGATGGGCTACGCTATGGAGACGGGATTTCGAGCAGGCACGGCTCAACCGTTTTATTGGTACGATTTAGCCCAAAAAGAATCGACTCATTTATTGATACATCCATTTCAAGTCATGGACGTTACATTGAAGGAATATTTAAAATTGTCGCCCACAGAAGCCATCCAGCGCATTGACCAACTAATAAGTAACGTCCAATCCGTCAATGGAATTTTTTGTAGTCTTTGGCATAATAGTTCCTTTTCCGAACTGGATGGATGGGATGATTGGGAACGGGTTTATATTCATGTGTTGGAAAAAGCAAATAACTTATCCATGAGTGCGTAGAAATTCATACTCCATCCTTAAATCTTTCGATTTTTCGTTACATTTGCGCTTATTTATTTCACAATGGTGAACTTAAAAATTACTCCGTGTCAGTTTAAAACGGAAGTTGATGATTTTTAGCACTTTTAAGTTTTAAACTTTGCACTTTAAATTTTAGATTTCATAGCGCATCAAAACAGGTTATTATAGATGATTAACTTAATACTTTTTGGCCCTCCGGGTTCTGGAAAAGGCACACAGGCAGCAAAATTGTTGAAGAAATATAAATTGGTACATATTTCAACGGGCGATTTATTTCGATTTAATTTGAAAAATAATACGCCTTTAGGACTAGAAGCCAAAAAATATATTGATAAGGGAGATTTAGTGCCCGACAGCGTGACCATCAATATGCTGACGGAGAAAGTGAACGAACATCCCGATGCTAATGGATTTATATTTGACGGTTTTCCAAGAAACGTCCACCAATCAGAAGCACTCGACGAGTTGTTGAAAAGCAAAGGAGAGAGCGTTTCGGCATTGATTGCGCTCGACGTGGATGATGAAGAACTCGTGCAACGGTTACTCAATCGAGGCAAAACATCTGGTCGAAAAGATGATTCGGACGAATCTATCATCCGCAATCGGTTGGCAGTTTATTACAGTGAGACGACTCCCGTCTTTGATTATTATGACCAACAAGGGAAATCCGTCAAAGTAAACGGTGTAGGTACCTTACTCGCTGTTTTTCGACGATTGTGTAAGATTATGAATAAGCTGTAAATGAGAAGACAGAAGTCAGACCGTCTATTTCATAGACTGTCAGAGGTCAGACAAGTTCTATAAAGTGACTTCATTTTTAATCTTTTACAAACGTTAAGTCTGACTTCTGTTGTCGGTCAAGATAAAATTATCGGGTATAAAAGAGCGATTCCTTGAAGGAATCTTTCTCTTTCAAGGGTTTAATTAGACCTCAACAGTATTAATTTGAAAAACCACTAAGGCAAAGTAAGTTAGCTTTGAGACAAAGCGGATGTGAGCGACATCCGCCTTGTCTTTCTTTCCTAAACTCAATGAGAGAATGAGACCCATCGTATTCCTTTTCTGCTTAAGCGTAACCCTAGTCGGTCTTTTCTCATCTTGCGCTACCCAACGCCTAATTACCAATAAAGAACGGAAAACCCTTCACCAACAAATCTCCGAATCGGCTGTTTTCAATCGTGGGTTTACGGGTTTTCAATTGTACGACCCCACTTCTAAAACTGTCGTTTACGAACGGTACGCTGACCGTTATTTTACGCCCGCTTCTACTACAAAAATCATCACCTACTACGCTGCCAGTCGGCTTCTAGGTGATTCGATTCCTACTTTTCGATACGTTAATCGGGGTGATTCCCTACTATTTTGGGGAACGGGTGACCCGACCCTTTTTCATCCTCATTTTGACCAAAATCCAGCCATCCAACGACTACTTAATCAATCCGAACATCCCCTTTTTTACAGCACGCAGCACTTTCAACAAGACCGCTACGGTGCGGGGTGGATGTGGGACGATTATCCCTACTATTTTCAAGTCGAATTGGCACCAATGCCCATTTACGGAAACTACATTCGGGTGCAAGGAGCGCCAGAAAGTCGCAGTTTTTCGATTACTCCAAGTTACTTTACCAATCGGGTAAATAATACACCCGAGCTGGGTGGTAGGACGGCACGCTTTTATCGACAGTTGGACCAAAATCTCATTGATTACAATGAACAACCCGTTGGGAAAAAGGAATTGGACCGAGCCTTGCCCTTTATTTATTCGGACACGCTGTTTTTGACATTATTAAAGGACTCGATACAACGTCCCGTTCAGTTATTGACAGACGTAGCGTTGCCATCAAACGGTTATCAAACGATTCATAATGTTCCCAAAGACACCGTTCTACGGCGGATTATGTTTCAGAGCGATAACTTTTTAGCGGAACAAATGGTCTTACTTTGCGGACACGAACTGACCGATACGTTGCAAACCAATTTAGCAATTCGTCGAATAGTCGATTCCCTTTTTACCGACAGCCCTGACCCTTTGAAATGGCGAGACGGTTCGGGTTTATCCCGTTACAATCAATTTACGCCCCGAACGTTGGTGTACGTTTTAGAAAAAATTTATCGAGATTTACCTGCTACTGTTTGGAAACGAGACTTTTCCGTTGGTGGCTCGGGGCGCAGTTTCCAGCCCTATCTTTTTGGTAAAACGGGTTCGATGAGCCAAGTACGCTGCTACGGTGGTTTTGTAGAAACGCAAAGCGGCAAAACCCTTATTTTTAGCTTTATGAATAGTAATCTTCCAACGGGGCATAGCCCTTGGAACGAGGAGATAGACAAAGTACTTAGATGGGTACACCAGAATCTGTAAACTTGCGCTTAACGGTTATTTTCTTTCAGCTGTTTGTAAAAATTTACTCCTTCCCCACCCTTCGCCTAGTTTTTTAATCTATTCGTCCAATATTTTACGAAGGTCATTGAGAATATTTTTAAATTTCTTTGGAAATTGTGTACTCTCGGTATTAGTACCATTCCCGATTGAAAAAATGGCTCTGTGGAAAAGAGTCCAAAAAACAAACAATGATAGATTTATTATATCCCATAAGTTACGTAGTGAGTTTGAGCGGTCTGATTGGCTGGTTCTACGTAAAAGATGACAAACGACAAAGTCGTTTGATGAGCAAACTGTTTCTAGGAGGCTTTTTCGCTTACTTAGTTTCTTTGGGTGCAGCGCAGGGAGAACTGTCCTACAAGTTTTTAATTCTCTCCAGAGATTTAGTAGTGCTCGGCTTGGTATCACAATTTTTTAGTTTTTTTCGAAAAAATAAGATTCTCTTTTTTGGACTACTGTTAGCCCTTTACGGTTTGATTGGCAATAAAGGAATGGGAATTTTACAGAATACTTTTCCTCAAAAAGCCGATACGTCGAACTCAGAAGATGCTGATATTTCAGAAGCAGTTGCGCCACAAGCAATATCCTCAAATCTGGCAGAAGATGGCGAGCTATTAGTGGAATTATACGAAGACAACCGCATCGAAGAAATTCAATCGGTTCTTGACCGATACGACATCACCTATCGAAGAGCCTTTCATCCTCAAAAGGCCAATAGTACGGATTTGGACGATTTTTATGTATTGGATATTCCCAAAAAACATCTGAACAAACTCCCCGAAATTGAAAAGCAACTCTACAAGACCATTATGGTCGATTGGGTGGAGGAAAATGAAGTAATTACCGTCGCTCCAATGGAATCCGTTACGGCTCCCTCCCCTATTCAAAAAAGGTTTGGCCTAAACGACCCCGGACTCGACCAAATGTGGGCCTTCGACGCTTTGAATATTGACCAACTGTACCAGCAAATCAGAGACGGCAATATTCGCCCTCAACGAAAAGCGACCATCGCCATTTTGGATACAGGCGTCGATGCGCAGCACGAAGACTTGGCAGCCAATTACAAATCCATCAAGCGAAAGTACGACCGAGACGTGCAAGGGCACGGTACGCACTGCGCAGGCATTGCGGGCGCCGTTTCTAATAATGAACTCGGTGCGGCTTCGTTTTCTCAAAATAATGAGTTCGTGACTATCAGTAGTATTCAAGTACTAAACAACTTCGGAATGGGTACGCAAAAAAGTATTGTGGACGGTATCATCGAAGCAGCGGACAATCAAGTGGACGTGATTTCGATGTCGCTCGGCGGCAAATCTAATCCTACGAAACAACGGGCTTACGAGCAAGCCATTAAATACGCCAACGATGCGGGGTCCATTGTCGTCGTTGCGGCGGGCAATTCTAACGATAATGCTAAGTTGTACGCCCCAGCAAACGTTTCGGGCGTTATTGCCGTCAGCGCCATTGACCAACAATTGCAACGAGCTGCTTTTTCCAACCACGTTCGGGATATTGACATGGGGGTGGCCGCTCCGGGCGTTGCCATTTATTCTACCTTCCCTAAAAATGGATACCGAGTACTCAATGGTACTTCGATGGCGACACCCTACGTGGCGGGCCTGATAGGAGTAATGAAGAGTATTAATCCTGAGTTAACGACTACCGAAGTGTATCAGATTTTACAAAGTAGCGGCGTGGGAACGAATGGAACGAACGATACGGGGAAGTTGATTCAGCCTTCGGATGCTATTGGGAGAGTTGTGGGGAGTCTCTAAGATGGGTTTCGACTCTGGAGAGTCGAGTTACATTAGGTCTCGACTATGGCGAGTCGAGGTACTTTGACATTGCAGAATAAACGTAGCACGACTCTCCAGAGTCGTACAAATTTTAATGATTCGACTCTGGAGAGTCGAGGTACAGACCGTATGCCGTCAACCGTGTACCGTTAACCGAATTAACCTACTTCTCATCCTGCTTCGCAAACACTTTTTTTAACAAACTGGTCGTCCGTGCCGAAACATTTTCTCGAATATTCGCTTCTTCTTTTTCCACCATTGAAAATAAGCCTTTTAGGGCTTGTGTCGTCACGTAGTCGTCTAGGCTTGGATTTGCCTTTTGAACGAAAGGAATTTTATTATAAGTTTTAATGGCGTCCGCCCAATATTTCCGAGCATTAAATTTATCTAAGGATTCGACGATGACGGGATTGAAGGCATTATAAAGCTGTACGTTCGTTTTATCGTTCAGATAACCCGTTGCGGCATTATCGGCGCCCATCAAAATAGACAAGGCATCTTCAAACGTCATTTGCTTGATAGCATTAACAAAAATGGGTTTGGCTTTTTTCGCCGCATCTTCGGCTCCCCGATTTATTTTTTCCAATAAAATATTTTCTACTTCCGAAAAACCCGGCACTTTCTGCAATTTATCCGTGATTTTTCGGGCTTCTGGTGGTAATAAAATCTTGTAAGGACTTTTAAAATAACCATCCAAAGCGGATAATCGGTCTGACCCTTTACCAATACCTATTTCCAAGGCTTGTTTCAAACCACCCGCTATTTCTTTGTTGGTCAACGCACCGCTATCGAGGACATCTCCTAGTACTTGCTGCAATTCGGCGGGCGTACAGGAACTAATCAATAGTGTAAGTGATAATAAGGTTAGCTTGAGATATTTCATAAACGTGTGTTTCTTAAGAAGCTATTTTTCGGTTTACGGTACACGGCGTACGGTACACGGTTTACCAAACAAAAAATTCCAGTATAAATAAAAAGGCTAAGAATTTTGAAGCTATACAAGTTGAAAACTTGGAAGATACAATTTTCCAACATCGAAACTTGATATGCTATTGGCTACCGTCAACGTCTGAACAAATAACAAATAACGAATAACCATTACCCCCGACTTCTAAACCCAATCGTTTTCTTTTCGAACACCAAATCTTCTTTGCTTAACTTAAAGGATTGCACGTCCTCTAGCGTAATCGTATTAATCGTTGCCTTGGTTCGTTTTTTGACGGGTGTAGCGGCCAAGCGTAGATTTTGGTTTTTGATAGCTTCGACGACGATACTGCGGACTGCCCGAGCGTTTCCAAAATACTTGTCTCGGTACTCGTGTAAAAATTCTAGGTAGGCCCCTAAATGTTCTTTAGCGGCAACGCTCAACTGCATTTCTTGCTTATCGAACATTTGAATAGCAATCCGCATGAGGCTGGCGGGAGAGTAATCTTCGAACTTCAAAATTTTATCAAAACGAGAATTTAAGCCCGGATTAGCTTTCAGGAAATTCTCCATATTGTCGGGATAGCCCGCTACAAATAGGAAAAATTGCCCCCGTTGGTCTTCCATTCTTTTCAGTAAGGTCTGAATGGCTTCGTTGCCGAAATCACCGTGAGATGTCCCCGCACTGGAAGCGTTAGTCAAGGCATAGGCCTCGTCGATGAACAGCACACCACCTTTGGCTTCGTCAATTTTTTCGGCCGTTTTGATAGCCGTTTGTCCAACGTATCCCGCCACCAAGCCTTGACGGTCGGTTTCTACAATGTGGCCCCGTTCTAACATGCCCAAGGCTTTGTAAATCTTGGTTAGGATGCGAGCAACGGTCGTTTTTCCCGTTCCGGGGTTACCGATAAAAACGGTATGCAAAAAGAAATTATTGAGCACGTTTCGTCCCGTATCTTGGTAAAAGCTGACCAATTCCACTAATTCGTGAATCTGCGTTTTAATCGAGTCCATGCCAATCAAGTTATCCAGTTCCGCTAAAGAGTCTTGTAGCAAAGCAGTATCGACAGGAATTTTTGGCAAACTCTTCTTAACACTGATTTCGATGTTATTCACGTCGTCCACGGTGATGGTTTCGAGGTCTTCGTATTCCATCAAATCGGGATTTTCTGCTGCCATTATACGCAGACCTAAATTAATTTTGGCTTTTTCTATCAAATCGAATACAAACCGAGCATTTCCGAAGGTTCGGTCCCGATTTCGGAAGGCTTCGATAATTAAGTTGTCTATGGCTAATTTAGCCGTATCGGTTAACTTTACCCCTTTTTCGGTGCTGGCATAATCGGCAATTCGGGACAATTCTTGGGGTAAATAATCGGAGAACTCAAAGTATAGTTTAAACCGAGATTTTAGTCCAGGGTTGGAGTCCATGAAGTGCTTCATTTCTTTAGGATAACCCGCTACTATGACGGCCAAATCGCCTTCGCCGTTGGACATTTCTTTTAGGATAATTTCGATAACTTCCCGACCAAAATCCTTACTATCGTCGTTCGACCGCGCCAACGAATAGGCCTCGTCGATGAACAGCACTCCTCCCCTTGCCTTATTAATTATTTATTTAACTTTGGGTGCGTTTTGTCCATTGTATTCCCCTACCAACTCGACTCTATCGACCTCCGTTACGTGTCCTTTGGTCAACAAGCCCATTTTCCGATAGAGTTTGCCCATCATTTTGGCCACCGTCGTTTTTCCCGTACCGGGGTTACCGATGAAAACCGAATGGACATTAATCTCTTCTTTTTCTAAAAATCCTTTTTCTTTTCGCAGTTGCAAAAATTGAATATACTTGGCGTGTTCTCGAACTTTTACTTTAATATCCGTTAAGCCAATTAAAGATTCCAAGTTTTGTACCACCTCTTCGAAGGTCAAGTTAACATCTTCTTCGGGCGTCAACACGATGGGCGTTTGTCGATTGGGCAATAAAACTCCCGCAATGCCTTCTTCGAAATGGCCGTTTACTTCAAAGGGAACAACGGCCAATAGACGGTCCATAAAAATCAACTCCGCCGTATAATTATCTTTACGCCACGACCCTTTGACGTTAGACCCCCAACCCGCCGTCAACTTGATAAACTCTTCGCCCTTATCCACTCGATGCAACCGCACAACCTGCCCTTTCAATTCTCGGGCATCGTTATAGAATTTGGTGAACAATTCGCACTGCCAATTACGGGTCAGATTATTATTCGCTAAAGTAATTTCTACATAAATGTAACGGCTTTCTTCGCCACTAAACTGCGTATAGTAAACACGGTCGTCTTCGTTGACGTCATCGTACGGCCCTTCGTACAGTTTCAGTGACTGGACTTCTAGGTACGGATTATCCTCGTTCTCAATAACATCGCCCGCATCTTCGATATAAAAGTATTTGGTGGCTACTTTTTCTCCTTCTATCCACGCTTCCCAGTAATACGTCCCTCTTTTCCAAAAGGCACCATCTTTTTTATTCCCCCAGCCTTCTCGGATATAAACGATGCTGTCGTACTTACTAACTTTTCTTTTGAACGGTAGGGCACACAATTCTTTTCGTCCTTTTTTCATGGAGTAGCAGTGTAATTCTACTTCCACCTCCCAGTCCTCTTCGTCAAATAGCTTATTGTGAAAAGAAAGTTCGGCGTAAATATAGGACGACTCGTGCCGGTCAAATACTTGACGGTATTTTTTCTTGTTGTCCGCCAACCATTCGGTCGAGCCATAGACCTTCAGTTCACGGAACTTATATCGTTTATAATCAGGGTATCTTTGACGTTCCTCCATGCTAATGCTCCTGTTTTTTCCTCGTGTTAATTTTTTTATAATCTGATAGTAGTGATAAGTAGTAAGATAAAAATAAATTTACATTTTTCGGAGTCGAGGATTTAGCTAAAACACTTAAAATGAACCGTTTATTTAACTAAATCCTCGACAAATGATAAATTTATTTTTATCGCTTTCCTGAGGGCTGGTTAGTTTGCTATATGTTAAGTATCTCTCAAGTGGGGGCAATAAACGTTACCGTGACTAATCTGTAAGGTAAACATATTCTGTTTATTATAAACTTTTTTGTACAGATTAAGTTTCGGTCTGCTACTTTATTTCCCCCAATAATACCTCTACCGCTTTCTGCAATTGCAAATCTTCGTCTTTCGCTTTGCTATCAGGTGCGTTTTCAACAATCACATCGGGAACGGCGGGACCGTGTTCCATATTCTCGCCCGTCGCTTTGACGTACCACGCTCGAAAAGGCATCCGCACAAAGTGGTCGTTCATTAATCCTTGTCCACCCGTTGAAATCACCGCTCCGAAAGTAGGCGTTCCAACTAGTGTACCAATGTCCAAAGTTTTGAAGGCGTGGGAGAAAATTTCGGCATTGGAGTAGCTGTTCTGATTACACAGTGCAATCGAAGGCTTAGTCCAAGAAGATAAGGGTAAGCGTTCGCCAAAAGGATAGGTCTCTTTGAATTTTTGATTTTCTTTTTCTAAACTGGCCGCCGCCCCACGAGGAACTGTGTAGGCATGTTGACGCACGTTCAACACGGCCATCAGCATATCCGTTGTCCAGCCACCACCGTTGAAGCGCACATCAATAACGATACCTTCTCTCCCGTAACCGCTAGCCGCCAATTCTCGTTCGAACCGTTCAAAACTTGTCCAGTTCATACCTCGGATGTGCAAATACCCCAATCGCCCATTGGAGTATTTTTCCGTTAACTTTTTCCGTTCGGCTACCCACGATTCGTATAATTCCGTTCGCAAGGAACTCGTTGCACGGATGATAACTTCTCTCGAAGCACCACTTTCGCTAATCACATTGAGCAGGATTTGCTCGTTACGCAAGCCTTCTAATAGACTATAAAAATTTACATCGTTACTAACTGCTTCACCGTTCACACTCGTAATTAGGTCACCAACTTCGAGCTGGCTTTCCGCTTTGCTAGCAGGACTATTTGCTACTACTTTTGTAATTTTCACCCCATTATCTTGAGGCATCACTTCAATGCCTAACAATCCTGTACTTTCTCGCTGCGTTTCTTCGGGCGAACCGCCATAAATCCCCATGTGGCTAGCGTTCAATTGCCCCAACATTTCGTTGGCCATATCTCGAAAATCTTGTGCTGTAGAAGCGGCAATTACTCGTGGTTTGTACTTGGTGCGCAACGCCGCCCAGTCTCTTCCGTGAAAATTGGGGTCATAAAAACCTGCATTCAAACTGCGCCACGCTTCGGCAAAAATTTGTTGCCGTTCTTCGGCGTGATGGACATCCATTTTAGCACTAAATGGTAACGTCTCTGGTTTAGGTTTAGCGGCATCAGCCTTAAATCGTTGCAGCATTCCACCTCGCTTCAAGTAATACAGATGCTTTCCTTTTTTATCCAAATTGACGCCGTAGATATTCCCGTCAGTCAGCAAAGTTTTCATCTCTTCGCCATTCCATTTGACGCTTCGGAATTGTTGCTTACCAACTGAGCCGTTTCGACCCGAATTGTATGTACTAAAATAGAAAGTTTCTCCGTCTTGGCTGATGGCTAAGTCTCCCTCATTGCCTGGCAAACGAGTGACTTGCACTACTCGCTGGTAAATGTCTTCAAAATCAATTTCAATGGGTTCGACCGCATCTTTTTTATCCTTATCGGCATCTTTTTTCTTTTCCCTTTTAGCAGTAGGTTCGTCCTCGTATTCCGCTTCTTCCCAATCCATTTTCGTTTTTTCCCAATCCGATTTTTTTAACCAAACGAACCAAACGTCCGCATCGCCATTATTTCGAATCGAGATAAAACCTAGTTTACTACCATCGGCACTCCACTTGGGCGAATAATCTCCTCTCGGGTGCATGCTTACATTATGTGTTTCGCCCGTTCCATCGGCCGCTCGAATAAAAATTTCTTCGTTAAAATTTAGGTCTTGATAAGCGTAGGCCAACCATCGACTATCGGGACTCCAAGCGATGTCTTCGGGAATATCCCAACTGTCTAGTAGGGTCTTTTCGTTACTAATCTGTCCCGTCGAACTAATATCTGCCACGACCATTTTTCCTCTTCCTCGAACAATGACTAACTGCTTGCCATCAGGCGATAATATCACCTCATTCTCTTCTTCGGAAGTGGTCGTCAATGGCTGCACGGTACGTTTGAAAGTTTTGAACAAATCGGGATTCTCCATATCTGCCGATTTGGCTAAGAAAATATCTTTGTTGCCGTTACGGTCAGAAATAAAGATTAAAGTAGAGTCATTCAACCATTGCGGGCTTTGGTCTCGATATGAGTGATTTGTAATTTGTACGGTACGCTTGCGTTCCTTGTCGTTGGGCGTGACAAAAATTTCTCCTCGGATTTCCAAAGCAAGGTATTTTCCATTAGGAGAGATGGCGTAATCGTCAGCGTTTTTCGTGTAAGTTTTATGCTCAATGGGGTCAAAACGGTAATCTTCCGTTACTTGTAAATCCAACTTTTTAGGCGTCGCTCCTGCTTGCGCATCCATCGTGAATACGTCCGTACCTCGACTAAACACAATCGTTTGGCCGTTCTGACTTACGTCAAAATAGCGAATTCCTTCGTCGGTGAAAGTAGTCAACGCAATGGGTGTGTTAGTCGCCTTTCCCAAAGCATCTATCTCTAATTGATAAATATTATAGCGTCCATTTTTGGCGCCGAGATAGTAAACTGTTTCGTCATCGCCCCAATCCACTTGTACTTCCTGTGCGTCCGACTCAACCAACTGAGAATAGGTATCATTTTGAGTATCATAGAGCCAGATGTTGCGATTGGCGGGCCCCGTGTAGGCTTCTCTAGCCACTCGACAGGAACCTTTCACGAAGGCAATGAATCGTCCATTGGGCGAAGGGATTGGACGAAATCCAGTTGTATTCAATAACCGAAAAGGCGTTCCACCCGTTTGACTAATCTGGTGAATCTCGGCTTCTCGTTCTACTTGTACAAAGTTTCTGCGAGTAGTAAATAAGATGTTGCCTCGGCCGTCAAAAACAGGGGTTCCGTCCGTTGCCGAATGATGGGTCAAACGCATCGGACGACTTCCCGTCGCCTCTATTGTAAACACGTCATTATTGCCGTAGCGATTGCCTTGGAATACGATACTTTGGCCATCGGGACTCCACTGCGGATGGCTTTCGTAGCTTTCATGAATGGTGAGTCGTCTAGCCGTTCCACCGTCGGTACTGGCCATCCATATATCGCCTTGGTAGGAAAAAGCGACTTGGCTACCATCGGGGTTTAAAGTTGGAAAGCGGAGTAGGGTGATGTCTTCTTGGCCGATTAAACTGGTTTGAAAGACAGCTAAAAAGAGAAAAGTAGAAAGAAAATTTTTAGTGCCAGAAAAATTAAATACGTTGTAGTGTCGAGTGAAAGATTTCATGTAGGGTTGATAATTGATTAGGAAAAATGCTAAGATAGGGAAATAGTTGGAAGATTTAGCGCCAATTCACTGCTACAAGTTGGCTCTGGGTCTTAAAAAAAGACACTTAGTCGTTAGTTCACGATAAAATTGTCGAATAGGAAAGGGAGATTCCTTGAAGGAATCTTTCTCTTTAAGCAGAGTGAAAAGAAGAAGATTCTAGGAAAGAATCTCCTTCTCCTGCTCAATTAAACCTGGACTGTATTAATTTGAAAAGCTAAGTAATCAGACAATATTAACAATATTTCTTTTTGACAGGATTTCAGGATTAACAGGATTGGCGGTGCGTCAGATGTAAGGCGTAGTACTTACTTAGAGCAAAGTACGCTAAAAAGTGGCCCGAACTTGCGCACTCCCCAGATGTACCGTCCGATTATCGCCCGTTTTGCGTCCTTCGTAGCGAAGACTCATCTGCACGTTATTAGCTAGTTGGCGGCTAAGGGTCAAGCCCCAAAGAAAGTTCTGCCCTTTTCTCAAACCTTCCAATAAGGTCAACTCCAACGTTGGATTTGTGGAGCCAACGACCGCAATATTGACGAAAGAAAAATCGCTTTTGAAGGCCAACTTTTCCGTTCGATTATACTGCGCTTCTAATTTAAGTTCGTGAAAAGTAGCCGTAGCTAAAAAGTCGGTAAGCTGATTTTCGGCCTTTTGGTATTCGTAGGAAAAAGTAGCTTCTACTTTTGGGGTGGGTAGGTAAATGAATTTTGGGCTAATCGTTCGATAGTCGATGTCGAAATCTCGATTGTCAAATAGTTCGGAGTCGCTACTTCGGTTACCCAATTCCACATTGATTTCGTTACTAAAAACGGGCGTGATATTCCAGCGACTTCTGAAGAATACCGAATTATTTTTTCGGCTTTCAAAGCCTGTCGTCTGTACGTTTCGATTGCGATTGACCGTTTGGCCCATTTGACAGTCGTAAACGGGGTGATTTCGATTAAAAAACAAAACGTTCCTAACCGCCGAGGAAATCGTTACTAAATTGGTGTCCGCCACCGTCAAATCAAAGGGGTTCCAAGCGGAAACATTTCTGTCCAAATTGACCTTTCGGTTAATACGCAAAGTGGATAGCGTAGAGAATTTAGACAGCATTTTTTTCACCCCTTTCTTACCGTTCCAAATAGCCCTCGGCGTCAAACGCAAACTTTGGTTCAGCAATACATTATTGGTTCGAATGAAGTCGTTCGTAAACGTGTTGATGCGCACGTAATTAGCTTGGTCTTGAAAAGGGGCGACAACAAATTCGTTAATTTGGGGAATGCTATCGCCATTCAAATCGTATTGTTCCGTGGCTTCCCAAACGAAAGTGCCTTCACCTTTGTTCACCTTGATAAATTGAAACTCTACTTTTGCTTCCTGCCCCGAACCAATTTCGTAGTTGGTGTTCCAGCGGAATGCTCCTCGCCACAAGTTTAGGGCATAATCCAGACGCCCTAAGTACGTTTCTTGCGCCGTTTGATTCGTTAACTGTTCATCAGCGATGGCTAGCTTTCGATAAGAAAAATTCCATTTAAGTTGACTCGCCCTTTTTTGATTCCAATGACCGTTGATATTTACTTCGTCCGCTACTGTGCTTTTCAAAAAATCTACTCCCTTAGGTCTAAAATCGGTCTGCCGTGCGTAATTCATTTGCCATTGAAACGTCCGATTTTCGGGGCTTTTTAAATAAATACGGTACAAATCCCAGTAGAAGCCATTCGTTTTTAAGGTATCGCTAGTAATATTTCGAATTTCGTTCCGCTCTCTTTCGCCGTAAACGCCCAATTGCCAGTTGCGCCATTTTTTGAATCGTTTAGAAATATCTATGCGAGGTCGAAAAAATTGACTGGCTTCTGTTTCACTAGTCGTCGCTAATAAACTACCGTAAAGCCGTATATCATAACCCGATTTTTTATAAAAAACATCGAAATCGTGCTTCGTTCCTTCGTAAATCGCCGACCGACGGAAAGTGGAATATTGGTAGTCAATTTGCGTTTCATTTTTCTGAGTCAACCGAATCTTTCCTTTACCAATTTGTTCGTTAGCTGCGGGGCGATTATTGATAGGGTTAACGTTCCAATCCCGATTAAATTCGGCATTCCGATAGGGGTTCAAGGCTCGAAAATCTCGTTGTACCCATTCGTATTTTAGGTTCGTTTCTAGTGCCCATCCTTTTTTTCCAAGTGGTTTTTCCAATCCATATTCCCCAAATAAGGCCGTTCCGAGGTTATCCGCCTGGTCGATGCTAGATAAGCGATTGAGGTCAGTATTACTTAAAGCTACTTCTGTCCGTAGGAAGGAATTTTCGCCTAAAGTCAACTCCGTACCAATGGTGTAGAGTTGTTGTTTTTCGGGCGCAACGAGCCTTTGAATGGGTTCGAAGTCTCCTTGGGGCAAACCCGTTAACTCGTCGGGTGCGACCCATTCGTAGGTACGCCCGTTGGCATTATTGGCAACCGTTAAGCGATAGTTACCGTTTCCTTGCCCAACTTGGGTAAACCTCGCCGTATATTTAGCCAAGCTAGGATTAATAGAATAGATTAGAATTTCTGTAAAGATAGTATCACCAATCGTGCTATTTTCGTTGAATATTGTGTAAAAAGTATCTCGTAACTCGTACTGTACATTGGATTCTTGAAAGCCATTTTCCAAAGTATCTACACCGCTGACAACCGCATTCGCCACATCATCACCGATATTTTGTAAGGCCATCCGTTCGGCCGATGACAATTCTATATCACCAACTGCGTTTTTGCTATCTTGCTGGGAAAACAGGCCGAAATAAAAGCGATTTTTCTCCGTTTTCAATTCGCTATTTACCGCATATAAAGACCGTTGAAAGGTCTGGTCTAAGTATTCAAACTCGACGATAATTCGACTATTTTGGGTAATCAGTTTTTTGTTCGTAAACACTAATTCCCCCCGATTGTAGTCGATAATGTAGTCTTCTTCGATTCCTCGCCTAGTCAAAATACCATCTAAAAAAACCCTTTCCGTTCCCGCTAATACGATGATAAACTGCTCGCCGTTGCTGCCCGTCAAGCGATAAGGGCCTTGGTTCCCTTCGATGGCGGGGATAATATTTCTGGAAAATAGCCCCCTTGAAATAGCAAAACTACCCTGCGTTGTCCATTTTCCAGTTTTAAAAGCAGACTGTTCAGTAGCAAACGTAGCGCCTTGCAGTTTTTTGTAGTATTGCATAAAGTAGTGGTCGCGAGTACTTATCTCGTAATCACCAGCCGTCAAACTGCTATTTTTCTGTTTAATTTGGATAAAGACTTGGTCAAAATCTTGCAGCTGCTGAGTATTTCCTTCGGCTTGCAATGGAATATTTTCGTCGGTTAACGCTGCTACGACTTCCGTATCATTACCCAGTTTTCCCGATAGTTGTAAGTTAAACTGAGAATTTAGCACCAAATTCTGACTATTGCCAAAAGAGATGCCCCGAGCGAAACTACCGCTATACTGTAATCCGCTATTATCAAATAGTGTAGCAGTTGTAGTGGTTCTTTTTTCTGGGGTGTAGTCAAAGCCAATATAATTACCTTCGTAAGTTTCGGCAATCAGTAAAGTATCCAAATGTCGAACGGGTGCCCGAAAATCAAAGGGGAAAACTCTGTATTTTAGGATGAACTTCGTTGAGCGTTCAACGTCGTTGTTTATAAAAAAAGAATCGTTTAGAATGAGTAGATTGTAGGTAATGGAAGGTAAATGTGATAGGTTGGCATAATCTCCAATTTTTTGAATCCTAACGGAGTTGGGAACAATCGGTAAACTATCTAAAACAATACTATCTTTTGCAAAATTCATGGTCTTTTCCCGCCAATTGGACAATTCCAACTGCTGGCCATGCAGACCAATATAAGTCAGCAAAAGAAAGAAGATGAGTAAAATGCGCTTCATTAGTTACAATCCGTATCGCTCACTAAATACCCGTACTTTTAAAAAGAGGAAAGAGATGAAATCGTTTTACTACAAAACGTAACTACTCAAAAATAGTATGATTGAAGAAGAGAAATAAAGGCTTTTGTGTTAATTACAACCAAATTTGCGTCGTTTACGTAACTATTTAGCATTTTCTCACCACAAAGAGGTAGAGTCCACGAAGCATACAAAGTTCATTTTTGAGCGTAGATTTGATAAATCTCTCTGTACTCTGTACTACTTACCCATTTACTAAATATACTTATAGGTGTTGAAAGGTTATCTATTGGCTATGTATAAATGCTTGGTCATTGACCAACATCCAATTTCCATTGACTTCCAAGTAAGTTCCTTTTGGAAAGACAGATTGGAATAGTTCGAAAAAAGTAGCTGCTTGTTGTCGGTCTTTTTGAGTGGCCGCTAATTTATTGAACAGTAAAACCCCATTGGGATTCAGTAAAGTTGCTAATTGGCGTAAATAATGCTCGCTTTCGAAGTTTTCGGGAACAGTATCGTCCAAAAACACGTCCATACAAATCATATCAAAAGTATCGTGGCAATAGTGGACAAAGGCAAAAGCGTCAGCGGGCATCATCGTAATAGAAGAAGTCAAGTCGGGAAGCGCATATTTATTAGCGAGATAGAGGACATTTTCATCAATTTCGACCGCAGTATATTGATATTGTCTATCAAATTTTTTCTCTAGCATGTAGGGAATGCTCCCCAAACCGAAGCCTAGAATTAATACGTCTTTCTGATGGGTAGGTAATTTTATTTTTTGAAAAGTAACCGTAAAGTTATCGTATAAATCGGCGAAAGAATAAATCGCATTGGCGGTAGAAAGCTGATAACGTCCTCGACTGATACTGACGTACAAATGTGGGTTGATGTCACTCGGTGCACTTTCGACGTGAAATTCAAAGAAGTAGCTCAGCAATTTTTTCCAAAGAGGAATTTTCATAGTGTAGTGACTCGTAATTAGTTGATTAGTGGCTAGTTAAGCGAAGTGCCAAATTTCAAATCTTTGTCATCTATCCAAACGGCCAATCATTTACTTACTATACAACCAACTTCAAAGAACTATTAATTCGAGACGGCCATTCTGGTAGATTCTTTTTGAAGCACCAGTTGCCAAGTTCTATACTTAGCCGTTTGCTCAAATATAGCCCGAATTACTTGTTGTTCTATCTCATCAAAGGGTTTATTTCTCCGAGCATATACTTTTTCTGCCACTTGTAGGGCTTTTTCCAGTTGGTAAGTAGTTGATTCAGTAACACCTCCCCACGAAAAGGAAGGAATAAATTTTTTTGGGAAACCAGCACCAAAAATATTGGCGAAGATACCAATGACGGTTCCCGTATTCAACATCGTATTAATACCACACTTCGTATGGTCGCCCATCACTAATCCACAAAATTGCTCCCCCGAATTTTTGTACGCTTCCAATTCATAATTCCAGACTTTCACCGATGAATAGTTATTTTTCATATTTGAATTATTGGTATTGGCTCCTAAATTACACCATTCGCCGATGACCGAATTACCCAGATAACCATCATGCGCCTTGTTCGAATAGCCAAAAATAACCGAATTTTTGACCTCTCCACCAAATTTAGCGTAGGGGCCAATAGTAGTTGGCCCGTAAATTTTTGCGCCCATTTTCAACGTCGCCGATTCTCCTAAAGAAAAGCCACCTCTAATCAAACAACCTTCCATCACTTCCGCATTTTTCCCAATGTAAATGGGACCATTCGTAGCATTTAATACACTGCAATTAACCGATGCACCCTCTTCTAAAAAAATTTGATGCTTATTGACCACTGTGTTAGAATCAGGAATAGGCGCCGACCTTCGATTTTTGGTCAGTTCGACAAAATCTAACTGTATGGCGGTTTGATTGTAGCGGAAAATATCCCAAGTATTTCTTATTTTTAGGAAAGGCGTTCCCACAATGTCAACACCTTCCAAAGCGTCGATGGCTTCATTATTTATCAGGTGTGCAATTTGCCCATGAGTCACCTTAGCAGCAATAAAATCGTCACCGTCCATCAGGGCTTGGTTGATTTCCAATTGTCCAACTAACTTTGCTAACTGCGGGGTAGGAACGATACTTCCATCAATCACAAAATTTTCTGCCTTGATGTTAATAGGATATTTTTTAGCTAAGTAATCTTGCGTTAGGTAGGAAACGGCTCCTTTTAGGTAATGCTCCCATTTTTCCCGAACAGTAAGGATGCCAATTCGAATCTCTCCAACTGGACGAGTGAAAGTCAACGGTAAAAGTTGCGCTCTATTTTCGTTATCAAATAGGATGATGTTCTTCATTTTAGGCGAATTGTTATTTGTAATCCGTTATTCGTTACTAATGCGATAAAATTTAATACGAAAAAAAGGGAAGTTTAGTTTACCACAAAGCGGCTTTTATACAAGACACAAGTATGGAGATAGCGCTATTACCTAAAATACAAAAACGCCTCAATCTAATCGACTGAGGCGTTTCCGAGAATATAAAAAGTCCAAAGACCCTTACGACTTCTTTTTGGCGAACTTAGCAAATTTCTTATTAAACTTGTCAATTCGACCCGCCGTATCGACAAACTTCATCTTACCCGTAAAGAAAGGGTGAGAAGCACTAGAGATTTCTAGCTTTACCAATGGGTATTCGTTGCCGTCTTCCCACTGAATCGTGTCTTTTGTTGGCGTACAAGACTTGGCCAAGAAAGCGTAGTCCGCAGAAAAGTCTTTGAAGACAACGGTTCTATATTCTGAAGGATGAATATCTTTTTTCATGACTGTTTTATTTTGAGTTCTATTTTTTTAAAAAGCGAGTGCAAAGGTAATTCTTTTTTGCTAACAAAGAAAGAGACAAATTAGAATACATCCCTAAAATAGTAGAAAATTAAGTACTTTAACTAGAAAAGGGATAAGCACTAGTAGTACTTATCCCTTTTACGCAAAGCGAGTGAAAACAATTAGCTTAGTCCTGCCGAGGCTTAGCCGAATAGTTTACTCTCAACTGGTTAGACTTGCGCAGCTTTGTTTTAATATCCTGCACAATTCCCATCGTCACGTCACCGTCCACTCTAAGAGAGGAAGTGATACGACCGTGTTGAGATTCACTTACTTTAATCTTATGTTTCTCGATGAAGATTGGAATATCTTCGATGCCCGAAATCTTATCTCCTAACTGCAACGTTGGCCTAGTACCGTACAACGACTGATACTTTTGTGTAGGTCGGCCTACGTACAAATAGTGTACGAGGGACTTTTGTTCCAGTTTAGTCAATTCTGTTGCCTGAGGTACGGAAACCGCTACTTTCAGTTCTGCATCTCTCAAAACCGTTGTCACCATGAAGAAGAACAACAACATGAATACAATGTCTGGAAGAGACGCTGTCGATACCTTTGGTGGTTCTTTACCCCCCTTATCGGAAAATTTTGACATAATTTACAATTTTTTCTTAATGATAGAATAAAGGTAGTTTTTCGACAAACCTAGCTTATTCTTCACCAAAGTTTGTTGGTTCAGCTTCGGAAATGACCAATGGAAATTTAGACCGAATTTCCTTTCTAATGGCTACGGGAAGGTCATCGCTGTAATCTTGCCCATATTTACGCTGACATTCCTCGTTCCACAGCTCGGAATAGGCAGCCTTCACCTCATTATAAACTTCGAGATAAGTTTTATACTTAGTACCTCGGTCATTTTTTAGGGAAATGATTGCCTTCTTGGGAGATTCTGAAAGGTCTTCCCGACGCTGTGGATTCGCAATGAACTCCTTTGTTCGGTCTTTCAAATCTTCTACTTTTGTTGGTTCTCCTCTTACCAAGAGTTGATTTTGAGCATTTACCAAAACAGAAAAAACGTTACGCTTATTCAATTTGGTAATATCTGGCTCTTCATCTGACCATGGTGGCAACTTAACCAATACCCCTTTATCTACGTCAATCGTAGTGGTCACAAGGAAGAAAATGAGTAGCAAGAAAGCAATATCAGCCATAGAACCAGCATTGATTTCGTTAGATACTCTATCTTTTACACTTTTCTTTGCCATGACTATCTATTTTTGGAGCGGTTTCAACATTCATATTGATGAAAGTATTGAACCTACTCGATTTACTTTCTACTGAGCTTAATGAAATTGACGATTTCCGCTCCGATAAAGGCAACGACCGTCAACCCTGCTAAGATAAGACCGCCAATTATTGAACCATTGATGATGGCACTCTGTCCATCCGTTACCGCAAATTGCTGACGAGTGTCTAGAATTTTTTGCGTATCTGGTCCAGCAACCGCTTGCCCAATGAAATAAAGCGCTACAAGTAATCCGATACCCGCAATACCTTTGATGGCTGCTTTGGGATTTGAGATGGTTTGGAATAAACCAAAACCTAGTGCGGCAACAAAACCCAAAACGGTTAATGCGATCACAGCGTACAATCCAAAGTTAAAAATATTGGACTGATTTCTTTGGTCTTCTGCCGTTGCCATGAAATCTTCGATACCGCCAAAGACTCCAGCAAGAAATCCTGCTGTCACCAAGATACCACCGACAAATGCAACTAACTGACCATTTTTGGCTAGAAAATTATACATGATTTGATGCTTTTAATTTGAATGACTTGAGTGAGAAGTCAGATTTAAGACCGATAAATCTGCCAGGAGTCAGACCTTTCAAGGTATGAACAAACAGATGGTTGACATTAATTCATTTAACTTATTTCGGCCTTACAACTTATGTAATGTATCAACCTATTACTTTGAAAACTGATTATTGATTATCAATTATTATAGCAAACTATTCAAAACCAATACTTTGCAAGTAAAGATTAATCAAATCGTCTAGTTCAAAGCACTACTTCTTAAAAAAGAAATTTCAGTTATATCTAGCCTCTATGCTAAACTTAACATGGCTAGACCAGTAATGTAAAATCAAGTTGCAGCTAGCAACTAAATCGCACCACTACTTAAATACATTATTATTGTCCATTACCTCTACTAGGGCAATTGAAGATTCTTCCATCTTTCCTACAATACTATCCACCTTAGATACGATGTAGTTGTAAAAAATCTGTAGAATAATCGCCACAATCAAACCGAATACTGTCGTCAATAGGGCTACCTTAATACCACCCGCCACAACTGATGGAGATAAGTCACCTACCGCTTGGATACGGTCGAATGCTTGAATCATACCAATTACCGTTCCCATGAAACCAAGCATCGGTGCAATCGCAATAAATAGGGCAATCCAAACCAAACCTTTTTCTAAAAGTCCCATTTGAACACTACCGTAAGAAACTACTGCTTTTTCAACAGCTTCTGGTCCGTCGCCAGCGTTTTTCAAACCTTCGTAAAGGATACTTGCAGTAGGGCCAGAAGTTGACTTACAAACTTCCTTCGCACCTTCCAAATTTCCCTCTTTCAAATTCTCATCGATTCGAGCCAACAACGCATCCGTGTTGGTTGTCGCCACGTTCAATGTGATAATACGTTCGATACAGAAAGCCAGACCTAAAATCAAGCATACCAATACCAAACTCATAAATCTCCAGTCTCCTTCAATGAATTTTTCTTTCAAAATCTGGAAACCCGTTGGTTCTGCCTGTGCCATCGCATCAATTGTAAACAGACCAAATACTAGCAGAAGAGCAATAAATTTTCGCATAGTCAGTAAGATTTTGCTAAAGTTTAAAGTTAATTTTTAATAAATGTTGATTATTCGAATTAAGAAAGATGGCAGGGAAGTTAGGGACGTGTAAAACCTAAAATGTAAAATTGTATCAATGCAATTGTTTAAAACTACAAAACTCAACATTATTAAATTTCACACCCTATTTCTTTACAGACAACTATACTAATCACGACCTGAGGTCATCTTTCAGACTTCCAATTTGAATGCAGAACTGACATTTCAGTTCGCATAAGCTAGAAAAAATAGAATTGGGGAATTCTTGTTTTCTGGCGGAGAGAGAGGGATTCGAACCCTCGGTACGCTTTTGGCGCACACACGCTTTCCAGGCGTGCCTCTTCAGCCACTCGAGCACCTCTCCGTTTACCTGTTAGCGGTTTTTCGCTGTTGCTTTTTTGATAATCCACCAACTCCCTTTCGAGCAATAAATAAAGATTATCAAATATAAAAACTAAACATACTATTTTTAGTGGGCGTAAATATTGTAAAATATAATTATAAAACAAAATTTCTACCCATTTCTTCGAGCTTCAAGCCCAAAATCTATACAAAGAAGGCCTTCATTTTCATTTTTCCTTCTTCACAGAAGCAAGACGCAATTCATTAACGGCACTAAAGTAGTAAATCTGAATTAATTCACCTAACCTTACCAAATAAAAGTGTGTTTTTTGTAGAATGTGTGAATAGTTTACGAGCATTTGCGCTGGTTACTTCCGAAATTTCAGCTAAACTTTTCCCTTTGATGCCAGCTAATTTTTCCGCAATAACCCTAATGTACGCACTCTCATTGCGCTTTCCTCGATAAGGAGTGGGCGCCAAATAAGGGGAATCCGTCTCTAGGACAACGTGTTCTAAATCAACCCGTTCCATTGTTTTGTCTAATCCTGCTTTTTTAAAGGTCAATACCCCACCAATCCCTAAATGAAAACCGCAGTCAATGATGGCATTCGCCTCTTCTACCGTGCCACCAAAACAATGAAAGATACCTCTTAATTTAGGTCCTTTCTCTTCTCGTAAAATTTCAATCACCTCCCAAGTGGACTTTCTAGAGTGAATCACTATTGGAATATCTAACATTTTGGCCCACCGAATTTGCCGTCGAAAAGCATCTTTTTGCTGCTCTACGAATGTCGTGTCCCAATGTAAATCAATACCAATTTCCCCAATGGCACAAAACGGTCGCTTTTGCAGCCATTTTTCCACAATAGCCAGTTCCTCTTCGTAATTTTCTTTAACTGAACAAGGATGCAAGCCCATCATAGCGAAACATCGTTCGGGATAAGCCGCCTCCATCGCCAACATAGCGTCGTGTGTTTCACTGTCGATAGCGGGCAAATAAAACTGGGCGATTCCAGCAGCTTCCGCTCGCTCTAAGGTAGCGGCTCGGTCTTTATCAAACTGCGGCACGTATAAGTGCGTGTGCGTATCAATTAGCTGCATTTTTTCATTCATTCTAGCTCAAAAGTACTTCGAAGCGACCTAATTGCTCCTACCCTACTTCGTAAAGATGCTAAATAACGAAAATTTGTTGGGTTACCATTTAGGATAGCGCCTGTTTTTTTTAGGATTCGGTGGTTTTAACTAAGAGAAATGAACGTTGTCCTATTCAAATTCTGTTAGCTTTGTGTTTTTCATTCCCGCAATTTCTGACAATCCATTTTTATGCAACTAAGTCAAATTTATATCTATCCCATCAAGTCACTCGGTGGTATTTCCGTCACCGAAGCTCATTTAACCCTACGCGGCTTAGCACACGACCGTCGTTTCATGCTCACCCTACTCGACGGCACTTTTTTAACCCAACGAACCATTCCCGAAATGGCGCTATTGAAAGTGAGCATAAATGGCGACCAATTGAAAGTACAGCACCGCCAGATACCCGAAGACGTCCTAACGCTGCCGTTGCAACCCACCGAATTTATCAAAGAACAACCCACCGAAGTTTGGGGGCACGCTTGTACAGGTAGCGTTCTACCCTCGACTATCAATGATTGGTTTAGTCAAAAATTAAAAACCCCTTGCCAATTGATTTACATGACCGACGATAGTCTTCGACCACTCGAAGCCAAACATCGAAAATCGGGCGAAATTGTCAGTTTTGCCGATGGCTATCCTTATTTGCTATTAGGCCAAGCCGCTATGGACGATTTAAATCAGCGATTGGAAAAGCCCGTTTCGATTGACCGCTTTCGAGCGAATCTAATTTTCACAGGCGGTGTTCCACACGTAGAAGATTCGTGGAAAAATTTCAAAATTGGCCAGATGGCGTTTCGTGCCGTGAAGCCCTGCGCTCGTTGTCAAGTTCCAAATATCCAACAGACGACGGCCGAAATTGGGAAGGAGCCGAATCGGACACTAGCGGGCTATCGGCGCTTGGCGAAAAATAAGATTTACTTTGGGATGAATGTTTGTTGGGAAAAGGAGTTATCGGAGGGAGAATTTATAGTTAAAGTGGGAGATGCCCTTTGTGTAGTCTAAAACAACAAAATAACGTACATGAAAACCCTAGAAACATCCATCCGCATCAATGCGGAACCCTACGAAGTCTGGTACACCTTCACCCGCTTTCACGCTTGGTATTTGTGGAACCCGTTTTACAGTGAAGTCAATGGCCTCTTGCGCAAAGACGAACGTTTAAAAGTCACCATCTTCCCCAATACGCCCCAACTCTTGCAGGAAATGCAGGAAAACGCCACTCCCGAAGCAATAGCCGCTCGTAAAGCCGTAAATTTTGACGATAAACAACCAATCCGTCCCCTCAATAAATCTTCGTCTTTTTCGGTGCGGGTTAGTCAATACAAGGAAAACGAATATTTTGAATGGCGGCGCAATCATCTACTGCTGGGTAGCTACCGACACCGTTTTACTTTTCGGTCGGTCGGCGACGGCCAAATGGAGTTTATCAATCAATTGCAGATGGGTGGTTTTTTGACCGCACTCGGCTGGTATGGATTTATCAAACCGATTTATCAAACGGGGATGGATAATATGAATCTAGCGTTAAAGCAGGTGGTGGAAAGCGACGATTTTTTTGTGGATGATACGGTCGTTGAGTATCGGGGGTAACCTTATCGTAAATACTTTTCAGTAGTGGCTACCTAGTGCCCAAAAAGAAAAGGTTACCCGAATGGATAACCTTTTGCCAACCTTTAGTTTCATACAATACTTCTAAAAAATTCTTTATATTAAAATCAGCTTAATCTTTGTCAATTCTATAAATACTTTCTGTTTGGAGACGAGGAATTAACATCTGAATTCTGTTATAAAAGTAGAGCATAATTCTGATAATAAAGACGGAAAACGTTTTTTATTTTGACGGACAAATTTCGCAAACGTTTGCGCAAACGTTTGCGGTTGGTAACTTTTTTCCGTATTTTTCAACTTTTTCCAAAAAAAAGTACCTAACTATAAATAATCGTCATTTTTGATGAGGCTATTTTTTCATTCTACAAGGTAAAAATTCTCTGCATAGCATCGCTACGGAGATAATTTTTAACGAAGTAGAATTGAAAAAGAGTCCATCATAAAATGTGTCG